>JBMOMS010000032.1:0-26227 GCA_049324895.1 Chloroflexota bacterium
CAAAACGAGCGGACCCGCACGGGTCCGCTCGTTTCATTGTTGGAGTCGGAAGCTCCGCTTCCGATTATTTTACTTTCCAGCCTTGGCTTCCTTCTCGGCCAGGGCCACGGCCTCCTCGAAGATCGCCAGGCCCTCATCCACCTCGGACCTCGAGATGGAGAGCGGCGGCGCGATGCGGATGACGGACTTGCCGCACGAGAGCATCAGCAGGCCGCGTTCGAAGGCCAGGTCGACCACGCGCTCGGTCAGCGCGCCCGCGGGTTCCTTCGAGGTGCGGTCCTTGACGAATTCCACGCCGATCATCAGGCCGATGCCGCGCACATCGCCGATGGACGGGTGGCGGCTCTGGATCTCGGTCAGCGCGTCGAGGGTGTACTGTCCGACCTCGGCGGCGTTCTGCATGTACTCGGTCTCGATCAACTCGATGGTCGCCAGCGCGGCGGCGCAGGAGATCGGGTTGCCGCCGTAGGTGTTGCCGTGCGCCCCCTTCTCCCAGTCCATGATCTCGCGGCGGGCAATGCACGCGCCCAGCGGCATGCCCGAGGCGATGCCCTTGGCCGAAGTGACGATGTCTGGCTCCACACCGAAGTGCTCAATGGCCCACCACTTGCCCGTGCGGCCCATGCCCGATTGCACCTCGTCCACGATCATCAGGATGTCGTACTTGCTGCACAGCTCGCGCAGCTTGGGGTAGAAGCCCGCCGGCGGGACGATGTATCCGCCCTCGCCCTGGATCGGCTCGACCAGGATGCCCGCCACTTCCTCGGCTGGCAGGATATGACCCAGGATCTGCTCCTCGATGTAGCGCACCACGGTCTCGCCCTCATCCTCGCCCTTGCGGCGTTCGAGCATCGGACGGTAGGGGTTCGGATACGGCGCATGTAACACGCCGTTCATCAGCGGATAGAAGCCCTTGTGATATTTCGGCTTGCTGGCGGTGAAGGTCACAGCCCCCATCGTGCGCCCGTGGAAGGCGCCCGTAAAGCCGATGAAATTGCTGCGGCCCGTGTGGTAGCGCGCCAGCTTGATGGCCGTCTCGACCGCCTCGGTGCCCGAGTTGGTCATGAACGAAACGCCGTAATCATCGAAGGGCGCGATCTCGGCCAGCTTCTCGCCGAGCTGAATCCACTTCTCGTGATAGAAATCGGACGAGATGTGAATGAACTTCTCGGCCTGATCCTGGATGGCCTTGACCACCTTGGGGTGCGCGTGTCCCGTCGAATTCACGGCGATGCCCGCCATGAAATCGAGGAAGCGGTTGCCGTCCACATCCCACACCTCGGTGCCCTTGCCGTGATCCATCGCGAACGGATAGCCGCGCGGATACGACGGGGAAATGACGGCAGAATCGCGCTTGATCAGCGCGCGGGTCTTGGGACCTGGTAACTTCATTGGCTCCATGAAATAACTCCTTGAATTGTCTGTTGGCTTGGATTGCGAGGGACGGAGGATGCTCCCGTTAAAGGAGTCGAACTTCGCGAAGAAGTGTCCCCGTCTCGCAATGATGGATTAACTTGGACCTCGAACCTGCTCCCGTTACAGAAGCGGATTCTCCCCTCAGGCGGTTCGCTTGTGCCCGTCAGGGCGGGTCTTCTTCAGAGATGCGCGCCAGGGCCAGCGCGCCCAGCAGGCCCGCGTCATCGCCCAGGGCGGCGCGGGTGATGACCAGCCCCTCCAGGTAGCGCGGATGGAAGACCCGTTTGCGCAGGCTGCGCTCGAACGGCACGAACAGCAGGTCGCCCACCTGCGAGACCCCGCCGCCGAAGATCAGCGCCGACGGGTCGAAGGTGTGCAGAAAATTGACCACCGCAATGCCGAGGTAATCGCCCGCGCGCTCGAAGGCCGAAACGGCCAGCGCATCACCCTGGCGGGCGGCTTCCGCGATCTGATAGGTCGAAAGCGACGGGTCGGCGGTCAGGCTCGATTTCACGCCCGCCTGGAGTTGTTCGTTGACATAGCGCGCAATGGCGCGCCCCGACGAAAGCGCCTCGATGTGACCCGGAGCTCCGCACGAACAGGGCGGCCCGTTCGGGTCGACCGTAACGTGGCCCAGTTCCGCGGCCAGGCCGTGATAGCCTTCCAGCAGGCGCCCGTTGCAGATCACGCCGCCCCCGATGCCCGTGCTGATGGTCAGGTACAGCAGGTCGTCGTGGCCGCGGCCCGCGCCGTATTTCCACTCGCCCAGCGCCGCCAGGTTGGCGTCGTTGTTGATGTAGATGGGTACGCCGAAGCGCTCGGCCAGCTTCGGCCCGACGGGGAAATTCTGCCATTCGAGGATGTTGGGGGTGTGCAAAATCACGCCCTGGCGCATGTCGAGCGCGCCCGGGACCGCCATGCCGATGGCGCTCACATCCCCATCGGCGGGCCAAACCGCTTCCACGGCCTGTACGAGACGGTCAAAGACCCCCGGCTTCAAGCCCTGCGAGGGAATGCGCTCATGCCGCGCGGGTGTGGTTTGCCCGGGCGCATAGGCGGCCGCGCGGATGTGCGTCCCGCCGATGTCGATGGCAATTACGAGGCTCATGCTTCCATTATAACCCACCCCGCCCGGCAGGCCATCACGCGGCAGGCGTGCCGAACCTCCCGATTTTCGGCAGGCGGAACCCTGCGGGCGCGCGCCGTGGTTTGGCTTGCGACCCTTGCGCCGGGTTCTTAGCCCGCGGCTTTCTTCACGAGAGCCTTGATCTTTGCCTCTTCGGCGGCGGTTAATTGAATCAGGGCAAAGCCGGTCGGCCACAGGTTGCCATCGTCCAGATTCGCATCGTGCTGGAAGCCAAACGTGGCATACCTCACGTTGAATTTACTCGCAGCCTGATAGAAGCAAATGACCTTCCCCTCCTTGTTGGCGTATGCAGGCATCCCGTACCAGGTTTTCGGCGTCAGGTCCGGAGCGCTGTCTGTGATGATCTCATGGAGCCGCGCAGCCATGACGCGGTCCGATTCTGCCATTTGCGCAATCGCAGCAAACACGGCTTTTTCCCCTTCCTCCCTGTTCCTGCCTGCGCGCTCTTCCGCTTTCAACTCGCGGGCGCGGGCCTTCATCGCGGCTTTTTCTTCGGCGGAGAAGGATTCGGTGGTCTTTTTTGTGTCCGTCTTTGTGCTCATATAAATCTCCTGGTTTGGTTGGTTTGGGATGCCAATAAAATCTTTGCGACTGTTCAAATTTCTACGGGGAGGTTATTCATCCTCCAGGATCATCCTGACAAATTCGCCGACGATGTCGGGGTCGAAGTGTGTGCCTGCCTGGGCCAGCAGGTATTGGGCGACCTGGCCTTTGGGCCAGGCTTCGCGGTAGGGGCGGTCGTACAGCAGGGCGTCGTACACGTCCACCACGGCAAAGATGCGCGCCGCGACCGGAATCTCCTCGCCTTTCAGCCCGCGCGGGTAGCCGTTCCCATCCCAGTACTCGTGATGGGCGTAGGGAATATCCAGGGCGGGCCGCAGGTAGGGAATGCGGTGCAGCAGGTCGTAGGCGTACTGTGGATGCTGGCGCATCTCCGCCCATTCCTCCTCGGTCAGCGGGCCGGTCTTTTTGAGGATGTGATCGGGCACGGCCATTTTGCCGATGTCGTGCAGCAGCACCCCGCGGCGGATGTGGACCAGCTCGCCTTCCGGGATTCCCAGTCGACGCGACAGGCGCATGGTCAGTTCGGTGACGCGCAGGGTGTGGCCTTGTGTCTCGCGGTCGCGCAATTCGAGCGCCCGTCCCCAGCCTTCCAGGGTGGTGTCGTAGGCCAGGGCCAGCTCCTGGTTGGTGCGCTGGAGGCTTTCGAACAATTGCGCATTGTCGATGGCGATGGCGGCCTGGCCCGCGATGGTGTGGAAGAAATCGATCCAGTTGGGTTGGGGCGTAAAAGGCTGGCGCAGGTAGACTTCGAGCAGGCCTTTGACGTGTCCCTTGCTGGTCAGGGGAACGGCGAGATAGCTGACGAAATTTTCACGGGCGGCCAGGTCCTTGCGGTGATGGTTCATCTCGGCGGCGATGTTTTCCACGAAGATGTCGCGGCGTTCGAGCAGGGCCTGGTTGAGCAGGCGGTTGTTGATGCGCAGCGAAGCCTGGATCGGGCCGACCTGGCGGAAGCCCAGGCTGGCAATGTGATCGAGGGTGCGCATGTCGGCGTTGTAGGACAGGATGGTGGCGGCGTCCACGTTGAGCTGCGCCAGGGTATGGTCCAGCAGGATGTTGAGGGTCACGCGCAGGTCGAAACTGGACGAGATGGCGGTATCCACGTCGCGCAGCGCGGTCAGGCGGCGGACTTGTTCCTCGCTTTGGTCATACAACTGGGCGCGATGGATGGCGCTGCCGGCAATCTCGGCGATGGTAATCAGCAGCTGCGCCTGGTGGTGTTCCACCTTGCGGGGCTGGGGCACGGCCACGATCACCGCGCCGATGGTCTGTGAAGTGGTGCGGATCGGCACGGCAATCCCGCCCCAGCCCTGGATCTTTTGGTCGGTGAGCACGGGATGGGTGTACGGGTCCTTCGGGAAGTCCTGGATCAGGTGAACCTCTCCGCTCTGGTAGACGTGCCCGACGATGGATTCGGTGGGGTGCAGGGATTTGAGGTCGATCTCATTCTGCCACCCGCTGGCAATCACGCGGTCGAGCATGTAGGTGCGGGGATTGTACAGCCAGATCGAGACCGCGTCCGTATCCATGCTGCGCATGATTTCTTTCATCAGGGTCGGCAACATGCGGTTGGGGTCATGGGTGGAACGCATGGCAAAGGAAACGCGGCTGACAACCTCCAATTCGCTCAACCGACGGCGTGTCTCTTCGTACAGGCGGGCATTGTCGATGGCGATGGCCGCCTGGGAGGCGAAGGTGAGGGCCAGGTCGGCGGCGTTTTCATCGAAGTTGCCCGGCGTGTGGCTGTCGAGGGTGATGTAGCCGACGATGTCCCCGTGGGTGATGAGCGGCACTCCCATCCAGCCGTGTACGTTCTCCGCAATCCATCTCTCGAAGCGCGGATCGTCCTGCGCATCGTACAGGATGACGGGCTGGCTGCTCTCGTCGATGGCCTGGAAGAGCTGGTTGTCGGCGGGGAAAGCGCGGTCGATCACTCGTTCCATCTCAGTGGGCAGTCCCTGGGCGGCGGCAATCCTGACCATGTCTTCATCCAGCAGGAACATGGTGGCGCTGTGATAGGGCACCACCTGCTGCAGGGCGATCAGGATGGTCTCCAGCACCTGGCGCACATCCAGGCTGGATGTGATGGCCGAGGCGGCCAGGCGCATATTCTCGGCTGCCTGCCTGCGTTGCTGTTCCAACTCGAACAGGCGCGCATTGCCGATGGCGTTGGCGGCGTTGGTGGCGATGGCCAGGCCCAATTCCTCGTCCTCGTGGGTGAACCAGTTTTCCTGGGCGCTATCCAGGGTGACGATGCCGATCAGTTCCCCTTTGAAGAGGATTGGAATTCCCATGAAGGAGTTGACGTTGTGGATGCCGGGAATCCAGCGGTAACGCGTATCGTTTTGCACAGCATCGATGCGGATGGGCCGCCTGCTGGAGATGATGTCTGCGTTGAGCGGAAAGTCCTGCACCAGGAGCGTGTTGCCGGGTTTGAGAATCCATGGCTCGAATCCCAGCACGGCGGAAATGCGCAGCCGGTCATCTTTGAGGATCTGAATCGTTCCCGAGTCGCACGGGATCAACTTGATGATGTGGCTGAGGATGTTCTGGTTGACCTGGTCGAGGTCGAGGGAGGAGGCGGCCAGGGTCATCAGGTCGAGCATCGAGGCTTCGCGCAGGCGCTGGCCTTGTTCGGCGGCAAACAGGCGCGCATTTTCGATGGCGATGGCGGCCTGGATGGCAAAGGTTTCGACCAGGCGGGCGTGTTCTCCGTTGTAGAAATCTGCCTGGGCGTGGTCGACGGCCAACATCCCGATGACCTTGTCGCGCACGGTCAACGGGACGCCCAGCCAGGACTGGATGTGGTCGTGCGGGGGATGCAGGAAGAGTTTGTAATTCGAGGCGGCGTTCTTCAGCAGGCAGGGGCGCGCTTCCTGGACAACGACCGTGTTGGGGTTGTCGCCGGGCATGGGGAAGCGCATGCCTTTCACCGCCGAAGGATCGGGCCAGCCGACCCCGCCCACGATCTCCAGGTATCCATCCCCGAGGATTTGCACCGAAGCGCTGTTGAAAGGCACCACCTTGGAAAGCTGTTCCAGGATCGATTGGATGGCGGCTTCTTCATCCAGGGTGGAGGCCACGGAGGTGGCCGCCTCGCGCAGCGTCTCGGCCTCGTGGCGGCGCTGTTGTTCCGCTTCGAACAGGCGGGCGTTCTCGATGGCGATGGCCGCCTGGTTGACGAAGGTTTGGAGCAGGATCGATTGTTCTTCCGTAAATGCGTCCGGGATGCTGCTGTCCAAGTGAACGAACCCGGTGACCTGGTCTTTGACCACCAGCGGCAGGCCGATCCAGCCGCGGATGTAGCGGGTGCCATTCCATTTTTCGAACTGCGGATCGATTTGCGCATCCCCAAGGATCAGGGGATGCCGACTCTCGTAGATCTGCCTCCATTTGCCCGTGAGCGGATACACGCTCCCGACCGGGGCCAGCCCGGGCGGCAGGTTGCAGGTGGCGGCCACTTTGAGGCGCTCCCCCTCCAGGACGAAAATGGAGGCGCTGTCGAAGGGGGCAAACCTGGCCAGCGTTTCGAAAATGATCTCGAACAGGTGGTTGAGGTCGAGCGATTTGTTCAGGCCGGCGGTGGCTTCACGCAGGTGTTCGGCGTCGCGCGCCCGGCGGCGTTCGGTTTCGAACAGCTTGAACTTGTCGATGGAGGTGCCCAGGCCGCCCGCCACGGTGTTGAGCAGCCGCTCATCGGATTCGCTGAAGGCGGAGGGTGACACGCTTTCGAGGTTGATCACGCCGATCACCTGCCCGCCCGAGGTGATTGGCACGCACAGTTCGGAGCGGATGCCCGCCGCAATCTCCACGTACTCGGGAGACTGCTTTACATCGTCCAGGCGCACGGAACGGCCGCTGTGGGCGACCTTTCCCACCACGCCTTGTTCGATCCCCATGGGGGCCGAGTCGGCAGCCGACCCTTCCTCGATGTAGGATGGGTGGGGGGCAATCGCCTGACCGTTTTGGCTGACCAGCAGGATGCCGCAATTGGTGGGGTGCATACTCTCGTGGAGGATGCCCGTGACCCGTTCGATCAATTCATCCATGTTGGCCGCGGCGGAACTTGCCAGCGCGACGGTATGCAGCATCAACAACTCGCTGAGCTGCTTCTTCTCCGCCTGGCCAGATTGTTCCCTTTGGATGGCCGCGCTGATGATGCTGGCGGCTGTGCGCAGCGCTTCGTTCTCGCTTTCGCTCCAGGCGCGCTCCTCCACACAATCATCCAACCCGATAAAGCCCCATAACTCGCTCCCGATCAGGATCGGCATACAGAAAATGGAAAGGATGCCCTGGCGCTTCAACTCGGGCTGTTCCTGCGGCGGCAATTCCCGCACGATGGAATATACCGGCTGTCCCATTTCCATCAGGCTCATCCAGCGCCCCAGGCCGTTGATGCTCATATCGAAGTCTTGCAGGGAGGAATCCTCCAGGTAGGAGGTGATGCCCGCGGCGCACCATTCGAAGCGCTGCCGCACCATGTTGCGCGATCCATTCTCCACCTTTTGGAAGATGTAGACGCGGCTGGCCTGGGCGGCGGCTCCCAGTTTTTCGAGGATATCGGGAAGGCTGCTTTCCCAGCGCGGTGACTTGAGGAATTGGTCGGCGGCAAACGCAATGGCATTCAGGATGGCTTCCCTGCGGCGCAAGGCATTCTGGGCCTGCTTCTGTTCGGTGATGTCGTGGAACATGGTCAGGATGCAATCCTGCCGGTCCAGGCTGATCAGCTCATAGAAAATGAGGGTATCGTGTTGAACGCCGTTGGCTGTGATGAAGGTCCCCTCCACGCCGCGCAGGGACTTTTCCTCGCGCAAGCGGCGGAGCAGCCGGTCTCGATCCCACGCATCCTTCCAAATGTTCAATTCGACGGCCGTGCGGCCCAGGGCTTCCTCCTGCTTCAGGCCGAACAGGTCCCAATAGGCCTGGTTCGCGTCGATGAAGCGGCCTTCGGCCAGGGTGGTGATGCAGATGGCAATGGAACTGGATTCAAAGACCTTGCTGAAGCGCTCCTCGCTCTGGCGGATGGCTTCTTCGGCCCGGCGCTGCCGGGTCACATCCAGCAGGACGCCCTGGTAGTAGAGCGGGGTTCCGTCCGAGTCGTGCAAGAGGACGGCATGGTCGTAGACCCAGATGACGCGCCCGTCGCGGCGCACCATGCGGTATTCGCGGTTGAATGGCGCACCCTGTTGCACAATGTGCTTTTCCTCGGCAAGAATGGCCTCGCGGTCTTCGGGATGCAGGCAGTTGCTCCAGAGTTCGCTGTCGCTGATCCACTCTTCGGGGGTGTAGCCCATCAGTGTTTCGATCTGGGGACTGACATAGATCGTGTTCATGTCGGAGGTCAGGTCGATATAGACCACGGCCGGCAGGTGTTCCACCAGGTTCCTGTAACGGGCCTCGGCCGTTCGCAGGGCTTCCTCGACCTTCTTGCGCTCGGTGATATCCTCGGCGAAGGCGATCAGCACGTTCTCGCCGAAGTAGCTTCCCCGCGAGACGCGCACGTTCTTGGGGAAGATTTCCCCGTTTTTCCTGCGGCCCCAGAATTCGAATTGTTGCGCCTCTCCTTGCAGGGCAAGCTGGATTTTTCGGCTGACTTCTTCCAGGTCGTTTTTGCCCGGGGCGGAGACAGCCGACGGGTCCTTCCCGATCAACTCCTCGCGGCTGTACCCGTACATTTTGAGGGCGCCCTCGTTCACGTCGAGGAAGACCCCGTTTGCGTCCTGGATGTAGATGGCGTCGGTGACGGTATCGAACAATCCGCGGTAGGATTCCTCGCTTTTGGCCAGCAACTCCTGTGCCTTCTTTTGGGCCGTGATGTCCATCAACAGGCCCTGCCAGTAGAGCGGCGCGCCATTCCCGCCGAAGATCGCCACCGCCTGGTCGCGCAGCCAGATGAGACTGCCGTCTTTCTTGTAGGCTCTGTATTCCATCTGGTACGGTTCGAGGGTCTCGTCCGTGCGGCGGTTTTCCCGTTCGATGGCATCGCGGTCATCGGGGTGAATGGCCTCCCGCCAGATGCGCGGGTCCTCGCACAATTCCGCGATCGTGTATCCCAGGATGGTCTCGATGCGCGGGCTGAGGTAGAGGTGGAGGTTTTCGATCCCAAAAGCTTCCCGATACACGGCCACGGGCAACTGTTCCACCAATGCGCGGTAGCGTTCCTCTGCCAGGCTCAAATCGAGTTCGGCGCGTTTTCTTTCCTGGATGTCTTCGCAGGCCACGAAGATGTTGACCTGGTCGTTTTGGCCCATGAAGGCGCGCGCGCTGCCCTCCACCCACAGGCTGTCCGTGGCCCTGGGGATGACGCGGAATTCCAGCCGCAGGATCTCGTTTGGCTGTTGCACGCATCGCAGTGCGGTGCGGATGATGTTTTTGCGGTCGTCCCTGTGAACGAACGCGGTGGCCTGCCTGCCGATCAACTCTTCGTTCGAATATCCCAGGCGCTGGCTGGCGGTCTGGTTGACCGCCAGGATATGCCCGCGCGGGTCGATGTTGAAGAGCATCAGCGGGTTGTTTTCGTACAGGCCGCGGAAGCTCCATTCGCTTTCGACCAGGGCCTGCTCTGCCTTCTTGCGCTGGGTGATGTCCTGAAGAAAACCCTCATAGTATTGGATTACGCCGTCGGTTCCACGCACGACGCGCGCATTGGTCAATGTCCAGATGATGCTTCCATCCTTGCATAGGTTGGGGGCTTCGAAGTTTTCCAGCGCCCCCCGGCTCATCAGCATGTTTACAAAGCGCTGGCGGTTTTCCAGGCTGGAATGCAGCTGTGTGCCGATGTTCTGGACCAGGTCGATCATCTCCTGCGGGGATTCGTATCCGAACATGCGCGCCATGGCCGGGTTGACGCTGAGAAAACGGCCCTGCGGCGTGGATTGAAAGAATCCTTCGGGGCTGTTCTCGTAGATGTTCCTGTACTCCTGTTCGGCCTGTTCCCGAACCTGGGTTTCCCTCTTCAGCGTGTAATACAGGGCGAAGGCGCTGGCGGCGACGAAAAGCCATCCGCGGGCCATGTAAAAATAACCCACCGCCTGCGGGTCCGGTGCCCACAGGGGAATGGCGTAATCTGTGAATACCAGCCATGCTCCTCCAAAGATACAGTAGAGGAGTATCACAGACATGGGGAAGGTCAAGCGCCGGCGCATACGGTCGAATTTTCCTGCGTTACCGTTCAAGGACAGTTACGGGGACGATCGCGCCCCTGTTGTCCTGGGATCCCTGTTTGAAAGGAGGCTGCCGCACATCGAGAACGGCGGTTCATGATAATTCATTATAGTATTACCCATGAGAATCCATCTCAATCGCGAAAATTCTGTAGCGCGATCCTGCGACAGACGAACCGTCAATTGTGGTATTGTTGTTCGTGCTGCGACATAATTGTACGGCAAAAAAACGCAGCCGGCCTTCCTGCAAAAGTCATGCCATTCTCGTGCTCTTGGCGGAACTGCGTGCGCGGAAGTCTACCATCTATTATAGAACCTATTTCCCCATAAAAAAAACAATAAATTCATGGCAACATTTGGGCGTCCCGGGAGCGGCAGCGCTTTCCTGAACTGCGGAGTTGGTGAAACTGAAAACGCAATTTTCGCCCGAGTGCGGTATATAATCACTTCATGGGAGCGAATGTCCGACCGCTCACGGCCCAATTCCGCGCTTTCCTTTTCGGGGTGATGCGAATCGAAAAGGATGGAGAGACTCGTCCGCTTCCCGCTTCTTCCACCGCCCGTTCCCTGTTTGCCCACCTCCTCTTCCACAATCACGAACCCCAATCCCGCGCCGCGTTGACGGGACTCTTCTGGCCCGAGCTGGACGAGACCCGCGCCCGCCGCGCCCTCAGCCAGGCCTTGTGGCAGATACGCAGGGCCTTCCCCGATTTGCTGGCCGCCGATGCCGACTCGGTCACGATGGCAGCGGCAGCCCCGCTGTGGGTGGACGCGCGGGAGTTCGAGCGCCTGGCGGCGCGCGAGGCCGCGCGGCATGAATTGGAACAGGCGCTGGACCTGTACCGCGCCGATTTTCTCGAAGGCGATTTTCACGATTGGGCGCTGCTCGAACGCGAGCGACTGCGGGAATTATTCCTGCAGGCCCTGGGACGCCTGGAAGGATTGGAAAAAGCCGCGGGTCGCTTTGCAAAGGCTCTCGATTTGGCGCAGCGACTCTCCCGCGCCGAGCCGTTGAACGAATCGGCGCACCGCGAGGTGATGCGCCTGCACCAGATGCTCGGGCAGCCCGACGCGGCGCTGCGTCAATTCGAGGCTTGCCGCCAGGCCCTGCGCCAGGAATTGGAGGTCGAACCCGAGGCCGAGACCCTCGCGCTGGCGGAGGAGATTCGCGCCCGCGCCGACAAGACACTTCCCGTCAAAGAGTCCATCCTGGCTGCGCCGCTGGTGGGGCGCGAATCGGACCGCGCCGCGCTACTGCCCTTCATCGAAGGAGTCTTCCACAAACTCGGCGGCCTCCTCCTGTTGGAAGGCGAGGCGGGTGTGGGCAAGACGCGCCTGCTGCAGGAGATGGCCCGCGAGGCCGAATGGCGCGGCGCACAGGTATTGTGGGGACATGCCCGCGAAACGCAGGGACTCAAACCGTATGCGCCGCTGGTCGAAGCGCTGCAAGCCGGGCTTACGCCGCTGCGCGCCAGCCAGATCCAGCAGGTAATCGAAAAAGTCTGGCTGCAGGTGATTGCTTCGCTTTTGTCGCCCCATCCCGCGCTGCCCGCCTTCGAGGCGGCGCCATCCCTTGCGCCCGCGCAGGAAGGGACGCGTCTTGCCGAGGCGTTCATCCATTTCCTCGAAGGCTGGGCGGGCGCCGTTCCGCTGGTCGTCATCCTCGAAGATTTGCACTGGGCTGACGGCGACACGCTGACCATCCTCCCCGCCCTGGCGCGGCGGTTGGGTCCGCTTGGGGTGTTGGTGATCGGCTCGTATCGAACGGAGGAGGCGCGCGCCACCCCGCAGGCTTGGGAGGGGCTGCAAGCCGCCAGCCGCGGAAACCTGCTTAAACGGCACGCCCTCTCCCGCCTGGATGAAGCGGCCACGGGTGAATTGATCCGCCGCTCGCTGGGGTTGGCGGGTCCCGCGCCATTATTCGAAATTCGCCTTCATCGTGAGACGGATGGAAATCCGCTTTTCATCCTCGAAAGCCTGCGCGCCCTGCAAGACGAAGGCGTGTTGAAACGCCAGGCAGACGGAGGCTGGCGCACGCCCTGGGATGAGACCACCCGCGATTACGCCGAACTGCCCGTGCCGCCGCTGGTGGAGAAAGTCATTACCAACCGCCTGCGCAGGTTGCCCGACTCCCTGCGGCAGGCATTGGAGGTCATGGCCGCGCTCGGCGCGCAATTCGACTTTACCACGCTGACCGGGGCCGGAGGGCTGGATGTCCCCACCGCGCTGGACCTGACGCGGGAACTGATCCGCCGTTCCTTCCTGCGCGAGACGAACGTGGGTTACCGTTTTGAACACGACAAAATTCACCAGGTGGTCTACGCCGAGATCGAGAGCGGGCGTTGCATTCAAATTCATCGCGGGATTGCGGCGCGCCTTGCCGAGCTTCATCCTGCCGAGACCGACGCGCTGGCCTGGCATTTTTGGCGCGGCGAGGAATGGGAACCGGCTGCGCGATTCAATCGCGCAGCCGGGGAGAATGCCCTGCGCGTTTATGCCAACCACGAGGCACTGGTCTATTTTTCCCGCGCGCTGGAAGCGCTCGACCACCTCCCCCCACTCCTTGGGGATGCCCAGCGTCGGCCCCTGCTTCTGGCGCGCGAGACGGCGCACAGCCGGCTGGGGGAACGCGCCGCGCAAAAAGCCGACTTGGAGGCGTTGGACGCGTTGGCCGGATCGCCCTCGGAACTCGCTGCGCAATCCTTGCGTTGGGCCAGGTATTACGAGGTGATTGGCGATTACCCGACCGCAAAATCTGCGGCGGAGACTGCCATCGAGATGGCTTCGCGGGAACATAACCTCCCTGTCATGACGGATGGGCAAATCGTTTTGGGACGGATTTTGAACATGCTGGCAGATGCGCAGGGGACGGAAGCGATTCTGACCTGCGCCCTCGAAAATGCGCGCGCCGCCGGGGACGCCCGGCAGGAAGTCGTTGGCCTGCACGCGCTGGCGAGGTTTTACTTCGACCACCAGAACCGCTACGACGAGGCCCTGGCCTGCTGCCGTGCAGCCCTGGAGATCAGCCAGCCTTTGAACGATCGTGAAATGGAAGCGAACCTGCGTCACATGATGAGCAATATCTTCAGCGACCTGGGATATATCGACGAGACCTGGCGGGAAAAACTGGCCGTGTTGGAATTACGGCGCAAACTTGGCGACCGTCGCGGTGAAGCCATGATCCTGTACAGCCTGGCAATTTTCCATCGCGATCGCGGCGACAACGTAACTTCCCTGAAATACGTGCGCGCGTCGCTCCTTATTACGGAAGCCATCGGCGACCTGCGTGTGGAAGCCTACAACCGCACCTACCTGGGCCTGCTCCTGGAAGAGACCGACCCCGTGGAAGCGCTGCGTCAGTACACCCGCGCGCTCGAGATCCGCCGCCAGATTGGTCAGCATGCGCTGATGGTGGATACCTTGGCTGGACTGGCGCGCGCCCGCCTGCAACTTGGACAGATTCGACAGGCAAAACAACACGTGGCACAGGCCCTGGATTGGGTCGAGGGGCACGGAACCTTTGCTGTCGGAGATATTAGCCTGGTCTATTTGGCGGCCTATGATGTGTTTTGCGCGGCGAAAGAACGGCGGCAGGCGCGGCAGGTTCTCCAATTGGCCTATGAAAACCTGATGTCCCGCATTCAGACCATGCCAGACGAGACCTCCCGCCGAAAATTTGTCGACAGCGTCCCACAGCATGGGCGCATCCTGGCGCTGCATCGGGATTTGCACAGCCGGCGGACAACCCTCTCCCTGCCGCGCGCCGGGCATGCGGATGAAACGGTGCGCGTCACGTGGACCTTGTTTGCGTCAGAGGATGTGGAAGTGCGCGGCAAGGTGGAACTGCGCAAACAGCGCCTGAAGCGGCTGGTAAAGGAAGCCGCGGAACAGGGGGGCGAGCCAACCCATCAACACCTGGCAGATGCGCTGGGTGTGAGCCTGCGGACGATCGAACGGGATATAGCGGAATTGAAGAAAAACAGTTCTTAAAAAATGGCGGGTGGCAGCCCGTTTCGCCTTTTTGCAAAGACACTTTATAGACACCCTTTATGTACACTGATGCTGAATTCGGCGTCAGTTTTTTTGTTTTGGACACTAACATGGACATTCTCTCCCTCTTTTGTTTTTGCGGCGTCCTGCCCTTCTTCATCCTGGTCTTCTTCGGCATTGTGATTGGCATCCTCTATTACGACCGGCGCAAACACGCCGAGGCCTGGCGTAAAGCAGCGCAGCGGGCGGGGCTGGCGTTCCATCCGCCAGGTTGGATTTTGGGACGCCCCACCCTGGATGGCGACTGGCATGGGCGCGCGGTGCGCATCTATACCATCACGCGCGGCGGCGGCGGGAGGACAGGCAGTTCGTCCACCTACATGCGCATCGAGATGGCCGCCAGGCCGCCGGGAAACGCCTCGCTCTCGATCAGCGAGAGGAATTTCTTCAGCCAGTTGGGGCGCGCGGGCGCAGAGATACCCCTGGGCGACGCCGAGTTCGATGCCCGCTTCGTAACGCGCGGACATCCGACCGCGTTTGTGCGCGGCGTCCTTTCGGCGCGGGAACTGCGGCGTTTGTTGTTGCAGGCGCGATATGTGAACATCGAGATGATGGGGGAGGCAATGCTTCGCTACCAGCAACTCAATGTCGAGACCGACGCCGAGACACTGTTATTCCTGTTGGCCCTGTTGTTCGACCTGGCAGAGGCGGTCGAGAGGGAAGCCCAGGATTTTCCCCATGAAGTCGGAGGCTAAGGAGGCCAACATGCAGCGAAAGAACACCCAGGTCTACGTGGTTCATTTGTGGAAAGAAACATCCAGCGGGACATCCTGGCGTGGTCGGATTCAAAACGTCCGCACCGGGCAGAGCCGGGTGGCTGCTGACTTGGACGAATTGGTCAAGCTCTTCAATCGTTATTTTCGGGAGGAATCCAAACCCCGCCCGCCCGAGAAAAAAGGATTGAAGTGACGGGCCGACGCGCAAAAGAGTTGTGTTCCCGATGTGCCGGGCATCTGCTGGATATTCCATCCGGCGGAACTAGATTGAGCTGCGGCTGAAAACCGCGATGGAGAGATCATGATGGAAACCGGAAGAAAAAACATGCAAGGATGGGCCGGCTGGCTGGCGGTTTCGCTGGCTGGATTGTTGTTCATATTGGCATGCAACCTGCCCTTCATACCTGCCGCGTCGGGTGAACCGCTATCGTTCCCCGGGCCGTCGGTGACGATCCAACAGCCTGCCAATGGGACGCAGGTCGCGCAGGGCGCATCCTTTCTCTTTTTTGCCAGCGCCAACGACCCGCTGGGCGTCGTCCGCCTGGACCTGTGGGTGGACGATACGTTGGTCCTCAGCCAGGCCAGCCCGGATGCCAATGGGTTTTCGCCGTTGAGCCTGTCCTACTCCCTGGTGGCTGCCAGGAGCGGAACCTATGCCCTGGTGGCCCGCGCTTACAACAGCCGCGGCGAGTTCAATGAATCGGTTGTGCATTATGTCAGTGTTGTGGAGCAGCTTGCCTCCCGCCAGGAGTACGCCCAGTACGTTGTGCAGGCGGGCGACACGCTCGAAAACATTGCCGCGCGGCTGGGGATTAGCGTCGACGATATCTTGAGGGCCAACCCTCACATCGCCGGCGGGCAGCTCCAGCCCGGACAGGTGATCCTCATCCCGAAGCCGAAATCGCAGCCGCCCCAGGCCGCGATCCCCGGCCCGAACGGGGTGCAGCCAATTGCCGTCGGCCCAGGCGGGCTCCAGCCGGGTGGGGGCGCGCCGCCGGTTGCGCCCCAGCAAAAACCCGCGCCGCCCCCGCAAAATCCATCGCCGCAGATTGTCTTCAAGAGCGCCAACTTCAGCGCCAACCCGGTGTATTACGGGGCCAACTGCCAGGCCAAACCCACCAGGCTGTCTGTCGCCGCCGTCATCGAGCCGGCCGCGTCCGTGTCCAAGGTGGTCCTGGCGTACGCCTTCATCGATGCAGCCGGGTTGCGCTCGCAGGACCTGGAAATTTCCATGCAATTGACCGGGGCGGAATATAAGGCGGATGTGGAGATTGGGCAGGAGGCCGGGAATTATCTTGCCCAGGCAGATGGACAGGTGGAACTGCGCATCGAGGCCCATGACTCTGCCAACAGAGTCAGCGTCAGCCCGCTATATACGCTGGCGGTCCATTTTTGCGCACCGACTCCCTTCCCCCCGCCGCCGGGCAACCAGCCCTCGCTTTCGATCAAAAACCTGGCGTTTCCATCCACTCCCATTTATTACGGCCAGGCCTGCACCACAGAACCGCTCACCGCCAACGTGGTCGCCACGCTCGAACCGCCCGGCGCCGTCCGAACCGCCACCCTGAAGTACTACTATACCGGCCCGTTTGGGTCCTCGGGCATTCGTGTCCTGCAAATGGCGGCCCTGGGTGGTGCGGATTTTGGCGCCACGATCAACGCCTCGGTGGATGCCGAATTGCATCTCTCCCAGCAGGGCGGGACGATTACGCTGTGGGTGGAGGTGGTGGATACCAGCGGGCAGACCAGCATCAGCCAGCCGGCTACACTGACTGTCAACTTTTGCGTACCCCCCGGGGCGCCGCCCCCCAACCTGCTGCCCGGCATCCTGCCCGAGTTTCGGCCTGGCGCGATTCCCTCGCAGGAGCCTATTGCCCAGCTGGACCCCTCCCTGTTCCCCGACCCGATGGTGATCTTCCGACCGCCCAATACCGCCCCAACGGATCCACTGACGTTGAAGGCCGTTGCATCGGGCGAGTGCCAGGTATCTCTGACGTGGAACGCGGTTGCCAATGCCACCGGCTACCAGGTGAACCGCATCAAGCCCGGCCTGCCAAAGGCCCAAACGATTGCCAGCCTGTCCGCCAGCGACATCCAGTACATGGATAAAGTCCCGTCTTCCTCGCGGTATGGGTACACGGTTGTGGCGGTCAAATTGGAGGGGGGCAGGACGACCCCGCTTGCCATCAGTCCCCATGCCTGGGTGGATGCGCGACCTTCCACCCGCTGCCAGGTCTCATCGGACCCCAAGCGGCTCTTCTTCCACCCACAGTCATTCACGCCTTATGTCAACGGCGTCCAAAATGGAACCTTATGGGTCACGCTGGACAGTTTCACCGCCATCCGTGTTCCCAGGAATGCGAGTTCCCTGCCGGCGGGCGATTGGAGCGCCGACGGGGAATGGGGCATTCCCATGCCGGAAACCCTCCAACTCGGCCCGGGCCAGACCTTGACTGTGGAAGTGCGCGGCTCCAGCCCGCAGCCGACCGGCGTCCTGGACCTGGGCGGCTTCCAGAATGTGCATACCTATGAGTCGCTGGTCGACCCCGCGGCCCGCACTATGAATTGGAGCGCCGGGCAGGCCGGCGCAGACTTCGACCTAACCTACCGCCTCTGGCTGGAGGATTGGTTATGGGGGTCGAACATCGTTGATTCCCTGCTGGCCTCTCCTTACAATGTGAAGTTGTATCCCAACACATCAGGCCAACACTTCGTCAGGTGGGATTACGACCAGACCGCAAAAATGTCCGTTGTTGGGTTTGCCGTGTATGCGGAATATAACTGTTCGGGTTCGGCCACCGCCAGGCGGGAGCATCACGTTGTCCTGGTCAATCCAACGGTCAAGGGGCCTGTGAATAACGACTACGCGGACCAGATGATTGCCATTTCCCTGGACAAGGAACCGCCGGGTTGTTTTTGCTCCTATCGGGTCAGCGCGTTCAGTTCGACAGGAGAGTCGAGTCTCAGCCAGTCGACCACGGAGGAATGCAAGACCAATACCCCCACCGACAGCGTGCAGGTCACTTTCGAAAGCCTGAGCATCAACCACAAGGCCACCAGCGGTGTGCTCACAGTGTTTGCCAACCAGGTGACGCGCGAGTCTGCCGACTACGCCTGGGAGGCGAAACCCTACGCGCTGGCAGACATTCCCCTAAACGGGAAGTTTGGGCAGAACGTCGTCATTGTCCCGATGGAAGCCGGCAAAACGCTGGGTGTCCATCTCAACTTCAACATCCCCGGCCTGTGTACCGGCGACAGCCTGTTCATCCCCAAGCCGAGTTTCGAGAACTGGAAGGCCGCCGAAGGTCAGTATACGCTGACCTCGTCCGACAAAAACTGTGAACTGAGGATCTCCCTGCTGGGGCGTTCCTCCTGGGGCTGGCCGGGCGAGAGTACCGGTGGGGCCTTGATTGCGGATGGCAGTCCATGCGTCGCCAATAAGGAGTGCGCGTCGGGGGAGTGCAGTTCCAACGTTTGTATGCCCACCGGCATGGGCATGGCCGGCGCGTTCTGCCTGGCGAACTCGCACTGCTGGAGCGGGGTGTGCCAATGCGTCATCAATGGCGTGACCACGTTCTGCCCTGGTCGTCCCGCCCCGGGGACCACCGGAGCCTGCGCGGCCGGCGCCGCCAATGGGATGTTTTGCACGCAAAACAATCAGTGCGCCAGTTTCCACTGCGCCAATGGGCTTTGCGCCCCCCTGGATAAAATGGGGCGGCCCGGCGACTATTGCCACCATGATAACCACTGCTGGAACGGCTTGTGCATCTGTCCGCAAGGCTGGGGTGGCCTGGACGGTCATTTCTGCAAGGGGTATGAGAATTTCGAGAATAGCGGCGTCTGCTCGGTAGGCGCCGGCCTGCCCGACGGGCAGGCCTGTGAAGCGGACAGTTGGTGCCGCTCCAATCATTGCGCCGAGAAGGTCTGTGTCCCGAGCAACGGCGCCGGCCTGGCCGGGGACTACTGCCACCACAACGATCACTGTTACAGCGGCAATTGCGCTTGCAATGACAAGGATATCTTTGGCTTGTGCTGGGACAAGGGCGGCGGTTCCTGCGCCCCGTAATGAAAGAAGGTCATCATGAAACTGCTTCACTTTCCAACCGCGTTGGTACAGGTTTCGCTCCTGGCGGTGTTGATTGCGGCCCTCCTCAGTGGGTGCGGCGGGGGCGCGCCCAGCCTGGATGCGTCTGCGCAGGCCTGGGTGGAATATCCCTATGACGGCTCCATCCTGCCGCTGGGCCCCCTGACGCTGGTGGTGTACGCCGCCGATAGCGCCGGCATCAGTTACATCCACATCAAGGTCAACGGCCAGTCCCTGCCCGCCTACGCCGCCGCGCCCATGACCGTGGACGGGAGTTCGCGCCTGGTGCGGATCGACTATTGGTGGACGCCGCCCGCCGAGGGGGAATACCTGGTCGAGGCTGCGGGAGTCAATGCGGCCGGCGTGAGCGGGACCTTCGGCTCGACGCGCTTCTGCATCGTCACCTGCGCCCCGGCTCCCGCGCCGACCGATACGCCCGTCCCGGCTCCCACCGACACGCCCGCGCCGTTCATCACCCTGCCGCCATTGTCGCCCACCCCCACCTGGACCCTGCCTGCCCCGCCGCCCGTGCCGGTCGTCACCTTCTTTGGCGACCCGTCCTCCGTCAATGCGGGAAACTGCTACACCCTGCACTGGGATGTGAGCGGCTCGGACCAGGTCTACCTGAATGGCTCGTACGTGTATGCCCACGGCATGGAAGAACGCTGCCCGTGCGAGACCGAGAATCATACCCTGCGCGTGACCGCGCCGGACGGTTCCACCCAGGACTATTACGCCCGCATCGAGGTATATGGCAGCTGCTACGTTCCGCCCACCGAGACGTCCATCCCGCCCGGCGACACGAACGGTCCGAGCATCGACGGGAGCGTGTTCTGGGAAGGCTGCTCCCTCTACGGGCAGGCCAGCATCACCGACCCTGCCGGCCTGTCCTATGCCGAGTTCTGGTACAACCTGAACGACGGCGGCTGGGTCTCGATCCCCATGAGCGACTACGGCGGCAATTGGCAAAGCCAGTCTGGGGTCGGGACCGGCGGGTTTGCCGGCCGCCTGCAATACAAGTTCCACGCCGTCGACGCGTATGGCAACGAATCCTGGTCGAGCGTGGGAACGTATAACTTCTCATATTGCGGAGGATAGGATGAAGACAACTTCCGTCTTGTTCCAGGTTCTGCTGGCCCTGTCCGTGGCCGGGCTGGCCTGCAATGTCAGCGTCGGCTCACCGGCGGCGACTCCCGATGTGCGCGCCAGCGCCGCCGCCCTGACGTTGACCGCGGTTGCGCAGCAAACCCCGGGCACGCATCCCGGCCTCCAGCCGGTTGTGCCCACGCAGCCGACCCCGCTCGACCCGTCCCAGCCGACCCTCCCGCCATCGCCCGTCCCGACCTCCATCGTGCCGCCCTCCGCCATTCCGCCAACCACCATCCCCATCCCATGCGACCGCGCCGCTTTCCTCTCCGAGACGGTCAAGGATGGGACGAAGGTGACGCCCGGTCAAATCTTCTCGAAATCCTGGACGCTGAGAAATAACGGTTCCTGCCCCTGGACGCCGGCCTACACCCTGGTCTTCGACCACGGCGACTCAATGGGAGCGCCTTCGGCCCTCAACCTTGCGCCGGATGCCATCGTCCCCGGCCAGACCGTGGAGTTATCCGTCGTGCTGACCGCGCCCAACAAACCCGGGACCTACCAGGGATACTTCCTGCTCAAGAACGCCTCCGGCCGGGAGTTTGGCATCGGGGAGAAGGGCGACCAGGCCTTTTGGGTCAAGGTGGTCGTCGAGGGCGCAGCCGGTCCCACTGTCCGCGCGTCCGGCCTGCTCGAAATTCCCCAGACCTGGACGGTCGACCTGGACAGCGGCAGCCTCGGCCCGGCCTCCGGGGCCGATATCTACTACGAGGTGGATGTCAACTGGAGTCATAACCTTGTTTTCCTCGGGCCTGCCAAACTATTCACCCGGCCGCCGACCTTCGAGGATTGCCGCAACGCCCAAATGGACAGTCCCACCGTGCCGATCAACAGCCTGAGCCTGGGAACCTTCTTCTGTTACGTTACCGACGAAGGCCGCTTCGGCTACCTGGAATATGCCGGTTCTGATTCCACCCCCGACGCCGGCAAGCTGTACCTGGAGTTCACAACCTGGAACAATCCGTGAGCGTGATTTCGATGAACGCCTCTTCCTTCCGTCTCCTGTTGGCGGTCCTTGCCCTGGCCGCCCTGGCATGTGGAATTTCCACGCCTGCCGCGCCCGCCGCCGACCCCCACGCCTTCAACACCAGGGTCGCGCTGACCGCCAACGCGCAACCGACCCAGCTTGCGGCCGCCGATCCGCCTCCTTCCGCAACGCCCATCCCGCCGCCCACCGACCCGGCCTCCCCGACCGCCGTCCCCACGGATGTGTACGCGCCTGACCCGCTGGGACCGTTGTTCTCGGGCCTGTGGTTTGCCAATGGCGCATGCTACGACATGGACCTGCTGTTTACCGCCAACGACTCGACTTGCGACATCCAATCGGATCAATATGGAACGCTCCACCCGCAAAACGGCGCGCTGTTCAGCGGATACGCCAGCATGGCCCCGCCCTCGTTGAATCAATGCAAGGCCGCCGTCATGGATGCCAATCCCCTCGCGATGAACAGCGACCTGTACCTGTGCTTCAAAACCAACCTGGGCCGCTACGGCTTCTGGGTGGCGCGCCAGATGGATTCCAGCGGCTTTGCGTTCGATGCCTATGTGTTTCCGTGAATGGTCAGGCGGCGGGTCAACCGCCGCCTGACTGTCCGGGACTTGAATCTCCGCGGCGCTTCCTGTATAGTAATATCGTTCAAACTGTGCATCGAATATCAGAGGAACGATTTGACGTTCAAGCGTAGGAACGACTTTCCTGACCCAGACCGTCAGGACTGGGCAAGTCGTTCCATACGCTGTGATAGGAGGCCGTATGAAAACCATCGAACGCGCCAGCGGATTGAAGATCATCCTGCCATCGGAATATCAGGTCAATGAGGCCGCGCCCCCGCCGTCCGATAAACGTCGGAGGCGGGCGGGCCGCGTGTTTGGCCCCGTGCCTTTGCCGCAGGCGGAGGGGGAGGCGTATGCCGTCAACGATGCGTTGGCTGCCGCATTCGGGCGGCAGGATATGTTATTGCTGGACAGGATCGAGCTTGACCCATCCGCGGTCCGGCGGGCCGCCCGGAGTGCGCCCAAACTGGAGCTTACCCTGGAGCCATATGAAGATGCCGTCGTTCTGTTGGAACAGGAGGGCGCCTACGCCTGGCATTTTCCCGACAAAATCACCACCCGCAAAGGACGCCCGGCCCGTCGCGGGCTGCCGGCGGTTGCGGAACAAAGGATAATCCAATTCGAGCTGGCCCTGGGGGGCAGGCCTTCCGCCCAGCCCGGTGAGACCCTGCGGCGCGGTGTCCTGGAGGACCTGGTGCTGGACAAGGTGCGGGCCTACGTCTTCAAGTTTGCCGCGCGGATCGCCGTCGGCCAGGCCCTCAAGTACCTGGAGCGGAACGTCCGCCGCGGGCTGGTGAACATGTCCAGCGCCGAAGACCCCGCGAAGTGGGACCTGCTCGAAGCCGCGCCGATCCAACTGCCGAAGAAGCGCCCGGCCCGCATCCTGTTGTTCGTGCATGGCACCTTCAGCAGCACCATCGGCGGGTTCGGCCCGCTTTTGGCGACGCAATGGGGGCGGGAATTCATGCGGGTGGCCCTCTCGAATTACGACGCCGTGCTGGGCTTCGACCATGCCACGCTCAGCGAGGATCCCCTGGAAAACGCCACCGACCTGCTCAAGCGCCTGCAGGCGATCCAATGGCCGCACCCGCCGCGCTTCGACGTGATCACCCACAGCCGCGGCGGACTGGTGGCGCGCAGTTTGCTGGAACACCTGCTGCCGCTTTCCGATTTCAAGGCCAGCTTCGAGCGCGTCATCTTTGTGGCGGTCACCAACGGCGGCACGAAACTGGCCGAACCCGACAATTGGCAGACCCTGCTCGACCTGTACACCAACCTGTCGATGGCCGCCTGTCGGCTGATCGGCATGATGCCGCAGGCCAAGGCCGTCACCACCATCCTGAACGAAGTCATTCAGGGGTTGGGGGCGCTGGTCAAATATTGCGTGACCACAGCCATCGACGAACGCAACGCGCCCGGCCTGGCTGCCATGGAACCGGATGGCAGGTTCATCCGCGCCCTCAACGCGGAACAGCCCGGCCAGCCCAGCATCGAGAAGAGCTACTATTGCGCGGTCACTTCGGACTTCGAGACGCGCCTGCTGGGCGGTGAACACGAACCCACGGAAATGCCTCCGCGCTTCCTGATGTGGACGGCGCAGGCGCTGGTTGGACAACTCATGAAGGAGCCGAACGACCTGGTGGTCAACACGGCCTCGATGACCAGCGTCGACCCCCAATTGGGCCGCTACATCAAGGACAGCCTGGATTTCGGCAGCAATCCGCTGGTGTATCACACCAATTACTTTGTCCAGCCCGAGGTGGTGAACGCCTTTGCCCGTTGGCTGGCCCTGGTCGATCTCCCGAAGAAGCCCTCCCGCCGGCGGCCCAAGAGCGGGGATGCAGGCGGCCTGTACCCATACCGGGTCCCGCCGGGCGGCATGTCGAATCTCGACGTGCCGGCCGCGGTCGATACCGATATTTTTGTGACCGATGCCGCCACTCCCCTGGGGGAGACCATCCATGCGATCCTGAACGAGACTCCCAGCTACGTGATCGTCTCGCGGGATTACCAGGGGGATACCCTGAATTACGCCTTCTCGACCGAAGAGGTCATGGAAAAGCAGAAGTGGCATGACGGCCAGTCCCCGCTTTTCGATGCCTTGAATTTGCACGAGACCGACCGCTCGGTAACGATCGACCTGGGCGGCGACTTGAGACTGCCGGGCCTGCCCGGTGATTCTGTCACCGCCGGTCGGGGCGTGGTGGTGAGCGGGGCGCAGCCTATCGGCGTGCTGCGCTCCGAGTTCAGTCCCGCCAGCGGCGCCAAGCTGGTCGACCTGACCCGCATCGTGTCGAAGCCCAGGACGCATCACGAGAGGTTCGTGGCCCGCCGCACCATGCCCAGTTTTGCAGCCCCGCCGGTGTTCGAGGCGGCGTTCGATGAAGCCGCTCCCGCCGCAGACAAGTCCGCGCCCGCAATCACCTGCCACTTCCGCGCGGAGATGGACCAGGAGGTGCTGGTCAAGCGTCCCGCCACCATCGAGGTGCTGGTCTCGCGCGAGGTGATCGGCCAGGCGCTGCACGCCGCCGCCGCCGAGGGCCGCGCGGAAATCGACCCCAGCCGCAAGCTCTACGTGCAGGTGCTGCCGAAGGTCAATTTCGAGTCACTGGACGAGGGCTGGACGGAGATCGACCCGCCCGCGCCGGGCGAGCCGCAGCAACTGTACTTCCTGGTGCGCGCCACCGACCCGGGCAACGGGGAGGTCTGGGTGATCGCCCGCCAGGGACAGGTTCCGCTGGTGACGCTGGTGCTCAAGGCGCAGATCGTCAGGACGCGCGGGGCCGCCCGCTCGCGCAGCGTGGCAAACGCCGTCACGCCGGAGGCCGCGCCCCTTTCGGCGCCGCTGCACCAGTTGTTCATCACCGAACAATACAACGGCAAAAAATTATCCTACCGCTTCCAGTTGATCGCCCCCGATCTGAAAGTCTTCGAGTGGGACTTCTCCAAGTCGCTGGACGGGGACCGGGTGAAGTACGTGGAAAAATTGTACGAGGAGATCGAACAGCGCTGGCTGGGCAGTTCGGAGGATGTCGACAATTTCGTGCAGGAGCTGCGGGCCTTCGGCGCGCAGCTGCTCGATGAGCTGGTCCCGCCCAAGGTCCAGGCGGCGCTGTGGCAGCATCGCAGCCAGATCGCGAGCATCATGGTGGTTTCGGAGGAGCCGTTCATCCCCTGGGAACTGGTGCACCTCAAACAGCCTGGCGAAGCGCTGCCGGCCGAGATGTGTTTCCTGGGTCAGATGGGACTGGTGCGCTGGCTGGCCGATGCGGGCTGGCCGACCGAGACCCTGCAAATTCGACCGGGCAAGGCGCATTACCTGATCCCCGCCTACCCGCACCCGGACTACGAACTGCCCGAGGCGCAGCGGGAGGCCGCCTTCCTGGCGGACAAGTTTGGGGCTGCGGCCATCCAGCCGAAGGCTTCGGCCTTGCGCAAGTTGTTATCCACGGCGGGGGCGGTCGACCTGCTGCATTTCGCGGGTCACGGTGTGGCGGATGTGCAGAACATCGCCAACGCGCAGTTGATGATGGAGGGCCGCGTCGAAGGGACGAATTATGTCCCCGAGTATTTCAGTTCCACTTCGGTCGAACAGCACGCCAACCTGTCGGACGGACGGAACGCCCCGCTGGTCGTGCTGAATGCCTGCCAGGCCGGGCGCGCCGGTTATAAACTGACCGGCATCGGCGGCTTTGCGCAGGCCTTCCTGAAACGCAAGGCGGGCGCCTTCGTCAGCACGCTCTGGTCGGTGGGAGATTCCCCCGCGCTCAGCTTCACCGAAGAGTTCTACGCCCAACTGCTCAAAGGCGCCCCGCTCTCCCTGGCGGCCATCCATGCCCGCGAAAAGGCGCGCAAGGCCGGCGACGCCACCTGGCTGGCCTATGTAGTCTACGGCCACCCGCACGCCCGGCTGAAGTAGGGGAGGTTCATTTAATACCCACGGGTGAAAATTGCGCCTTCCACTCTCCAAAAAACGCAATTTTCACCCGTGTGCGGTATATAATCTCCCGCATGACCTCCCTCCGCCACCAATTCCTGCTCGACCCCACGGTCACCTTCCTCAATCACGGCTCCTTTGGGGCCACGCCCAAACCCGTCTTCCGCGCCTACCAGCGCTGGCAGCGCGAGCTGGAGCGCCAGCCGGTGGAATTCCTGGGCCGCCGCCACAACGACCTGATGCGGTCCGCGCGCGCCGCCCTGGCCGATTATCTCGGGACCCGCGCCGAAAACGTGGTCTTCTCGCAGAACGTGACCATCTCGCTCAACATCGTGGCGCGCTCGCTCGACCTCGGTCCCGCCGACGAAGTCCTGGCGACCGACCATGAGTACGGCGCGCTCGACCGCACCTGGCGCTTCCTCGCCAGGGAGCGCGGCTTCACCTACATCA
>JBMOMS010000033.1:0-26149 GCA_049324895.1 Chloroflexota bacterium
GACGGCTGCGGGCGTCTCGGCTTCGGGAGCGGCTTCCGTTGCGGGTGTCTCCACCTCGGGAGTTGCTTCCGCTTCGAGGGTCGGCTCGGCGCTTTCGGCGGGAAGCTCGAAGGGTTTGTAGTCGCCCATCGCGATGGACTTCATCATGTCCAGGGCGCGACGGGTGAGCACGCGGCTGGCGGATTCCATCGCCACGGCCTCGGCCAATTGCTGCTGGCCCTTGCGGCCGCCGCGCAGTTCGTTTAATTTCACGCCCTGCATTTGCAGTTCGGTCAGGGTCTGGCCGAACTCGGCATCCAGGGCGGCATTATCGACCTGGATGTTTTCCATGTGGATGATCTCATCCATGATGAGCGAGCGCTCGAGGCGTTTCTTCGCCACGGGCGTCACTTCCTCTTCCACGAACTTCTCCTGCGTGGTCTCGCGCATCTTGAAGTAGGTTTCCATATCCATGCCCTGGCGGGCCAGGCGCTGGCGCAGTTCATCCAGCACGTGCTCACTCTCCTGCTCGACGGAGTGCTGGTGATATTTGAGGGTTGCGCCTGCCTTGATCTTTTCGATCAGGTCGGCGAAGTAGGTATCATCGTACGCGGCCCGCGAATTGGCTTCGACGTCCTTCTGGATGGCTTCCTTCAATGCGTCCAGGCTGTCCAGGCCAACCTGTTTGGCGAAGTCGTCGTCGAGATCGGGCAGCATCATGGCGCGCACGACCTTGACCGTGACTCCGAAGTTGATGGTCTTGCCGCGCAGGTCCTCGTCGGTGTCGGTCTTGGCAAATTTGTGCTTGATGGTCTTGCTCTCCCCAGGCTTGAGGCCGAGCAGTTCCTTGTTGAAGCCCACGAACGGCCATTCCTCGTCGCGATCCTGCTCGCGCACCAGGGTGGCGAAGCCCGTGCGCGAAAGTCCCGCGCTCTTGTCTTCCTCGCCTTCCTTGAGCTTGGAGGCGTAGGCGCCCTTTACGTCCACGAGCACGTAGTCGCCCATTTGGATTTCGCGGTCGACGGTCTCGGTGGAGGCGTAGCGCTGGCGCAGGTTTTCGATGGCGGCGTCGACTTCCTCCTGCCCGGGCGCGGTCCATTCATAGGGCAGGCGCACGGAGTAGTAATCGCCCAGGTCCGCTTCCGGGGCCAGCGGCACGTGAAACGTGAATTTGGGGGTCTCGCCGCTGGTGTCCACGTTGTCCAGGGAACCCGGGGCAATCGGTTTCACCTGGGCCTCATCGAGCGCCTTGGGGTACACGTCATCCACGAGCAGTTCGATGGCCTGCTCGGTGATGGCTTCCTCGCCAAACATGCGGGCGATAATATTGTACGGGGCCTTGCCCGGGCGAAAGCCGGGAATCTTGCCGCGTTCGGCCAGTTTTCGGGCGGCGCGGCGTTTGTAGGCGTCCATCTGTTCCTTGTCGATGTCGACAATCAGTTTGGCCTGGTGGTCTTCCAGAATTTGCTTTTCGATGTTCAATTTCGGTCATCCCTTCGGGTTTATGTCTTGCGACAGTTTTTTGTGGGGACGGAGGGAATCGAACCCTCACGCCTTGCGGCACATGATCCTAAGTCATGCCTGTCTGCCAATTCCAGCACGTCCCCTGAACGTCCAGTTGGCGGGGCGATTATAAGCGAGGCGCGGGGGGGCGTCAACCAAGTTGCGGTATAATCCCGCTCTTGAGCCTAGAACCTGGAGAAATCTCTTGAGCCGTGTCATCAACCCCGAATCTGCTGGAAAAGAACGAACCCGCCTGACCAAAGCCATCGTCCTGGCCCTGCGCGAACTGGCCGTTCAATCCGCGCCCGGGCCTGTCTCCCGCGACCTGGCCGCCTTCATTGCCCTGGCGCTGCAATCCATCTCCGAAGGCATCGACGCCTCGGTGGCTGCCTGGGAGAAACGCGACTATTGGGTCAAGGCCGACAAGTTCCGCATGGAATGGATGTGGGCCGGCCTGACCGCGGCAAAAATGAAGAACGCCGTCCTGATCGATGACTGGGGCACAATCGCCCTGCTCATGACGCAGATCGCTGCAAAACTCAACAAGATCGAAGTCAGTCCCAATCACCGCCTCGGGACGCCCTGGGTGGGGGCGTTCAAGGCGCTGAAAAGCCAGGAATAATTTCGACCCGTCTGCAACCAAAAGACTCCAGCCGTTCATGGCTGGAGTCTTTTTTGTCTCGATTGGGTTAATTGTTGGGCGCGCCGGCATTGATCCAGGCGATGATCAACTCAATCTGCTCGGGGGTGAGCTTCGAGCCGCGCTTTGGCATTTTGCCGCTGGCAACCAGTGTGACCAGGGTGCTGTTGTCGGCGTCGCCCGCCATGACCACCGCGCCCTTCTCCGAGCCGTTCATCAATGCCTCGTAGCTGCTCAGGTCGAGGCCCTTCTCGGTGCGATTCCCGCCGTGGCAGTTGGCGCAGCTTTTTTCCAGGATGGGCAGGATGTCAGCCGAGAAACTGACCGGGCCTGGGGCGGCAGGCGGTTCGGTTGCGGTGGAAAGCGCCGCCAGCGGCTCGTCGGTTGGGTCCGGGTAGGCGGTCGGGTTGGGATAGGCCGTGGCGGTGCCCGCGCCGCAGGCGGTTACGAGCATGACGGAAGCCATGGCGAAGAACAGGAACTTGATGAAGAATTTGGACATGAGATACCTCTATTAGGATTGATGCCGCAACCTTAAAGGCGCGGCTTGTTTCTGCCAGGAGGCCAACTATACCGATTCTTGGTTAGGATTTGCTGAGAAACGCGACAGGGAAATTCAAGATGGGATCGAACCTCGATAAGCCCCCAGCGGCGAAAAAGAACGGGGCGGATGGGTCATCCCATCCGCCCCGGCCGGGTCACGCTTGATTCGGTTCAGGCAGATGCCTTTGGGTGTGATCGAGCATTTCGACGATCATCTCGCGGATGTGCCGATTCAGGTAGTGATGCTCGAGCGTGGAAAGCGGCAGGAAGCGCGCGCCCGCCACCACGTGGATGCAGCGCGGCGAACCGCACAGGCAGATGAAGGGCGCGGCCATCTCCCATTCGGTGGAGGGATAGAAGAAGCTCAATTCATCGCCGGCCTGGATGTCGCGGTTGGCGATGACCAACATGCGCTCCATGTCGAGGAGCACGTTGGGATCGCAGGAGTGATTCAATGCCGAGAGTTTGCCGACCTCCGTGTGCAGGTCGCGGCTCATCTGGACGGTGAATCGGTTGGGCTTGTCCGAGATCTTCTCGCTCGGGATCTGGTAGATCACGTCGCCGCGTTTGAAGTCCTGGCGGGCAATTAAACTGCGGACCTTGTTCTCTGTGCGGATTGTGATGACATCGCTTGACATTACAAGTCTCCTTTCCTTTTTTGCGTCAATTCGGATGTTGTAAAACAACGCCGCTTAGTATAGCAAGCATGGGGGGTTATTCAAGGGTATTATCTTAATATATTGTCTTTTTTAAGGTATGCCGCGCCCGGATGAAAATTGCGCTTTGTTGGAGAGGGGGTACGCAATTTTCATCCGTGGGTATGATATGCAAACGGCATCCGGCTGGTTATTTCCCGCAGGGCCGCCATTGCGCAAGGCGGGCGGATCGAATCTTAGAACATGGAAAGCTGCGCCGCCGGCCGTCGGCCGTTCAACAGCACGTACGGCGCGGCCCGCTCGGCGATAACCCCCAATTTCTTTAAGGTGGAAAGATCGCGCAGACTGCTTTTCGTGCGCGCAGACAGGATGGCTTCGGCGGTCTTCGGTCCGATGCCCGGAATGCGCAGCAGGTCGCGCTTGTCGGCGCGGTTGATCTCGATGGGCGTTTCACTCAGGTTCAATTGCGCCCAGGCCAGCTTGGGATCGGTTTGCAGCGGCAGGTTTTCGTGGGTCGTGAAGGGCAGGTCTTCCAGGTCGAAACCGTAATCGCGCAGCAGGAAGGAGGCCTGGTACAGGCGATGCTCACGCAGGGGATCGACGGCGGCTTTGTTTTCGAGCGGGGTGTCGGGGATGGGGTGGAAGGCCGAGAAGTAGGCTCGTTTCAGGCGCACGTTTTTGTGCAGCCATTGGGTGGTGGTCAGCAGTTCCAGGTCCGATTCGTCTGCGCCGCCGGCCACGAATTGGGTGACGGTCGAAGGCCAGCGCCCCTGCCAGCCGAGATGGGCGGGCTGGCTGCGGCGAATTTCCTCGGCCCAGCGCAGTGGTTGCAGCAATTCCTCCAGGAAGACCTTGTGCGGCGCAAGGCGGGACAGGCGGTTCGTGTTGGGCGCTTCCAGGTTGATCGAGACACGATCGGCCAGTTGCATGGCGCGGAAGACCTGCCCCTTCTCTGCGCCCGGCATGATCTTGAGGTGGATGTACCCGCGGAAACCGTGCTTTTTGCGCAAAAGCTCAGCCGTATCGAGCAGTTTGTCCTGGGTGGTGACGCCCCCATTGGCCAGGCCCGAACTGAGGAAAACACCCTCGGCGGCGCCCGCCTGGGTAAGCTTGCCGAACAGCGCCGCGAATTCATCGGGCTTGAAGGTGGCGCGGCGGAAATCGCGTCCTGCGCGGAAGGGACAGTAGAAGCAATCACGCTCGCAAGCCGAGGAGAGCAGGGTCTTGAGCAGCATGATCTTCTGTCCGTTCGGCAGCTGGGCGGGGTGGACGAAGGCCTGGTCCTGTTCCTTGGCGCTGAAGCAGGACGGCGGCGCGGCACTTTCGTTCCGCTCCGCATCCGGCTCGAAGGACATCTGCGAGGAAAGCAGTTTGAGGCGGGAGATGGCGTCCATGACTCTATTATAGAATACATGTTCTAAATATGCAAGCAATAAAAATCGCGGCGGATTTCAAATCCGCCGCGAGCAAAAAAAACTTGTGCGCGGGGCGCGCTACTTGACGCGGATGGTCATGTTGTATTCGACCACCTGGCCGGCCTGAGGGACGACCTCGATGATGTAGTCCTGCGTCAGGGGCAGGTTGAGGCTGGCGTCCTTGATGCCGGTCTGGGCGCGGGCATACGGCTGCCCGTCGCTGAAACCCCAAATGGTCAGCGCGGCCTTTTCGCCCGGGACATTCAGAATGACATCCATCTTCTGGCCTTTGGAGGCGTAGACCGCATACGAGACGGGGTACCCGCCCACGGTGCTGCCTTTCACCACCAGGCGGGTCTGGCCTGGGGCAAACTCCACGCGCGCCGCGGCGGTCAGGTTCAAGGTGAAGGTCTGGGTGGCGGCGCCTCCACTGACCTGGATGTGATAATCCTGGGTGGTAGGCAGCACACCCTGCCAATTGCCAAAGGTGGACGCAGACACAAAGAAGGTTCCGTCCACGCCGATGACGGACAACTTCAGGTCGCGGTTGGGCGAGTCGAGCAGCACCATGAAAGGCTGTCCCTTGGAGGCCTGCACCACGTAGTCGATCACCTGTCCGGGCGCGACCTGCCCGCTGAGGACGACCTGGGTGGCCCCCGTCAGGAATTGCACGCGTGTGCCCGGCGGCAGGGTGGAGGTGGCGGTGGGCGGCGGCAGGGTGGGGGTGAAAGTGGGGGATGGGAGCGGTGTGGGCGGAAGCGGGGTGGCGCTGGCCGCCAGGGTCGGGGTGGCCTGGGCCTGGAAGGCTTGCAGGGTGGAGGCCACCATGCTGGCGACTACATCCTCGTCCGAGGCGGTGGGAGCGGCAGGGCCGCCGCAGGCCGCCAGGAACAAAACGATTCCCGTCAGGAGAATGGAGGGCAGTTTTTTCATGGTTATCTCTCGTGATGTTCCATCAGCATGGCTTGCACGTTGCGCACTTTCTCATCGCCTTCAGGTTTGAGGCGTTTGTATTCCCCGGAGGGCTGCATCAGGCGGGCGCTGAAATTGTCCTTGAGATAGGAACCAAGCACCTGGTCGCGCAGGTATCGGATCTGGTCCCGGTTTTCGATGGGGAAAATGACCTCCACACGGTGGTTGAGGTTGCGCGGCATCAGGTCCGCGCTGCCGACGTAGACCTCTTCCTCGCCCTGGTTGAAGAAGTAGTACACGCGGCTGTGCTCCAGGTAACGCCCGACCACGCTGATCACGCGGATATTTTCGCTGAGACCCTTCACCCCAGCCCGCAGGCAGCAGATGCCGCGCACGAGCAGGTCCACCTGCACGCCGGCCGACGAGGCCTGGTAGAGCAGGTCGATGATCCGCGTGTCGACCAGGGCATTGGTCTTGAGGATCAGGTGCGCCTTGTGGCCCTGGCGAGCGTTCTCGGTTTCGCGGCGAATGAGCGCTTCGATGCGCTCCCGCAGGTTGACGGGGGCGACCAGCAATTTGCGATACTCCTGTTGTGTGGAGTACCCGGTCAGATAATTGAACAAATCGGTGGCGTCGGCGCCTATGGCTTCGTCGCAGGTGAACATCCCGATGTCTTCGTAGATTCGCGACGTTACCATGTTGTAGTTGCCGGTCGCCAGATGGATGTAACGGCGGATGCCTTCCCCTTCCCGACGGACGACCATGGCGATCTTGCTGTGGGTCTTGAGGCCCAGCAGGCCGTACACCACATGGACGCCGACCTGCTCCAATTTTTGCGCCCAGCCGATATTGCTTTCCTCGTCGAAGCGCGCCTTCAACTCGACCAGCACCGCCACCTGTTTGCCGCGCTCGGAGGCTTCCAGCAATGCGTCGACCACGGGCGCGTTGCGTCCCACGCGGTACAGGGTTTGTTTGATGGCCAGCACCTGCGGGTCGCGCGCAGCCGCATTGAGGAAGTCGATTACGGGGCTGAACGATTGGTACGGATGGTGCAGCAGGATGTTGCCACGGCGAATGACCTCGAAGATGTCGCCGCCGGCGCCTGCCTGCCGCAGGAATTTGGGGATGGATGGCTTGTAGGGCGTGAACTTCAGGTCGTGGCGTTCCACGGCGTCGTACAACTGCCACAGGCTGCCCAGCCCGAGCGGACGGCTCATTACATAATAATCGGAAGGACGCACTTCGAGGTTTTCCAGCAGCAGTTCGCGCATTTCCTCGGGCATGTCCTCGTAGATGGCAACCTGCACCACCGAGCCGAATTTGCGGCGGCGAATGCTCAATTGCATCGATTCCAGCAGGTCGTCGGCTTCGAGTTCCTGGATTTCGATGTCGGCGTCGCGCACCACGCGGAAGGGATGCGCGGCCAGCACCTCCATGCCGGGGAAGAGCATTCCCAGGTTGGCGATGATGACCTGTTCCAGCCAGACGAAGTAATGATGATGCGGCACGGTCCCATCCTTGCGTATGCCGCCCGAGGAACGCTTGAGCGGGACCAGGCGCGGCAGGGTGTCCGGCACTTTTACGCGCGCGAAGCGTTCCTTGCCCTTGCGGTCGCGAATGACGATGGCCAGGTTCAGGCTCAGGTTGGAGATGTGCGGGAAAGGATGCCCGGGGTCGACCGCCAGCGGGGTCAGCACCGAATGCACCACCTCGCGGAAGTAGGCGTCGGCGCGTTCCTTTTGAGGTTTGGCCAACTTGTCGTAGTCGAGGACGTGGAGGCCTTCCTTGTTGAGTTTGGGCAGCAATTTGCGTTGGTACAACTGTTGGGCCAGGGCGTACAGTTCGAGTGAGGATTTGCGAATGGCGGCCAGTTCCTCGCGCGGGGTCAGGCCGTCGGGGGAAATATCGGTGATGCCCGCTTCGACCTGCTTGCGAATCCCCGAGACGCGCACCATGAAGAACTCGTCCATGTTCGAGCCAAAGATGGCGGCAAACTTGACCCGTTCGAGCAGGGGGTTGTTCTCGCTTTGCGCTTCTTCGAGCACGCGCCGTTGGAAGGACAGCAGGCCCAGTTCACGGTTGTGGTAACGGGCGGGGTTGGAGGCTTGCGCATGTGGGTTGTCGGAGGGCAGCGTCATACATTCACCTCTTGCGTTTGGGTGGGGTTTGCCAGGGGAATGGCTGGTCGGGGGCGCGTCTCCAGAATACCAGCAGCTCGCCTTTGTCGTCCAGGTAGGTGGATAATCTTTCGGCGCGGAGGGTCTCGAAGTGGCGGCGGGCCGGCTCGGGGTCGAAGTTGGCGTCGTCTTCGGCCATCTCTTCCAGCAGCCCCAGAAAGGATTCGGCGTCCTGCACTTCGCCCATCATGGATTGATAATCGTGCATGCGTTTGAACTGGTCTTGTGGAAGATCGGGCAGGGACGGATGAATGATTTCCACCATGTAGCGAAACTTCTTGAAGGCCAGTCGCAGGCGGTGAACCGTGGCAGGTTGGGCGGCGTCGACCTGTTCATAGCGTTGGAGCGCCGCAGCGTAGACATTGTCCACGACTTGCAATAATTCCCCATCCACGTCGGGCCGGGCCAGGCGCTCCGACAGGCTGTTCTCGATTTTTTTCATGAGTTTCCGCAGCGTCGGCAGTTCGAAGTCTGCCACCTGCCGGCGCGCCTTGCGCAGGAGACGCTTTTCCCTGGTGAGCAGGTATTCATGAAGGGAGGCCAGTTCGGGGTGCTCCTCCAGGCTTTCGGCCACCTCGACCAGCATTACCTGGCAATCGCGCAAGCCATCGAGTTCGTCGATCTGGTTCTTCATGAGACGGCGCACTTTTTGCAGGCGCGGATGCGGGTCGAGCGCGCGCGCCATGCCGAGGCCGGCGATCAGGCGGCGGGAGGCCACCCGCAGATCATGGACGGCGGCTTCGGAAAATTCCTCGCGGCAGGTTTTCAATTCCTGCCCGAATTTTTCGGACCGCTCGTGGAGCGTGGTCAAAAACAAATTTGTCGATTCCGTTTTCACGTTGCCTCTTTCTTTCGGGCGGACTGATTTCATTCGATTGCAAGTTCCACGCCAAATACATCCTGGAAGAGCGCGCGGCGCTTGGAAAGAGTCCATTTTTCGAGCAGGATGTCTCCCTTTCCGTCCAGGCTGAGGGTCCACCTGTTCTTTTTGCTGCTTATTTTAACCGCATGGATGCGGCTCGTATGGCTGGTGTCCATGCCGTCGGCCAGGCGCAGGATGGCGCATAATTTGGATACGAGGATGCGGTCCTTCTGCGGGAGTGCGCGGAAGTTTTCGTCCTCCTGGGATGGGGCAGCCTTGCGATGATAGCGTACCACATTGGCGACCACCAGCCGCTGGCGTTCCGTCAGCCCGAAGATGAAGTTGTGTGTGAGGATGTAATAACCGTGGCGGTCGTGGTCGATGGTGTTGATGAAGTGACCGACATCGTGCAGCAGCGCGGCGACTTCGAGCAGCAGGCGTTCGTCCCCACCCAGGTTGTGCAGGCTGCCCGTTTGGTCGAAGATCTGCCCGGCCAGCCCGGCCACCAGCGCGCCGTGATCGACGTCGATCTGGTATTTTCGCCCGAGGCGGGTGGCCGAAGCCCAGACCTGGTCGCGGTGTGGGGCCTGCGGGGTAATGTTGGACATCAGATCCCACAGGATGCCGTCCTTGAGGCCCACCCCGGGAATATGCACTTCCCTGACGCGCGCGATGCGGGCAATCGTTTGCAGGACCAGCACGGCCGGCAGGATCACGTCTGCGCGGTCGGGGCGCAGGGCCAGTTTGTTGATGCGCTCCTCGACGGGCATTTTTTCCAGCTTTTCGGCCAGGGTTTCCAGCTCGTTGACCGTGATGAGGCGATTGGTATCCTTCTTGAAAAGTTTCCTGCGCAATTCCCCCATTTCTTCGATGTTCCCACCGGTTCCGATGCAGACATCCAGTTTTTTCCTGCCAATCTCGTGATCGATTCTTCGGCGGGCCGCCTCGGCGTATTCCCGAACCAGCAGGCCGAAGGTCGCCGGACTGGCGCCGCCGGCCTGGCTGAATTTTCGCAGCAGGCGCACCGTGCCCATGTTATAGCTTTCGGAGGAGAGGATGTTCCTGCCTTCGGAGATGGTGATTTCCACGCTGCCGCCGCCGATGTCCACCAGGAGGGCGCGTTGATTGCGCAGGTCGATGGATTTGCCGACCGCCAGGTGAATCAGGCGCGCCTCCTCCTCCCCGTTGATGACCTCGACCTGGATGCCCGTCTGGCGGCTGATGCGGTCGATCAACAAGTCGCTGTTGGCGGCTTCGCGCATGGCGCTGGTGGCCACGGCGCGAACGTGGGTGACGGCAAAATCGTTGATGACTTTGTGAAAACGCAGAAAGGCCTCTGCGGCGGCGTTCATGGTGCGTTCGCCAATCCATCCCTGTGTGAAGGCTTCGCTGCCCAGCCGAACCGGCAGGCGGATATTTTCGATGGGTTCGACGCTTTCAAAGTCGTTGATGCGACCGACGATCAGGCGAATGGCATTCGAGCCGACATCGATTGCGGCTATGGTTTGCATTGTGTGAGTCTAACTCATTTTTCCATTTCCGTGAGCGGCCGCAACTCGCCTGTAACGATGAAGATCGTCCGTTCACAAATGTTTGTCACGCGGTCGGCCATGCGCTCGATGTTGTGGGCGGTCCACAGCGCAAAATTCGCCCGTTCCATGTGGGCGGGATTTTCGACCACAAAATCCATAACCTCGTAATAGACCTGCTCATAGAGCGAATCGATCAGGTTGTCTTCGGCAATCAGGTGTTGTGCGGCTGCCAGGTCCGCATCGGTGAAGGCGGTCAGGCTGCGGTGCAGCATGTCCACGGCCCGCTCGGCCATATATTCGAGGTCATGCAGGATCCTGGGCAGGCTGAGTCCGCCTGAGCGCAGGTTGATGGTGGCGATGCCTTTGGCATAATCGCCCATGCGTTCGAGGTCGTTGGCCATGTCGAGGATGGAGGTCAGGATGCGCAGGTCGCGGGCGGCCGGGTGCCGGGTGGCGATGACGGCCACCACGTCCCCTTCGATGTGGAAGCGTTTCTCGTTGATGACCTGGTCGCGCGCAATCAGCCGGCTGGAGGCTTCGAAGTCGTGATTCTTGAGCGCGCGGACGGAATCGATCATGGCCTGTTCCACCATGCTGCCCAGCACGAGAATTTCGTCCTTGGCCTGCATGACTTCTTCGTCGATGTTTTTGTGCATCTTGCGCGACTCCTTGACCCGGGATACAAACGGTGACAGGCGGTCCTCCTGTCACCAGCATATTTTTTCGGCCATGACCTGGATGCGGCCGGGGCCTTCTCAAGGCTGAATACAGCCAGACTTATTGCTCGGTTTCATCCATTTCGAACTTGCAGCGTTTTTCATCCAGCACCACGATGCCAAACGCGGCTCCCAACAGCAACGACACGACCATGATAACTTCCATTCTGAAATTCCTTTCGCTATACGATACAAGCCCAGTATTAATAACAAACAGAGGTGTTGTTAACGTTTGGTAAAGGTCACCAGATCGCATCCGCCTTTTCCCAGCGCGGACGCACGCGGTAGCCTTTGCGAATTTGTTGCAGCACGGGCATGGGGGTGCTCATCAACCGGCGGCAGACCGAAGCGATGTGTTCGGCTGATGCGCCGTTGTTCTGGATGGGCATCAACTGGCGCAGTTCGTTTTTGTCGAGATAGGTGTACGTTTCCTTTTCGAGCGCAACGGCCACGAAGGTGCAGGTGGACTGCTGGGTGATGACCGTCTGCGCGTTGGCGATCATGTGATTGACGTTGCCGTGGTGCAGCACGAGCGCGTCCGGGATCACACTCAATATTTCGGAGCGCGCCCGTTCGTAGTTTTCTGTGGGATGCAGTTTGAAGATCACCTGCCTGCCGCCGGCGATGGAGGCGCAGCGATGGATGAAGGCCATGCGATTGTCTGGGCGCAGGCTTTCGCGGTAGGGCGTGGTGGCAACCAGCACGTAATCGCGGTGCGGAAAATCGTTTTGCAGGTTGTGTTTCAGGTTATCGAAATTGGGAATGCCGGTGACCGCGATCTTGTCGGAAGGGACACCCTTGCGGATGAACAACTGGCGGTAGCCTTCGGAGGCCACACAGAAGACATCGTACATGTTGGACAGGCCGTTGACGGCGGTGTTGGCAATGTAGCGCGGCAGGAAGGGGAAGTTCTTCACCAGTTTATACAGCCAGCCTTCCGGCTCTGTGATGCCTTCCTGTACAAGGACGGTCCGTTTCCCGCGAATATTGCGGGGCACAATCAAGTCGGAGCAGGTGACCACCAGGTCATATATGCGGCCTTCGCCCCGTTCATCCACCGCCAGGTTGTGGGCAGCCAGGTACTTGCTGGTGTCGCGCATGTGCCTGCCCCCCAGGACGGTGAAATCCAGCCAGCCCATTTTGGCTGCAAAGTCCTCGATGCCATCCGCATAATAGGGCGTGAAATAACAATTGTACGTCTCGTCGAGGTGCCTGGAGATGGCGTGCATTTGCGTGGTTTGATTCAACGAACCACAGATGAAAAGTATATTCTTGACCATAGTGTTGGCCTGATTTTATTCCCCGCTTGTTAATTGTCCCCGAACGATGGGTTAAGGATGGGTAATCTCTTGCATATCCTGTCGAGGCCGGACGGTATGCAGGTGGAATCACTGCGCCGGCAATGTGACTGCCGGCGCACGCGTGATGGGATTACGGACTTAAGCCCGCATACCGGGCTTCGTCTACACCATGGATGCTTTTTCCAGTTCCGCGTCGAATTCCTTAAGCTCGTCCTGTTCGGCCTGGAGGACGCCCAGCAGGGCGGGAATTTTCTCTGCCACGTTGCTGTCGCTGCGTCCCTTCAGGCTGACCACGCCGGTCACCACACTATCCACGGCGTTGTTCGTGCCGGTCAATTGCGCCTCGAAGCGGTCCAACAGGGTGCTCACGTGTTTGAGTTGGGCCTTTCGGGTTCTCAGGGAGGCCAGCGTCGCTTCGAATTCCCGCCGCGAGGCAGGCTCGCTGGCTTCGCCCAACTTCTTCTCCATCTTCGCAATGTCGTCGTCGAAGTTGTTGGACAGGCGCTGAACGACAAAATTGTTTTCCAGGGCGGTCATTTGCAGGCTGAGCCGATAGGCATGTTCCACCAGGTCATCCAGCACAGATTGCACCGGCTCGACCGCCCGTCGAAACGAGGGACTGACGCTCTGCAGGGAGTTGAAGATCGAAATGCGCGCCCGGTCCAGGCGGTCGAAGCGGGTCTGGTAGCGCTGGGCCAACGGCGCGCGGGATTGGCGCGTAAAGGTGATCTGCACCCCGGGGTCGCGCGCAATCACGAGGACCATGACCAGCCAGAGCGCGAATCCCAGCGGGGCCAGCCACCAGGCGGAACACAGTCCCGCGGCAGCCGTCAGCGCCAGCATGGACAGGTTGAGCGGGTTCAACAAAGCCGTTAAGAGGGGCGGGCGATTGTTCATGAGTTCCTAGAAGAAGGTGGCAATCTCGTCGTAGATCTTTTGGATCGTCTCGGGCGAACTGTCGTATTGCCTGCCGCCGCTGGGGTTGGCAATGGCTTCCAGGATCGATTTGTCCGCGTCGTCGCCGAAGGCGATGGTGAATACCTTGATGGCGTTGCCGCCCTCGCTTTCGCTCGCCTGGATCCGCTCGACCACCTCCGCCAGCGAGGCCGTGGAAACGGTATCCTGCCCATCGCTCAACACAATGATGGCGCGGATGTGCGACGGGTCGCCCTCCGCCTGCATGTCGGCGTAGGCTTTCAGGATGGCGTCGTACAGGCTGGTGTTGCCGGTCTCGAAGATGCCCGAGACGCTGTCGATGACCGACTGGCGTTTGTCTCCAATGGGGGTAAGCGGGGTGAGCGTGGTGACGCCGTCGCTGAACAGGTCGATGCGCAGGCGGTCGCGGTCATCCATTTTTTCCACGAACTGCATCAGGCTGGAGCGCGCGCTGGTGATCTTGTCGCCTTCCATGCTGCCCGAAATATCCATGACCACGATCAGGTCGACGGGTTTCTTGGTCTGCCGCCACAGGGCCTGGATGCCTTCGATCACCGGGGCGGTGGGCACTTCCAGGATGGTCTGCGGCTGGTTGGTATCCACGCCGTGCTGCGCGTCGAGCGGAGCGCTCAACGGGATGGAGGGATCGGCCGGGCGGAATCCGTATTCGAGCGCCTTCAACTGTTGGGGCCGGTCGAGCAGGAAGGCCTCGAAGGCCTGCGCGGCCTCCTTTTGTTCGGGTGTCACCCAGGGCGCGTTGACAATCACGTAGGGATGGTTCGACCAGAAGGTGCCTTCCCGGGGATACACGGCCACCACCGGCACCTGCGAAGACTGTCCATTCAGCCGCCTGCTTTCCTGCGCCACGATCAGGTTTTCGTACAATACCGCCGCGCTCAAATACGACGGGCCGCGTTCGAACATGCGTTCGCCGAAGAAGCCGGTGCTCGTCCCGTAATGAATGACGCTGCTTTCCACGCCGGTCATGAATTCCTTCAGTTCGGCGGATTTCAGGTCGCTCTCGGTCAGGCCGCGCTGCTTGCCCAGGCCTGCGTAGGTTTCGGCGATGATGGAGACGATGCCGCTGTTGCTGTAGGCCGGGTGGGTATGCCCGAATTTGAACGGTCCCCACTCGGGGTGGCCGTATTCGCTCCAGCCCTCCTCGGAGGAGGCCAGCCGCGCAATGTCCTCCCAGCCCAGGGCCTTGTCGGGCCAGCCCAGGGCCTGGGCCATGGGACGCCACATGGCGATGACCACCGGGCTGAGCACCAGGTCGTTCGGGGCGCCCGTGACCAGGTCGTCGGCGTGGGATTTCTTCCACTCGGCGTTTGCGACCGGGATGTAGACCGACGAGGCCGGGCTCCAGACCGTCGGTTGGAGCGTGCCCTCGATGATGCCGCGCACCGATTCGATCGACCCCATGGCGACGGCCTCGACCAGGATGGTCCCGCCATCCGCCGTTTTATGATGCGCATCGTTGAATTGCTGCACCAGCGGTTCGAGCCATTCCTTCTTCTCCGACCCGTAGACAATGCTGACCTTGACTGTTTCCCCCGGCAGGAGATTCCCCAAAGAACCACAAGCGCTCACCAGAAGGGTGAGGATGGTAATCATCGCCAAAATTCGAGCTTTCATGACTTCTACTCCTTAAAATCACAGCCACAAACTTCATCGGGTTACATTACGCGACCAGAAATCCTTGAGCGTGTTCAATACATTGCCGGCCGGGACCTCGACCTCGGGCAGGCCGGACAGGTCGGCCAGGAACCCGTTGGAGGCATAGCGGTCGAAGGGGGAGCCGGCCTGTTCCAATGGAATGGATGGGTCCGACGGGCGGAAGCCGTATTTCATCAGCGCGATTTTCTGCGCCTCCGGCCCGGCCAGGTATTCCATGAATAGGGCAGCCGCCTCGCCCTGCTGGGGCGTGACCCAGTCGGCCTCCAGCGCGCAGAAGGGATGATCGCTCCACAAGACGGCGGGCGGATAGTACACGCGCAATTCGCCGTAGCGTCCCACCGCGTTGGCTGCCTGTTCGATGGCGGTGGCTTCGTACACGGTCGCCATGTCGAAGGTGCTGGGGCCGTACACCACCATCTTTTCCATGAGCGGGCCGGTGCTGTATTCGAATTGCCCGATGGCCGCCTCGGTCTCCAGGAACCAGGCCTGATAGGCGCTGTTCGATAGAATATCCGAGGCGTCGAGGCCGGTTGTTTTTTCGTAATACCCATAGGTCATCAGCAGGATCGTCATGAAACCGCTGTTCGATTTGAGCGGATCGGTGTGCCCGAACTTGACGTAGCCCCACTCGGGGTGATTGAGGGCCGCCCAGCCCTGCGGTTCGACCAGGGCGTCGTGCAGGTCGGTCCAGAGCGATGCGCCCGGCTTGCCGCCCCATAACACGTCGGCGCGCTCCTTCCAGGCAATCAACACCAGGGGCGTCTTGACCACCGAGCGGCAGGAGGAGGTGTCGGCCGGGTTGACCAACGGACGCCCGAACCTGGCCGCGGAGGCGTCTTGCAAGGCCGCGATTTGCAGCGAACTGGCGGGACTGACCATCACCGGCTGCCGCTGCCCATCCAGCACGGCGGCGTTGATCTCCCAGGAGCCCATCTTTTCGAGTTCCACCTCGATTGGGTGGCCGTCGATCCTGGGATTGGTCTTTTCGAAATCGACAATGACCTCGTTCAGCCAGGCCTCTTTTTCGGTCGAGTACAGCACGGTCAGGCGAATGGGCACCGGCGGGGGCAGGAGCAGTTCCCGCACGGGGGCATAGGCGATTTCACGGAAGGGAGGATACACCAGCGCGCCTGCAAAGACCCCCACAGCGGCCAGCGCGAACAAAATGAACAAAATCCAGTTGATGCGTGGCGTATACATGGTTGTGTTAACGTCAACTATAAATCGAAACGCTGAAATGCGTTGTTAATGATTGGTTAAGCCGACCGGGTGGGGCTTCCCTGACCCGTCCCATGACCAACGTGCCAGTGTGCCTTATGGGTGTGTCGTTATACAATCCATTCGACAATATCCGATGGAAAAAAGGAGTTATTCATGAACAAATATCGCTGGCTGATTGCATTATTGGTGTTGGCGCTGGCTTCCCTGGCCTGCCAGACCGTGACGGGCGGCGGCCCCGAGTTGCCCCAGGTCCCCCAGAATACACCCGCGCCCCAGGTGCCGAATAATGACGATACGGGCGGAAATGAACCCGCGCCCACCGCGGCCCAGCCGCCCACCGACAACGGCGGCGTCAAGATGGTCGACGGGTTCCCCGTGCCCGGCGACGCCTCTTCGGTGGTGGCGGCCGGCGGGGTGGTTACGTACCAGACCCACCTGACCGCGAGCGAAGTGGTCGCCTTCTATCGCGACGAATACGGCAAGCAGGGCCTGACCGAGCGCGACTCGATGACCGTGATCATGGACCAGCTCTTCAACCTGGTCTTCGATGGCGACCCGAGCGGCAAGGCCATCTCGATCAGCGGCGCGGACATGGGCGACGGCACAACCACCGTCACCATCACCAAGCAGGAATTCTAAGGACAAACCGACCCAAAAACTCCCCGCCCCGGCGGGGAGTTTTGATTCACGGATGTGCCTGCCCGCGCGCCGCCCTCACGCGGAACCCAGGTGCGCGCGCCAGTGGACGCCGGTCTGCATCCACTTTTTGTAGGCCTCGCGGTAGCCGGGGATCACAAAATCGGGATATTCGGGAGTGCAGTCCAGGAGCCGCAAGATGGCGGTCAGGTCATAGGCCACCCGACGGATGGACAACGTGCTCGTCCCGTCTTGATCTTCTTCCAGCAGGACCCAGGCCGGGCGGGGGTCGCCGTCCAGCGGGGCGCCGGCGCTGCCGACATTACAGATCGTCCGGCCGTCGAGACTCCTTTGAAAGGGGACATGGGTGTGGCCGCAGAACAGGCGCGATGCGCCTGCCGCTTCCATGTGCGCCAGCAATTCCTGCCAGCGCGACTCTTCCATGTCGGGCTGGATGCCGCGTCCGTGGAAGAACCATTCGCGGTGGCGGGGCTGGACCTCGGGCGCGCCCTGGGTCTGCGCGGCCAGGCGGTCCATCGGCGAATCATGCACCAGCCAGGAGTCGCGCCAGCGCAGTGTCTCGGGCAGGGCGTGTATCCAGGCCAGGTCCGACTGGCTCAATTGGTCCTGGAACCAGTCCACCAGGCGCATGAGCTGCGCATTCCAGGCTTCGTCCTGGCGCGGCAGGCCGGCGCGTTCGGGGGTGGTCAGGTAGGCCTCGGCATTGCCGCGCAGGGCGGCCAGTCCCAGCCCGGAAGATTCGCTCCACCCGCGCAGCAATTGGACGCAGCCATGCGGGTCGATGCCGTTGATGAGGTCGCCCAGCATGAAGACCTGCGCGCAGCCCGCCTGTCGAATGTCCTCCAGGACCGCCCGCAGGGCCGGGGAGTTTCCGTGGATGTCGGAAAGGAAGGCGACTTTGAGCGACGACATGGGAGCAGCCCCGCGCGTTCAGCAGTAGCACACGCCTTCCCGCCAGGCGCGCGCCTCCTGGAGGGCAGACAGGATGAATTCGGTCTTGGCTTCGGTGTATTCCTGGCTGCTTTCCCACTCGCGTTCGGCCAGGCGGCGTTTGAGCGCTTCGTAGTCGCGGCGCACCTGCGCGTTGCTGCGCAGGGTATCGCGGAAGAGCAGGTGGTCCAGCCACCACGGACTGTTGATCTCGACCAGGTGAACGTGATGCGTGCGCACCCCCTCGGGTGTCTCCCGTCGGAAGAAGCGCCGCTGGGGGGTCTTGTCCTCGAACTCCGGGCAGTACTCGTAACCCAGCCCAATCATCGGCTGGATGCAGAACCCGTCCACCTCGGCCAGCGAGCGGGCGCCGACCAGGATGTCGATGATCGGTTTGGCGGCCAGCCCGGGCACCGAGGTCGACCCGATGTGCTGGACGCCGATGGCGTGTCCCATCAGGGCCGGTTGCAGGCGGGCCTTTTCCTCTTCGTACAATGTCGGCCAGTTTTGGTCATAGGGCAGGATGATGATCTTCATGGAGTCCAACCACCTTGACAGGAATGATGGGCCGATGATACTCCAAAATAACGGAATCAGGCTTCGATTTCGACCGGGCGAGGGGTAGAATCCCGCTGCGAGAGCAGGACCAGCCCGAAGACGCTGGCCAGGCCGATCAGCAGTCCGCCGACCCATATTGCGCGCGGGGCGACCATATCGTTCAGGAATCCGCCGATGGCCGGGGCCAGGGTGCGCGCCAGGCCCCACCCAAACCAGTACAGGCTCATGTAACGTCCGCGCAGGTGGGCGGGAGCCAGGTCGGCCACGTATTTGCTGGCCGTGGGAACCAGGGTCAGTTCGCCGAATGTCAGGACGACCATGCTCAGCCAGAAACCCCAAAAGTTCGACATGAGCGCCACACTGCCCGCGCCGAGGGCGTAGATGAACATCCCAACCGCCACGACAGGCAGGGCTTTGAAACGCCGCGTGATGAAGGTAACGGGATATTGGATGAAAACGCACATCAACGCGTTGGTGGTGGGAATCCAGCCGTAGAGCGCCTCGGGGATTCCGAAGTTGGTCTTGGCGTAGACCGGCATCAGGATCCACAGCATGGTGGGAGCGATCAGCCCGAGCGCGATCGACAGGACGAAGGAGATGTACTGTTTGTCGCCCAGGACCCTGGCATAGCCGCCCGAAGCCGGTGGCATGGCAACTGCTTCGCCTTGCGGGACATGCCCGGCAGATATGGTTTTGTTCAGGGTCTCGCGCGCCAGGAAGAAGAGCAGCACGCTGTAACTCAGGAAGCCCGTCGCCGCGCCGTAAAAGGCCAGGTCGTAGGAACTGGTGGCCAGGAATCCGCCGACGGCCGGGCCGAGCGCGAAAGCCGCATTGTTGGCGATGCGGTTAATGGCGTAGGCGTCGGTGCGCTTCTCGGAGGGAATCATATCGGCCAGCATCGCGTCGGCGCCCACCTGGTAGAGCGGGTTCGACAGGCCAATGATGACCATCAGCAGCGCGAACTCGGCATAGGTGTCGGCGCGCATCAGGAAGAAATACGCCAGGCCGGTGACCGTCAGGCTGATGTTCATCACGATCTTGCGCCCGAACCTGTCGGCCACCCAGCCGGCGATGAAGGAGGAGAACAGGCCCAACAGCGCGTTGAGGCTGATCAGCAGCGCCACCGGGCTGAGCGGCATGTTCAACTTCCGGGTGGTATAGATCAACAGGAAGGGCCAGATCATGCTGCCGCCCGCGGTGGCGAGCACGATGCCGACAATCATCAGCCAGTATTGGCGCGGATAGGTGAAAGGCGTGTTGTCTGTGTGGAGGTTCGAAGGTTTCATGCTGATCGTTTCCGTGCCGGGCTTTCCCGGGAGAATAAAAAAGGACGGACCCCGTACAGGATCCGTCCTTCGAATGACAGTACCGGTCTAGCGACGATTGCGGTCGCCACCGCCGCGGCGATCTCCGCCGCCGCCGCTGCGCCCACGGTCACCCCCGCGCCCGCCGCGGTCGCCGCCCGGGCGTGGACCGCTCTTGCGCTGGTCCTTTTCGCGGGCTTCCTCGGCCGTCCAGCCTTCGAGCACGGCCTGGCGCGAGAGACGGATCTTGCCCTGCGGGTCAATGTCGGTCACCATGACGGTGATCTCGTCGCCCAGGTTGGCAATATCCTCGACCTTGTTGACGCGTTCGCTGTCGAGCTGCGAGATGTGGACGAGTCCGTCCATGCCGGGCAGGATTTCCACGAATGCGCCAAAGGCCTCGATGCGCACCACCTTGCCGGTGTAGATGCGGCCGATTTCGGCGCTCTCGCCGAGCGACTCGACGCGCTGGCGGGCGATTTCCGCGCCGGCGCCTTCGACAGAGGCGATGTAGACGGTGCCATCCTCTTCGATGTCGATCTTGGTCTTGGTCTCTTCTTGCAGGGCGCGGATGTTCTTGCCGCCCGGGCCGATCAGCGCGCCGATCTTGTCCACGGGGATCTTGACGGTGATGATGCGCGGGGCATGCGGCTTTAGTTCGGAGCGCGGCTGGTCGATGGCTTCCAGCATCTTTTCCATGATGGACATGCGCGCAGTATTCGCTTGTGCCAGCGCTTCCTTCATCATCTGGGCGCTCAGGCCGGTGATCTTGATGTCCATTTGCAGGGCGGTGATGCCCGCCGCGGTGCCAGCCACCTTGAAGTCCATGTCGCCGAGGTGATCCTCGGTGCCCTGGATGTCGGTCAGGATCTGGTAGCGGCCGCTCTCGTCGGTAATCAGGCCCATGGCCACGCCGGAGACGGGCGCCTTGATCGGCACGCCCGCATCCATCAGCGCCAGGGTCGAGCCGCAGACGGAGCCCATCGAGGTCGAGCCGTTCGAGGACAGGGCCTCGGACACGACGCGGATGGTGTAGGGGAAGGACTCTTCGGCCGGCAGGACCGGTTCGAGGGCGCGTTCCGCCAAAGCCCCATGCCCCACCTCGCGCCTGCTCTGGCCGCGAAGGGGCTTGACCTCGCCTGTGGAGAAGGGCGGGAAGTTGTAGTGGTGCATGTAGCGCTTGGTATTGATCGGGGTCAGGTTGTCCAGCTCCTGCGCGTCGCCGAGGGTGCCCAGCGTGGCGAAGGACAGCACTTGCGTCTCGCCGCGGGTGAACAGGCCGGTGCCGTGCGCGCGCGGCGAGAGGCCCACCTCGCACCAGATCGGGCGGATCTCGGTCGGGGTGCGGCCGTCGGGGCGCTTGCCCATGCCGAGGATGCGTTCGCGCACGATCTTGTGCTCGGCCTCGCTGAAAGCGGACTTGACATCCTTCTCGGTGGGAGCGTTTTCGATGCCAGCGGCGCACAGATCGGCGATGAGGGTCTTCTGTAATTCGTCCATGCCGCCGTAGAATTCAGATTTGTTGAGCGGCTTGTCGAGCAGTTCATTCATCGGGCCGTTGACGCGCTCGAATACGACCTTCTGCAGTTCCTCGTTGGCGAGGGCGATGGTCGGCTCGCGCTTGGCCTTGCCGACTTCGGCGGCCATCTTGAGCTGCATGTCGATGATCGGCTGGATGGACTTGTGGCCCAGTTCGAGCGCCTCGACCATCACATCCTCGGGGACTTCATTGGCGCCGCATTCGACCATCAGGATGGCGTCGCGGGTGCCTGCCAGGCGCAGGTCGAGGTCCGATTCTTCCATTTCGGGGAAGGTCGGGTTGATGACGAATTCGCCGTTGATGCGGCCCACGCGCACCGCGCCGACGGGTCCGCCCCAGGGGATGTCCGAGATCATGATCGCAGCCGAGGCGGCGTTGATGGCCAGGATGTCGAGCGGATAGACGCCGTCCGCGGAAAGCGAGTACATGATGACCTGGACTTCATTGCGCATCCCGTGTTGGAAGAGCGGGCGCAGGGGGCGGTCGGTCAGGCGGGATACGAGGATCGAATCGGTGGAGGCGCGGCCTTCACGGCGGAAGAACGATCCGGGGATCTTGCCGCCGGCGTACATGCGCTCTTCGAAATCGACCGAGAGCGGGAAGAAGTCGATGCCCTCGCGCACGCCGCCCATGGTGGCGGCCGCAAAGACGATGGCCTCGTCGGTGCCGAAGGTGACAGCGCCGCCTGCCTGGGCGGCCAGTTTGCCGGTTTCGAAGGTCAGGGTGCGTGATCCAACCACGGCTGAATAACGTTTGGTTTCGGGTTTCATTTTGTCTCCTGGTTGAGCAGGCCCTCGCCTGCACAACAAACTACTCCGCCTGTGTCAGGGACTGAAGAGCGGGCACAACGAACGGTTGTTCGCGCTATTCAATTCCTGACGGCGGGTGGATAAGAAGGCCCTAAAGGCCGCGAGACCTTTAGGGCCTTTTTCGATTACTTGCGGCGCAGTTTCAGGCGGTCGGTTACTTCGATGTAACGCGCATAGCCTGTCTGTCGCAGGTAAGCCAGCAATCTGCGGCGCTGGCCCACCAGTTTGAGCAAACCGCGGCGGCAGGACTCATCGTGCTTGTTTGCGCGCAGGTGCTCGGTCAACTGCTGGATGCGGTTGGTCAAAATGGCAATCTGGACTTCGGGAGAACCGGTGTCGGTCTCGTGTCGGTGAAAATCCTGGATCGCCTGGGTCTTGACTTCCTTAGCGAGTGGCATGACATTTGCTTCCTTTCTTTAGAATTGCAGGTCTCCATGTCCGCAGCGCACCCATGAAACTGTGTTACCGCAGGACAGGACCAGTCACGGGCGTGGATTATACCAGAAAAATGGGCGATGTTTTTGATTTTTGAAAAGCCAAAAGGCGCAGCCTTGTGAGGCTTCGATGGAGCGCAGCGTGTTCACCGTACCTGCAGGGTGATCCGCCCCATGCTTTTGCAAGAGATCTTATAAATGAAAATTGCGCTTTCTGAGAGGAAGGAATGCGCGATTTTCACCCGTGGGTATTATATAATCAAGGGGAAGCAGAAACCCGCAACCCTTTTCGCGGTTTCACCTGGAAGGCAGCCGACCATGTTGTTCACCGACTCTGTTTATGTTGGGATCGACCCCGCCTCGGGGCGCAAGGCCTTCACCTATGCCGCGCTGGACCGTGACCTGAACCTGGTTACGCTGGCCGATGGGGAGATGGAGGACCTGACGGCCTTCCTGGGCGCGCAGCGTTCGGCTGTGGCGGCGGTGGCCGCGCCCTCGAAACCCAACCTGGGGCTGGTGCGCAGGAGGCTCGAAAGCCAAAGCCTGACGCCTGCGCTGCATTTGCGCGGCGCGGACTTGCGCGTAGCCGAATACGACCTGCGCGAACGCGGCATCAGCGTGACAGGCACGCCCAGCCGCGCCGAATCCTGCGCTTCGTGGATGCAGTCGGGATTTGCGTTGTATGCGAAATTATCCAGGCTGGGATTCGAGGCCTATCCACAGGAGGGGGCGGCCTACCAGGCGCTCGAAACCAATCCCCACGCCTGCTTCTGCGTGCTGCTCGACCAGCTGCCCCTGTCGAAGCCGACCCTGGAGGGACGCCTGCAGCGCCAGCTGGCCCTGTACGAGCGCGGCGTGCGCCTCAAGGACCCGATGGATTTCTTCGAGGAGATCACGCGCTTCAAGCTGATGAAGGGCAACCTGCCTCTCGACCTGGTCTATGCCGCCGACATACTGGATGTGATCGCCGCGGCTTACACCGCCTGGCTGGCAGCCCATCGCCCTGAACAGATTGTCCACGTGGGCGATCCCTCCGAGGGGCAGATCCTGCTGCCAGGCCATCTGAAGGAAAAGTATTAGCGCCGAGGCTTGCAATCGGTGGCCAGCGTCCCGCAGGGATACGCCTGCGGGATTTTTTGTGCAGAATGTCACCATTCTTCTACAATGGTAAAATGTACGCACCCTATTTTTTGGATTGATTATGACTTCCGACCTTCAAAACCGCTGTATCAACACCCTGCGCTTTCTCTCCGCCGACGGCGTTCAAAAAGCCAACTCGGGTCACCCCGGGCTTCCGATGGGCACGTCTGCCATGGCTTACACCTTGTGGACGCGCCACCTGCGCCATAATCCGCGCAACCCCAAGTGGGCGGGCCGCGACCGTTTCATCCTCTCGGGCGGACACGGTTCGATGCTGCTGTATTCCCTGCTGCACCTGACCGGCTACGATGTCTCGCTGGACGACCTCCAGAACTTCCGCCAGTGGGGGGGCATCACGCCTGGTCACCCCGAATACGGCCTGACCCCTGGCGTGGAGATGACCACAGGTCCGCTCGGGCAGGGATTTGCCACGGGCGTGGGCATGGCCATTGCCGCCTCGCACCTGGCCGCGGAGTTTAACCGCCCCGGCTACGAGTTGATCGACCCGTACATTTACGCCATCGTCACCGACGGCGACCTGATGGAGGGCGTCGCCTCCGAGGCCGCTTCGCTGGCGGGGCATCTCTCGCTTGGGCGGCTGATCTACCTTTACGACGACAACCATATCTCGATTGACGGCTCGACCGACCTGGCCTTCACCGAGGATCGCGCCCTGCGCTTCGAGGCCTACGGCTGGCACGTGCAGAAGGTGGCCGACGGCAACGACGTGGACGCCATCGACGCCGCTGTCCAGGCCGCCAAGGCCGACCCGCGTCCATCCATCATCATGTGCCGCACCACCATCGGCTTTGGGTCGCCGAATCGCCAGGGCACCTCGAAGGCCCACGGCGAGCCGCTGGGCGACGAGGAATTGACCCTTGCCAAACAGAACCTGGACTGGCCGACCGAGCCGCGCTTCTTCATCCCAGAGGATGCGCTCGAATTCTTCCGCTCGGCGGTGACGCGCGGCATCAAGGCTGAAGATGAGTGGAAGTTGCGCTTCGAGGCCTATCGCCGCATCCACCCCGACCTGGGCAGGGAGTTGGAGCGTCGTCTCAAGGGACAATTGCCGCAGGACTGGCAATCGGCGCTGCCGACTTTCCCCGCCGACCCGAAGGGCATGGCCACCCGCGCCTCCTCGGGCAAGGTGCTCAACGCGCTGGCGGCAAAATTGCCCGAGTTGATGGGCGGTTCCGCCGACCTGGCCCCGTCCAACAACACCAAGCTGGACGGCTATCCCGCCTTCCAAAAGGACAGCCCCGAGGGACGCAACTTCCACTTCGGCGTGCGCGAACATGCCATGGCTGCCGCGCTGAACGGCATGGCCGTCTTCGGCGGGCTGATCCCCTACGGCGGCACCTTCCTGGTCTTCTCGGATTACAACCGTCCCGCCATCCGCGTGGCGGCGCTCTCGCACATCCCCGCGATCTTCGTCTTTACGCACGACTCGATTGGCCTGGGCGAAGACGGCCCGACGCACCAACCCGTGGAACACCTCGTGGCCCTGCGCACCATCCCCAATCTGACCGTCCTCCGTCCTGCTGACGCGAACGAAGTCGCCGCGGCCTGGAAGGTGGCCATCGAAAACCGCCACGGCCCGACCGTGCTGGCGCTGACCCGCCAAAACGTGCCGACCTTCGAGCCTTCGACCCTTCCCACTGTGGAGAAGGGCGCGTACGTGCTGAAAGACTTCGGCGAAAATCCGCAATTGATCCTGATGGCCTCTGGCTCGGAAGTCGGCCTGATCTACGCCGCCGCCGAGAAGCTGGCCGCGGAAGGCGTTGCCGTCCGCGTGGTGTCCTTCCCATCGTGGGAGCTGTTCGAGAAACAGGATCAGGCCTATCGCGAGTCTGTGCTGCCGAAGTCGATCCAGGCGCGGCTGGCCGTCGAAGCGGGAGTCGGCCTCGGCTGGGAGCGTTACGCATCCTCCGTCCTTTGCATGACCTCCTACGGCGCATCCGCCCCCGCCAAAATCCTGTTCGAGAAGTTCGGCTTTACGGTTGAGAATGTGATCGCCAGGGCGAAGGAGCTGCTGTGAAAGTTGCCATTGCGGGTGACCATGCGGGTTTCCCGCTGAAAGCGACCGTGATCGAGGCCGTGCGCGCCGCAGGCCACGAACCCATCGACCTGGGCACGGATTCCACCGCCCCGGTCGACTTCCCCGATTTTTCAGAGAAGGTCGGGCGCGCCATCCAACGCGGCGAAGCCGAACGCGGCATTTTGATCTGCGGCTCGGGTATCGGCGCCTGCATCGCCGCCAACAAGATGAAGGGCGTCTACGCCTCGATCTGCCACGACACCTATTCGGCCATGCAGGGCGTCCTGCACGATGACATGAATGTGCTGTGCATGGGCGGGCGCGTGATCGGCCCCGAACTGGTCAAGGTGCTGGTGCCCGCATTTTTGAATACGGAATATGAGGGCGATAAACCAGGCGGTGAACGGCTGGCGCGGCGCGTGGCGAAGATCCACAAGCTGGAAGAAAACAGATAACTAAAAATCAAAACGGAGCGCAGACTTCAGTCTGCAAATAAGGGCGGACTGAAGTCCGCACTCCGATAGGAAAGAGACAACATGACAACCCCCATCGAAAAACTAACCTCCCTCGGCCAATCCCTTTGGTACGACAACATCCAGCGCCGCCTGCTCGACGCGAAGCGTGGCGAACTCAAGGCCATGATCGAGCGCGGCGACATCCGCGGCGTGA
>JBMOMS010000034.1:0-3482 GCA_049324895.1 Chloroflexota bacterium
CCCGAGCGCCGTGAGACGGACGGCAGGCAGCGCTTCCGCCTGCCCCTGCAAATGCAGTTCAAACGCGTGGCAGTAGAGGATGGCTCGGACCTGTACCTGCGTCTGCACCTGCCGCGCCTGACCCTGCCCCGCTCCGGGCGCAGCGCCCGCACCGGCGAATCTGCCCCGGCAGATTTCAGCCTGCCAAGCCTGCAAATTCCAGGATCGCTCTGGCTGGTGGGAGCCGTGATGCTGGCCATTGGCGCCCAGGTGCTTGTCCAAAATGCAATCATCCCCTTCGGGGTATTGGCCTATTTGCTCAGCGCAGCCGCGCTGGTCGTCTGGGCGCGCCTGCACCCCAAATGGACGTCCATCCTGGCCAACCAGGTACACCTCACCCGCCGCGGGGAGGGCATCGCCCTGGCGGTCCTGATCCTGGCCTCCATCGCCCTGCGTTTCTTCGATCTGAAATCCCGCGTCTACGGCCTGGAAGCCGACGAGACCAAATGGACCGTGCAGGCCTGGTACTCGGCCATCCTGCGCCTGGATGTGGGCGAATTCGCCGGCATGCACTACAACGCCCTGCCCGTCGACTTTTGGGTGCGTTCCTTCTTCCTGCGCCTGTTCGGGCTGGATTTCATCTCCGCGCGCATCGAAAGCGCCGTGCTCAGCCTGGTATCGGTGATCTGCCTGTACCTGCTCGTGCGCCTGCTCACCTCCAGCGCCGCCACCGGGCTGCTGGCCGCGCTCCTGTTCAGTTTCTCCTTCATCGAGTTGAACGCCTCCCACCAGGCCCTGCACAACACCCCGCCCGCGGCATGGATGATGGCGGCCCTGCTGTCCGCCTTCGTGGCACTGCGCGACCGCAAGGCCTGGCAATTCCAACTGACAGGCGTCCTGCTGGCGCTGGGCATGATGACCTACGAGACCTTCTATCCCAATGTCCTGGCGGTGGCCGTCTATTACTTCGGCACGGCAGCCTACGAGATTTACAAACGCCGCGCCTCCGTCCGCACTTGGTTGACCGCCTTCGCCCTGCTGCTGTGGCCGGTCGTGCTGGTCTACATCTTCTCCGTCCGTCCCTACCTGAGCGGGCGGCAATATTACCTGACCGGCTGGCTGCAAAACTCGACCGAGAACGGCGGGCTGGGCGGGCTGGCAGGTTTCCTGCTGGGCAACGCGCAGAACCTGCTGCGGGCCACCTTCCTGCAATTGACCTTCGACGACTCGCTCCTGCGCTGGGGCGGGCCGATCATCAACCCGCTCGTGCTGCCTTACGTGGCGCTGGGCCTGCTCTACAACTTGTGGAACATCCGCCGCCCATACTTCGCCTTCATCCCCTTGTGGTATCTGGCCCACAGCCTGTCCGGCCCGATCCTGCTCGGGTCGACCTGGCCGCGGGTCATGTACCTGGCCGTTCCACCCTTGATGATCTGGGGCGCCTTCGGCCTGTGGCTGACCCTGGCGGCCCTGCGCACGCTGGCGGAAAAACAACGCCTGCAACTGGCTGTGCTGCCCCTGGCCCTGGCGGTGATCGTCCTGCTGGCCAACGATTACAACATCTTTGCCACCCGCCTAATCGACCCGTTCGAGCGCCAGAAGCGCCGCGAACTGGCCGACCTGACCCTGTCCTCGGCCCGCGAAAATCCCATGCTGCTCTTCCCCTACCTGCCCAACCAGGGTGACTCAGTGGAGGTGGAATCGCACGTCCTGCTCTATTCGGTAGCCGGGGGGCGCGGCCTGGAGATGAACGCCTCCGAGCATTACCGCCAGGTGGAGATGTCTGCCCTCCTGTCCGCGCTCTGGACGAATCGAGACTCGTCCGGCCTCGACCTGATCTTCGACAAGACCACCCCGCTGTTCCAGGAAGAGCGGGCGCAGGCCCTGCAAACCGTGCTCACCTGTTACCCGGGCGCGGCCCTGAAGACCAGCGCCGAGTACTTCGATGTCTACCACTTCGACCCGTCTGCGCTGCAACTGCCGCAATGCTACGCCCCGCCGCCGCCCGTGGGACTCTCCCCCGAAAACGAAACGGGCTGGGACCAGCCCATCACCTTCCGCTGGCAATCGGAACTTTCCACCGCCGCAAGTTTCCAACTGACCCTGCAGCGCCAGCGCCAGGACCTGGCCTGGATCGAAGCCGAGGACGGTTTCCAGGGCGACGGCTGGCACCCGGAGAGCGCCTTCACAGGCGGTTACAATGGCGCAGGCTTCCTGATCGACAATTGGCAGGCCGGAGAGGCTGTGTATAAGTTCAATGTCCAGCAGCCCGGGTCCTACACCCTGTGGGTGCGCAGCATGAAACGCCGTTATAACGACCAGCACAACTTCATTCACCTGGACGGACGCGAGTTCGAGTTCGCCAAAAACAACGAGAACACCCCGCTCAATGAATGGGCCTGGGAGAAGATTGGCGTCTTCGAGCTGGCCGCAGGCGACCATCCCATCACCCTGACCCGCACCTACGGCGTGGACGAACAATACAGCGCCTTCATCGACGCCATCGTCCTCACCACCGACCCCGCCTTCCAGCCCGGCGACGCCAACAGCGCCTGGGAAACCATCTTCGACAGCGGCGAGGTCAACTCGAACCTGCCTGAATACCCGTTCAGCGAAACCCTGCCGCCGGGCGTCTATCGCTGGTCGGTGCGCATCTTCGAGGGCACCCGCATCGTGGACGCATTGGGAACGCGCGGCGTGGCCAGTCCCTACACGGTTTTCATCGTCCGCTAGCAGTTTGTCGGAGAGAGATGTTTCAAGGCGCAAAACGCTAATTTGAACCGCGAAGGACGCCAAGAACGCGAAGTTTAAAAGGTTTTCTTTGCGATCTTAGCGCGCTTCGCGGTCAAAAAGCGGCATTGGTTGGGTTCTCCGACAGCCTGCTAGAACCCGGCAGGGCAAATTGGCAATTCCCTGGCACTTGCACGCCAGGGCAAGAAGTGTGCGCTACAACTTCATCCAACCATTTCACCGGAAGCAAACCATGAAAACCGTTCTCTTCCACCAGCACGGAGGGCCTGAGGTTCTCCAATATACCGATTTCCCCACTCCCGAGCCGAAGCCAGGCGAGGCGCTCGTGCGCCTGCGCGCCGCCGCCCTCAACCGCGTGGATATTTTTGTCCGCAGCGGCTGGCCCGGCCTCAAGCTGGACATGCCGCACATCAACGGCGCTGACGGCGCAGGGGAGATTGTAGCCTTCGGTTCCCCTCTCCCTGTGGAAGAGAGGGCAGGGGTGAGGGTGGGGCTGAAAGTCGGCGATCCCGTCGTCCTCAACGCCAACCTGGGATGCGGAGTCTGCGACGCCTGCCTGCGCGGACAGGATAACCTGTGCCGCGACTGGCACCTGCTGGGCGAGACGATCCGCGGCACCTACACTGAATACATTTGCGTGCCCGTGCGCCAGTTGTACCGCCTGCCCGATGGCTTCGACTTCCACACGGCGGCCGCCTCCGCGCTGGTCTTCCAGACCGCCTGGCATTCGCTCGTCACGCGCGGCGGATTGC
>JBMOMS010000035.1:0-25910 GCA_049324895.1 Chloroflexota bacterium
ACAGTCAGACAGCGCATTGCCACACTTGCACCTGGCGCACACCTGCCCTGGCGGGCGGTGCCAGGGAGTGCAGGTGTGCGGACTCCCAATAACAGCGTGTCCTACCTGCTCTCTGACCATTTGGGTAGTACGTCCCTGACCACCAACTCAACAGGAACAGTGACTTCGGAAATGCGCTACACTGCCTGCCCCCTTCGTTACACTGCGGGGGTGCTGCGCGAGGGCGAGACCCGCTTCACGAGCGGAACCAGTCCCAGCAATTACCGCTTCACCGGTCAACGCCAGGAGGCCAGCTTCGGGTTGTATTTCTACAACGCAAGATGGTACGTCCGTCGTAACCATTCAGCCCAACATCGAAAAGAGCATTTACTCCGCCAATCTTCGCTAATCTCCGCGAATAAAAGGCATCAAAACCGCAAAAGATTAGCGAAAATTCGCGCAGGCTTGTCCTGCGACCGAAGGAAGTGTCGAAGGATTAGCGGATAAACCGAAGGCTGAACAGATACCGTCCGTCTTCGATGCTTGCGCCTCCACCCTATAACCTTATTGTACTGGCAATATCGGGAACTTCATTCTATTTTGCCTCAGAAGATTTAATGGGCGCAGCACATTCATGGGATATTATTGATGTTGTTTACGAGCCAGGACTATACCCTTTGCACACATACAATCCTTCGCCTTGAGGTGAAAAGATGAAACGCATTGCATTAGGCGCGGCAACAGCGCTGCTGATTATTCCTTATTATTGGATTCTCTGGAGAGCCTATGGGCCGTCCATATTTGATGCAATAATAATGGCTCTGTCATTTGCTCTTTACTTGCCGGTTTGGTATGCGATCATTCGATATGGAGAAAACCCAAAAGTACAGTGGCTTGCCGGGGCATGTCTGCTTGCACCCGTGATAATCCGCCTTTTTTATTCCCTTGCATTGGCCTGGTCCATTCCTTGCACGACTAACGTTGGATGCCGTTACTTGGATATTTTTTACTTATCGATGATGTACGGGATGTTGATCTATATAGGCTATAGAATTAAGAACAATATGATCTAGATACTCTCTGAGATTTACCCAAATGTGGGGCGGATTACCCTTCGGGTACGATGTGGCAATCCGTCCGCTCCTTCTCCACGAAGCTGAGGAGAACCAAAAAATGTAGGGCAAGTTGGCAACTTGCCCTACATCATTTACCACAGTCTTCTCGAAGCTTCTACGGCAGCCCGAACGTCCCAACCAAAAACACCGCCATCTGCGCTCTTGTGACGGGGGTCTCGGGACAGTAGTTGCCTGAGCCGCAGCCGCCGGTGATGCCTTCGGCGGCCAGTTGCTTGATCCAGGCGGCGGCCCAGTAATCGGTGGGAACATCGTTGAAGCCTGTGCCTGCCTCCAGGGCGGGCGGAATGTAGCCCACTCCGTGTTCGGCGGTCAACAGGAAAACGGCCATCTGTGCGCGGGTCACGGGGGCATTGGGACAGAAGGCCCCGCCCCCGCAGCCGCCCGTGACGCCGTCGGTCTTCAGGGCTTCGATCCAGTATTGCGCCCAATGGCCCGACGTGTCTGTGAACGTGATTGGGACGACGAGCGGCGTAAAGGTATCGCCGTGTATGCCGCGTTCGAGGAAGACCGCCATTTGCGCGCGCGTGACCGGCGCATCGGGACAGTAGACCAGCGGATCCGTGCCACAGCCGCCGGTGATGCCGTTGGCATACAGCGTCTCGATCCACGACCAGGCCCAGTGCGTGGTGGGCACATCCGCAAAGGTGGCGCTGACCGTGCCGGCCGGGATGACCAGCAGCGTGATCGAATTGGCGGGGAAGGTGGCGGTAAGGCCCCCGGCGGTCACGGCAAGGTCGGCCTTATGCGCGATGGCGGCCAGGTTGGCGGGAGCATATTGCCAGACCTGCGCCGCGCCCGCAGACTGGAAGTTGTCCAGCGCGATGCTGCTGGTCAGGTCGCTGCCCGTTTTGTTGACGATCATCACGGTCAGGGCGTTGTCCGCCGCGCGCTGGGCGGCGTAGATGGCCAGCTGCGACTGGTCGGCGCTGGCGGCCTGGACCGAGGTCTCGCCGAAGCCGCTGCCGGTCCCGTCGTAGTTGCGGTACATGCGGAAGGCGAAGATGCCGGGCGCATTGGCGTTATCGGGCGGGGCCCACAGGGTGGCCAGGTCGAGTCCCTCGCGGCCAAAGATGCCCAGGATGTCGGCCTGGGCCAGCGCGCCGTTCATGTAATCCAGCGCGCCCCAGTTGTATTCGGTGATGGCGGTCTGCGTGCCGGGATAATTGGCGCTCACCCAGCTTTTCATGCGCGGGATCAAATACACGGGCTGGCCGATCCAGCCTTCGTGGACGTAGGTCGTATCCCACAACTGGCGGGTGGAGCGCAGGCGGGCGGCCTGCACGCTGGCGCTGCCCAGCGACTTCGAATACACCCCGTCCACCTGGGGATAGATATGCACGTCGAGATAATCGAGGATGCGCGTGCCGTGCGCGGTCTGGTAGGCCTGCATCTGCTGCAAGTACCACGGAATAAAATCGGTATTGTTGTGGGCAGCGCGGTCAGGGCCCGGCGCACAGCCGTCCGCGGCGGAGTAGAAGTAGGCGCACCAACCCCAGACCACGGGACCCAGCGTCTGGGCGGAGGGGTCGGCCGCTTTGACGGCAGCCGCATACAGCTCGGTGCGGGTCTTCATCTCCTCGTAGGTGACGGGGAGCGGGTGGACGTCGCGGTGGGTGCTGTTCCACAACATCGGCTCGTTATCCAGGTTGTAGAATTGCACGCCGCCGTTCGCGGCGGTGCCATAGCGGGCGATGAGATGGTCGATCCAGGCCGTGACGAAGGGCGCGCCAATGGCGACGCTGGTATCGGGAGGATTGCCTGCGATGTCCACACCGTTATGGACGCCGTTGCCGCAATCAGGGTCCCAATCCTTATCGTTGTCATCCTGCGGGCCGTACACGCTGATCTTGAAGCCGCAATCAAAGGGATGATTCTCCAGGCGGCGTTTGGGCGTCCAGCCGATCATCGGGATGGTGATGAGCGAGTCGGTGCCCGTGGCCTGATCCTGGTCGACGAACTGGTCGGAGGCTGAACCGTTGGGCAGGCTCTCGCCCGGCGAGTTGGCGTCGGGGACGTTCTCGAAATACCAGTCGTTGCCCGTGTTGTGGACGTTGATCTGCCAGTTATAGCGCGTGGTGGAGTTGCCGCCCCAGCGGCGGACGGGCAGGCGCAGGTCATTGGCGATGGCCTCGCTGGCGTAGTTGATGCCGTAGATGTAGGGACTGATGGAGTGCCGATTGGCGGCGGCATCCACGCTGAGGGCGGGACCCGTGCCGGGCGGAGGGGGCGGCGTGCCGATGTTCTCGAAGCTGACGTCATCCAGGTAAAAGACCGGCTGCGCGCCCGCCGTGTTGTTGAACCAGGCGATGGTGGTGACGCTGCGCGGGGAACCCAGCGAAGTCAAGGGCACGTCCACCCGCGTCCACGTGTTGGCCTGCGGCGAGAGGTCATGTTCGATGCCGCCGATTTGCAGTTGGATGGTCTGCCCGCCCGCCGTCCCGCCGTGGATCCAAAAGCGGAAAGTGTCGTAGGCGCTGACGTCCAGCCCGCCGAGGTAGCCCAGTTGGAATCCGCTCCAGCCGCCCGTGTAGGTCACGGCCACGGCGTCGGTCCCGGAGTGGACCTGGGCTGAGTGGCCGAGGTCGACCGTGATCGAGTTATACGACCAATCCGCCCAGCCCGAGGCCAGGCTGTCGGCGTAGACACTCTGGCTCGCGGCCTGAGCGGGCGTAATCGGCCCCAGCATAATGGAAAGCGTGAGAAGAATGGTCAAGAGCACGCGCTTCATGGAAAAACTCCTTTTGAAGAAAAAGTTGTTCCATTTTTATACCATTCCAGCCATCCCCGCCCGCGGGTGAAAAAAGTATAATGCCTTACATCTTTGTCAGGCGCACCGACGGGCGCATGATACATTGGTACCAGAGGAGAATCCATGTCCCAGACTCACACCAAAGGCGAGGCGCACGGCTGCATCGTGTGCGGCAGGTTATACCAAATGTACGTGGTGTACGATGAACAGGGCAGGGTTGTGGACAGCAAGGTGATGAGCGACGGCGGGCGCAAGGTGGAACATCCGCTCCGCGTGCTGGTGGCCTGCGAGAGCCACGCCGAGGCCGCGGTCGAGGCGGCGGTGGTGCGCGTGTATGGCGAGCAAAAAGAGGACGAGGATTGAAGATGGGTGAGACTTCGGAGGTCTACTGCAAGACTCCCCAGCCAGGAAGTCGCCCGGTAGACCTCCGAAGTCTGTTGCCTATTGACCATAATCCACACCTGCCATAAAATCTACCCATTCCCTTTACGGTCAGGAGTTCTCATGGCGGATCAAGACTATTACCAGGCCATCGCCGACGCGGTCGTGGACGGCGACACCGAGCAGGCCGTCGACGCCGTCCAGGCGGCGTTGAATGCCGGGCTGGACCCGCTCCAAATTCTGAACGTGGGCCTGATGAGCGGCGCGGAAGAGGTCGGCCAGCGCTTCGAACGCGGCGAATACTTCCTGCCCGAGTTGATGATGACGGGCCGCGCCCTCAAGGCCGCCATGGAAATGGTCAAGCCCGCCTTGTTGGAAAAATATTCGGATGGCGACAGCCAGGTCAAGGGCCGCGTGGTGGCCGCCACCGTGCAGACCGACATCCACGACATCGGCAAGAACATCGTCGCCTCCATGATGACGGCGGCGGGCTTCGAAGTCACCGACATGGGCGTGGACGTGCCGATCAAATCCATCATCGACAAGGCCGAGGAGATCGGCGCGCAGATCATCTCCCTCTCCGCGCTGTTGACCACCTCCATGCCCTTCATGAAGGACCTGATCGACCTGCTCACCGCGCGCGGCATCCGCCAAAAATATATCGTGCTGGTCGGCGGCGCATCCGTCACCGAAGACTGGGCCAAAGCCATTGGCGCCGACGGCACCGCCCGCAACGCAGCCGAAGCCGTCAAACTGGCGCGCACAAAGATGAATGCCTGAAGTAGTAATGACTTAAGTCGTTACTACTTTTATTATCGGAGACCTGCATGCTGAATTACCTGGAAATCCTCGACCGCGCCAACACCGGTCCCTACCTGACCGAAGAGAACTGGGACCTGGAAAAAGTGGCCATGACCACCAAGCGCCTGGTCAGGAAATACAAGCTCGAATGGAATCCGGACGAAATCGTCACCGACGACCCCGCCCTGTCCGAGGCCATCTGGCAGGCGGGCTACGAACTGGCCGTGACCCTGGGCGCCTACAGCCGCTCCACCGAGCGCATCATCGAAATCTCGCAGGATGAAATCGACACTGGGATTCGCACCGCGCCGCAGGAAGTGGTCATGGGCGAGGGCAAAGACGCCCGCACGCTCTACGCCCGTCACCTAGACGATGAGCGGGCTCCGTTATTCTTCGGCGGCTCGCCAGGGACGCCCATCCCCGAGCGCATCTTCCAGGCCAACGTCATGTCCTACATGCAGGAGCCGCTGATCGACCTGGCCACCTGCGGCACCCTGGTCGAAGTGGACGGGCGCGAGGTGCGCACCGGCAACCCCATCGAGATCGTCTCCACCCGCCGCGAGCTGCAATACATGCGCCAGGCACTCAAACGCGTGGGACGCGCGGGCATGGGCATGCTGGCCGCGCAAAGCTCCGTCTCCGAGCTGGGCGACCTGGCCGCCGCTCACCCCGATTACCTGCGCCCGTGCGACTCGCACCTGGTGCCCGTGCTCAACGAACTAAAGATGGATCACCGCAACATCTCGCGCGCGGTCAACTCGCTGGAGTACGGCATGGTCAACGCCTCCCTGGCCTGCGTCATCGTCGGCGGACTGGGCGGCGGCCCCGCCGGTTCGGCGGTGGTCAACGTGGCCTCGTATTTGATCGCCAACATCACCTGCCTGGCCGATTACCACATCCTGCACCCCATCCACGTGCGCCACATCGCCACCTCCACCCGCGACGTGTTGTGGGTCATCAACGCCACAGGCCAGGCCTGCGCCCGCCACGCGCCGCACATCATCGTGGCAGACATTTACCCGAAGTCGGGCGCGGGCACGAAGGAACTGCTCTACGAAACGGCGGCCAACGCCATCGTCAACGCCGTCAGCGGCTGCCACCTCGAAGGCGTCGGGGCCGCCGACGGCAACGCGCCCAACTGCTCGGGCCTCGAAGCCCGCCTGATGGCCGAAGTCGCGCTGGCCGCGCACAGGATGAAACTGTCCCGCAAGGACGCCAACGCCTTCGTGCTGCAACTCCTGCCGAAGTACGAGCACGTCTTCACGCAGGACGGCAACCCGGGCCAGCCCTTCGACCAGGTCTACGATACGGTCAAAATCCAGCCATTGGATTTCTGGCAAAAGATGTATGAGGAAGTCAAAACTGAACTGAAAGAGATGGGTTTAAGCTTATAGTGTTCAACAGAGCCAATGCTCTGACACAAATCCCCCCCCTGAAGGAGTAAGCAGCCATGAGTCTTCCCGTCATTCTCGGCATCAACCTCGCGATCCTTGTCGCACTCGGCCTGATTGCCAGATTCGTCCAATCCGACCCCACCACCAAGGGCGGATTCAACTTCAACTACACCACTTCCGACCTGGTCATCCTGGCCGTGATCGGCGCCCTGGCCGGCGTGATCAACACCGGCATGGGCAACCTCTGGTATGCCGCCAACACGATCAGCCCCATCTACGGCGCCGCCATGCAGGGCACCTTCATGTGGGCCTACCTGCTGGCCTACTTCCTGGTGCGCAAGTCCGGCTCCATGCTGTTCATCGGCCTGGTGGAAGCGGCCATGGAAGTGCTGCTCGGCAACCAGGCTGGCGTCCAAACCCTGGGTTGGGGCCTCTCCCAGGGCCTGGGAGCTGAAGTCGTCATGCTGTTCTGCAATTACGGCAAGTTCGGCTGGCTGGCCTTCGGCCTGGCTGGGGCAGCCGCCTCGCAGTTCGGCACCCTGTGGAGCTTCGTGCTGTACAGCTGGTCCTCGCTCCAGGACTACCTGATTGCGGCGCCGATCAACCTCGTCTCCGGCTTCATCTTCTCCGGCCTGCTCGGCTGGTGGCTCGGCAAGACCGTGGAACGCACCGGCCTGCTGCGCACCACTCGCAGGGAATAAAAAAAGCACCCGAGGTGACAGCCACCGCATGGTGGCTGTCACCTGTCTACACGCATTGAAATTCCGTAGTAAGATTTCCCACAAATTCCATTCTCGATTACACTACTGCCTGTGACCACATCCCCCTCCCCATCCGCCGAGCTGCTCGCACAGCTTGAAGGCGTCACCTACAAACACTACGGCAAGACCGTCCCCTCGCTCGTGGATGTGAACCTGTCCATTCGGCGCGGGTCGTTTACGCTGCTGGTCGGGCCGTCGGGTTCGGGCAAATCCACGCTGTGCATGTTGCTGAACGGCATCGTTCCGCACATCCTGGGCGGAAAGCTCGAAGGCCAGGTGACCGTGGATGGTCAGGACGTATCCAAATCGAAGGTGCAGGACCTGGCCCATTCGGTCGGCATGTTGTTCCAGGACCCCGAATGGATGTTCGCCGCCCTGCAGGTCGAGGATGAGGTCGCCTTTGGGCCTGAAAACCTGCGCCAGCCGCCGGACAAGATCGCCGAGCAGGTCACGCAATCGCTCGAATATGTGGGCTTGAACGGCCTGCGCAAAAACCTGGTCTGGGCGCTCTCGGGCGGACAAATCCAAAAGCTGGGGCTGGCCTCGGTGCTGGCCATGCAGCCCGCGCTGATCGTGCTCGACGAACCGACCGCCAACCTCGACCCCGCCACCACCCACTCGGTCCACGAATTGATCCTCCGCTTGCGCGATGAAGGCAAGTCCATCATCCTGGTCACCAAGGACCTGGATGAATTCATGGCTCAAGCCGATGACCTGATCCTGCTCGACAAGGGGCGCGTGATCGCGCAGGGAACCCCGCGCGAGGTGATCGAACAGCACGGCGCCTCCATGCTGGACCTGGGAGTTTGGCTGCCGGAGCCGACCGAGATCGGCCTGCGGCTGAAGCAGCGCGGCCTGCTGACGGGACGGGTGCCCATCACGGTGCGGGAGGCGGCGGAAGCCTTCGCCCCGTACCATTTCAAGGAAACATCCACCATCCACCAGGTGTCGCCGATCCAGGGCGAGGTTCTGATCCGCGCGGAAAATGTGCGCTTCGGCTACAACAAAAAATCGCGCGCGCTGCGCGGCGTCTCCTTCGAACTGAGACAGGGCGAGATCGTGGCCATCGTCGGGCAGAACGGCGCGGGCAAGAGCACCCTGTCCAAACTGCTGGTCGGACTGCTCAGGCCCTCCAGCGGCGACCTGACGCTCTTCGGGCGCAAGGCGCGCCAGTGGAGCGTGCAGGACCTGGCGAACGACATCGCGCTGGTCTTCCAAAACCCCGAACATCAATTCCTGACCGACTCGGTTCAGGAGGAACTCGAATACAGCCTGCTGGCGCAGGGCATCGACGATCCCGACGAGGTGCATAAACGCGTCAGCGCCATGCTCAAACGGCTGGAAATCACCGACGCCGCGGAGGGACATCCCTTTGCGCTCAGCGCGGGTGCCAAGCGCAGGCTGGGCGTGGCGACCATGCTCGTGGGGGGCAGGGCGCGCCTGTTGATCGTGGATGAACCCACCTACGGACAGGACAAGCGCCTGACCGAAAGCCTGATGGATTTGATCAACCTCCTGCGCCGCGAGGGCATCACCGTGTTGATGATTACCCACGACATGCGCCTGGTGGACGCGCACGTCGACCGCGCCATCGTGATGGCCGACGGCGAGAAGATCTTCGACGGCACGCCGACGCAGTTGTTCCAGTCCCCCAACCTGGTGCGGCAGGCCTCCCTGCGCACCACCGCCCTGCGCCGCCTGGTGGACGAACTGCGCGCCCACGGCAAGTCCGTGCCCAACGGGCTTCACACTGTGGATGCCTTCGTGGAGGCATTGGCCGCATGAACGAACATTCCCTGCAATTCATCGACAACGGCTCGATCTTCAACCGCATGGACGCGCTGAGCAAGATCGTTTGGGTCGTCCTGGTCATCCTGATCGCCCTGCAATTGCAAACCAATACCGCCCGCGTACTGACCCTGGCCATGCTGCTCGTGACCACCTTCATCCTGGCGCGCGTTCCACTGCGATCATTCCTGCAATCCGCTCCCATCATTTTGGTGATGGGCAGCCTGCTCTTCCTCGTGCAATTGTTGACCGTGCCCTCGACCGAAACCATCCACATCGGGACCATGGAATTCGGACAGGCGGGCTTCGATAAAGGCTTGCAATTTTTCCTGCGCGTCACGACCATCGTCCTGACCTCCTTCATCTTTGTGTGGACGACGAACATCCATGACCTGATGGTGGGCCTGGTGCGCATCGGGATGCCCTACCGTTTCGCCTTTGCCGTCTTCATGTCCCTGCGCTTCCTGCCCATCATCCAACAGGAAGTGGACGCCGTCCAGGCTGCCCATGCCATCCGCGGACGCGCGGCACGCTCGCCGATTGCCCACCGCTTCCGCCTGTGGCAGCGCTACCTGTTCACGGTCATCGTCAACGGGCTGCGCAAAGCCGAGAACACCGCGCTGGCCATCGAATCACGCGGGTTCGGCGCATACCCCACCCGCACCTACGTCAAGCCGTACCGCCTGACCTTTCTGGGCGTGCTGATCGTGACCCTGTTCCTGCTGCTGGGCATCGCCCTGATCCTGTGGGAAAGGGGTCTGCTGGCGCTCTAAGCCAGCCCCGGAGTGCGGACTTCAGTCCGCAAACATATCCTGCGCAGACTGAAGTCTGCGCTCCGTTTTAAAGGTGAAACCATGCCAAGCAAATATCGAGTCACCTACTGGCGGCACATTCCCACCATGATCACCGTTTCGGGAGACGGGCGCGAGGTCAAGGCCGAGATGCCCAAACGCTTCATGGTTGCCGTGGATGCCTACGCCATGGCCGTCGGCCTGACGGGCACGGACGATTACGTCGCCCAATGGAAGAAAGGCCCGTGGATCGAGCGTGAGGGCGCGCCTGAAGAAATCGCCGAGGCCGTGAAGGCCGAACTTGAACAACAATTCAAAGTAATCGAAATCCCCAAACGAAATTTATAACCTGTATAATGGTGGGGCGGAATGATATTCCGCCCCCTTTTCTTATGACCCGCAAGCATCTCGTCATCCTGCAACCCTCTGGCCGCCGCGGACTCGTCGACGAAGGTGTAAGTCTGCGCGCCGCCGCGCGGGAATTGGGCGTGGAGATCGAGTCGATCTGCGCCGAGAATGCCACCTGCGGCAAGTGCATGGTGCTGGTGGAGGAGGGCCGCTTCGAGAAGGACAACCTCCACTCGAAGCGGGAACACCTCTCGCCCCCCAGCGCGGATGAAAAAGCCTACTTCGCGCGCCGCCCAAAACTGCTCCAGGATCGCGGCTGGGAGGTGGGACAGGTGCGGCTCTCGTGCCAGGCCTGCGTGCTGGGCGATGTGCTGATCCAGGTTCCCGAGGAAAGCCGCGGCAACAGGCAGATCGTGCGCAAGTCCGCCACGCAGCGCGAGATCGAAATCAAACCCTCCATCCGCAAATATTACGTGGAAATGGAACCGCCCTCGCTGGCCCATCCCCACGCGGACTGGGAGCGACTCGCCCAGGGTATCGAACACGCCATGTCGCTGGTGCGGCGCGGCGAGGAGCACCTGCCCAAAGCGGCGGACTTGTCCATCGACTACACCGTCCTGCGCACGCTGGCGCAAAGCCTGCGCGACGGCGAGTGGAGGGTGACGGTCACGGTCTGGCAGGACAGGGAAGTGATCCGCGTGCAGCCGGGCTATCACGAAGACTCCTTCGGCGCGGCGGTGGACATCGGCTCGACCACGGTGGCGCTCTACCTGTGCGACCTGCGCACGGGCGAGGTCATCGCAGCCGAATCCGAGATGAATCCGCAGATCGTGTACGGCGAGGACGTCATGTCGCGCATCCAGTATTCCATCGAGCACGGCGATGGGCTGGAGAAGATGCACAAGGCGATCATTGATACGTTGAATAAGTTAATCAAACAGGCTCTCCGTCATTCCCCAAAGGGGACGCTGTGCGACGACGAAGCAATCCCGTCGAAACAGGAGATTGCTTCGTCGCGCTATCGCGCTCCTCGCAATGACGTGACTACTGACGACATTTTCGAAATGGTGCTGGTTGGCAACACGACCATGCATCATCTTTTGCTCAACCTGCCCCCCACGCATCTGGGACGCGCGCCGTACGTGCCGACGATACACAAGGCGGTGGACATCAAGGCGCGCGAACTTGGGCTGAACATCAACGCGGCGGGCAACATCCACGTGCTGCCGACCATCGCATCCTTCATCGGCGCGGATACCAGCGGCGTGTTGATCGCCGAGGAGCCGCACAAGCAGGACGAGAACTGGCTGATCATCGATGTGGGCACCAATGCGGAACTGGTGCTGGGCAACCGCGAGCGCCAGGTCTGCACGTCCACGCCGACGGGGCCAGCGCTGGAAGGCGCCCACATCGAGTACGGGATGCGCGCCGCGCCAGGCGCCATCGAGCGCGTGGAAATCGACGAGTCCACGCTCGAAGCGCGCTACAAGGTCATCGGCGCAGAGGAATGGAATTCAGGCAGGGTCAAGGGCATCTGCGGCTCGGCCATCATCGACGGGGTGGCGGAAATGTTCAGGGCGCAGATCCTGGACGGTCGGGGCCGATTCAACACAAAGCTCGCCCTGAGCGAAGTCGAAGGGGCGAAGCGCATCCGCAGCGGCGGAAACGGCCAGGAGTACGTCATCGCCTGGGCGGCGGAAACCTCCATCGGGCGCGACATCGTCCTCACGTTGAAGGACATCCGCCAGATCCAACTGGCCAAGGCCGCGCTGTACGTGGCGGCGCGCACACTGCTCAATCAGATGAACCTCGAAAGACCTGATAAACTTATCCTGGCGGGCGGCTTCGGCAGCTACATCGACAAGACCAGGGCCATGCTGATCGGCCTGATCCCCGACCTGCCGCTGGAGAACGTCTACGCCGTGGGCAATGCCGCAGGCGACGGCGCGCGCATCGCGCTGCTCAACCTGGAGAAGCGCCGCGAAGCCGCCGAGGTGGCGCGCACCGTCCAGCGCTTCGAGCTGCCCACCGACCCCGAGTTCCAGAACCAGTTCATGCTGGCGCTGAACTTCCCGCACATGACCGAACCTTTCACGCACGTGGCGCACCTGATCCCCCATCACCAGCCCGATCCGATGGCGGAGAAGTTGATGAAGAAGTAAAATCCGCGCAGTAAAATCATCCAACACCGGTCCCAACCATGGATTACGCTTTCATCGATGAAGCTGGAAATGTCGCAATCTCCGCTCAAAGTCATTTCTTGATTGTGGCCGCGTTATGCACCGAGACACCGCGCTACCTTGAAAGAGCCATACGCAAGACACAGAAAAAATTCGGTTCCGCTCTTTCCTCTGGAGAATTGAAAGGAAAGAAATCGAACGACAGGTTGGCGGAGACAGTTTTGAAAGGGTTGCAGGGACACCCCATAAAAATTTACGCTGTGATCATCGGACAGGATGTTTTGAAAACCATCCCCGAACCGGGCGAAGAAATTTATCGTTGGGCAGCAGCTCGTCTGGTGAGAAAAGTGGTTGGCCAATCGCCACGCACGGAGATTGTGCTGGACAGAAGGTATACAAAGGAAAGCCTGCGATATCAACTCGAAAAAATTATCCGCGAGGAAATCTCCGACCTGCCGCAGCAATACGTTTTGATTCGCCAGGAAGATTCGCTGCACCGCAAGGAATTGCAAGCTGTGGACTTCATCGCCTGGTCGTTCTTTCAAAAGTACGAACGCGGAAACAGTCGATATTATGAAATCATCCAACCCTGTATCGTGGAGGAGGAAGTCATTACAAAACGAATTCGGGATAACGCCTGGAAATAGAAAATCCCTCTTGCGAGGGATTCCAAGCGCATCACCCTGGGCTTCGATTTCAGTCTGTCCCTGTCCATTTCAGGCAGGCTAGGACCATCCTACGGACGGCCAAAGTCACCAGGCTTTACGATGCCGCTCGAAAGTATTCTAGCATAATCGACAAGCAGCGTCAATCACATGGAGACCAACATGAACAAATTTCTGGAAAGACTCAACACAGGGGACGTTCTCGTGGCCGATGGGGCCACGGGCACCAATCTGCAGCTCATGGGACTGAAGGCGGGCACCCCGCCCGAGGATCTCGTGATGGACAATCCCGACATCCTGCTCACGCTGGCAGAGCGCTTCGTGGACGCAGGCTCGGACATCATCCTGACCTGCACCTTCGGCGGCACGCGCCTGCGCATGAAGGATTCCAAGTACGTGGAGCGCGCGCCCGAGGTCAACCTGCGCGCCGCGGAACTGGCCCGCAAGGCCGCCTCCAAACGGGATGGCGTGCTGGTGGCTGGCTCGCTGGGCCCCACGGGCGCGCTGATGGTTCCCTTCGGCCCGCTGACCGCGGACGAGGCCCGCGCCACCTACGCCGAACAGGCCAAAGCCCTGACCGAGGGCGGCGTGGACTTGCTGCTGATCGAAACCATGTTCGCGCTGGAGGAGGCCACCCCCGCCTTCGAGGGCGCCCGCTCCGTCAGCGACCTGCCCATCGTGGTCTCGTTCTCCTACGACCGCGGCGTCCGCACCATGATGGGCGTCAAGACCACGCAGGTGATGAAGACCTATACCGACCTGGGCGCGGTCGCCATCGGAGCGAACTGCGGCACCACGCTCGAAAACATGGAGAAGATCGTCGCTGAATACGGCGCGGCCAATGCGGGCTTCCCGCTGTGGATCAAGCCCAATGCCGGCCTGCCGCGCATGGATGCCGAAACCAACCGCGCCATCTACGACGTCACGCCCGAAATGATGGGCGAGCGCGCAAAGAAATTCGTCTCGATGGGCGCGCGCATCGTCGGCGGCTGCTGCGGCTCCACGCCCGAACACGTGGCGGCGATTGCAAAGGCCGTGAAAGGCAATTAATACAAAGGGCGCGAAGGGACACAAAGGAAAGCCTTTGTGTCCCTTTTCGATATATTATGCGAACCCAAATCCTCGACCTGCTCAACGGCAAAAGAGTGGATGGCGTCCCCGCCTTCAGCGGGCTGACCCACGTCACCGCGGCGGGATTGGAGCAGGAGGGCCTCGCCTTCCACGAAACTCACCGCGATGCGGACAAAATGTCCCGCGCCGCCGCCAGCACCTTTCGCCTGACGGGTTTGCCATCCGCGGCGCTGCCGCTGGATATGTGCGTCGAAGCCGAGGCGCTCGGCGCGGAAGTGGATTTCCGCGAGGGTGGGCAATACGAATTTCCGCGTGTAGCGAGACCGTTGTTCAACTCTGTCGAACAACTCACCACAGAGATCACGGAGAGCACTGAGATTTTAAAGAGGGGTCGCATTTCGACGGTGTGTGCCGCCCTTGCAAAAGTAAAAGCAGATATCGGCGCGGACGCCGTAATCGGGGGTATCCTGCCCGGGCCGTTCACCTTGCTGCTCTTCCTAGTCGAGTCGGGTGCGCTCTTCACGGAGATGAAGCGTACACCGCGTATCATCATCGACACCCTCTTTCATCTCTCCTCTTTCATCTCTCAAGTCGGCCACGCCTATAGAAACGCAGGCGCGGACTTCCTCACCATCCACGACATGGGCGGATCGCCCGGCTTCCTCGGCCCCAAACGCTTCGAGGAATTTGTCCTGCCCGCGCAACAGCGATTGATCGCCGACCTGCCCAAGCCGCGCGTCCTGTCCGTGTGCGGGAATACGAATGGCGTGATGCATCTGCTGGCGCAATCGGGCGCGGAGGCCATCTCCGTGGATCAGACCAACGACCTGTCCGCTTCGCGCGCGGCCCTGCCTCACACGCCGCTCTTCGGCAACCTCGACCCGGTGGAAACGCTCTCGCGCGGCGACCCGGCCCAGGTCCAGGCAGCGGCGGCGCGCATCCGCTCCTTGGGGGTCGATGCCCTCTGGCCCGGCTGCGACCTGTATCCGCCCACGCCGCTCGAAAATCTCAAGGCCCTGTTGAAGGCATGAAAAAATCCCACCCGTTATCGAGTGGGATTTTTCTTGATTCAAATCTTTTGCCTACGGGCAGTTGGTCGTCCCGAATTCGAAGTTCTGGCAGGCGCCGCCGTCGCAGACCTCGATCTGGAACAGGGTGTACATCGGGCCGGTGCAGGTGATCAGGTGCTGGCCGTTCTGAACGCCGCCCTCGGAACAAACGTAGCCTTCGCTCAGCATTCGGTACGTGGCCGTCGGCGGCATGCCGATCAGGGTATAGGGCACCTTCTTCAGGCAGAAGCGGTCATTCTCGGTCACCACCAGGGGTTGCGGCGGGACCGCCACGGTCGGCTCCAGCGTGGGAGCGGGCAGGTCGGTCGGGGGGACGGCAGTGGGCAGAATCTGGGCGGGCGCTTCCGTGGGTACAATCACCGGCTGTTGGACTTCCTGGGTGGGCGCAACCTGGATCGGCGCCTGGGTTGGCGGCATGCCCGGCGCGCACGCGCTGACAACCAGCACGGCCAGAAGGGTCACGCCCAATAACACCAAATATTTCTTCATTCTCAAATCTCCTTTTACAGTCAGGGGGGTCATAAAATTATTCTATCCAGCCCGCGGGAACATCCCCATGAGATGAATGTCCTACTTCGCCCGTCAATTCCTTGCAAAACTGTAAGGTCATCATCTACACGCCCGGACCGGCCTGTTTTCGCGGCTGCGGCGCCCACCAGGGTCTTCTTGAAGTCACGGCTTCGGCCTCCGCGATTCGCGGGCAGCGCAAACTTCGCCTCCGTTTTTATACAAAACCATCCGTGTGGCCCGCCGAAGGCTCCGTGTACAAAAAAGAGCCTCCCGACTTTAAGAAAGCCCTGCGGCGCCCTCCGACAGCCAGACGGCCCCTGCCCGGCTTCTGATAAAATCTCCTCATGCAGCGTTTCCTGCCTTCGAAATACCTCCCGGCCATTCTCATGGCTGTGTATACCCTGCTGGCCTATGGCCTGCTGGCCCACACAGCCGGCTTTCACTGGGATGATTGGGGGTTTGCCTGGGCGGCGGAATTTCTCGGACCTGGGAACTTCATCCCCTCCTTTGCCGGCTTTCGCCCCTTCCTCGGGCCGATCTTCTCCGCCACCACCAGCCTCCTGCCGCCCAACCCGCTGGCCTGGCAACTCTTCGCCCTGGTCATCCGCTTCCTCATCGGCCTCTCGGTCTGGTGGATGCTCCGCTCGTTCTGGCCGCACCGCCCGCGCCTGGCGCTGACCACGGCGCTGCTGGCGCTGGTCTTCCCCGGCTATTCCCAGCATTGGGTGGCCCTGACCCACATCAACCAGGAACTGATCCCCTTCATTTTCTACCTGTTGTCCTTTGGCGTCGGCGCGCAAGCCGCGCGCAAGGGCAGCCTGCCGCTCACCCTGCTGGCCCTGCTGCTGCAATTCGGCGGCCTGTTCCCCACCGAATATTTCTTCGGCATGGAACCCCTGCGCTTCCTGCTGACCTGGTTCATGCTCGCTGAAGCCCGCCCGTGGGATCGTTTCCGCCGCGCGGTGCTCCTGTGGCTTCCCTACCTCCTGTTGTGGCTGGCCGACGGCCTGTGGCTGGCCTGGTTCTACCGTTCGGGAGGCTACATCTCCTACGGCCTGGAAAGCCGCCGCCTCGATTGGATGGCGGCGCTGGCCGATGCCGTTTACAAGGCGGGATTCTACGTTTGGGGACAAGTGCTGGCCCTGGCGGGTTCCAGCCTGCCCGCCCCCGCTTCGCTCCTGACCTTTGGCCTGGTCGCCGTTTCGGCGGCGATTCTCATCCCGTCCCTGCTTCGTTTCCCCCACCCCGACGGGAAAGCCCCTGCCGCCTCCCCTGCCTTCATGCTCCTGCTGACCGGCCTGGCCGGCATCCTGCTGGGACGTCTACCCTCGCTGGCCGCCGGCCTGCCGCTCACCCTGCAATCCACCTTCGACCGATTCATGATCTCGATGACCCTGGGCGGCAGCCTGTTCCTGGCGGGGCTGGTCGAGCTGCTGTTCCACAGGAAGGATCGTCTCAAGGTCTTCGTCCTTAGCCTGGTCATCGCGCTCGGTGTGGGACAACAGTTCCACAACGCCAATCTCTACCGCCGTGATTGGGCGCGCCAGCAGGAAATCTTTTGGCAGTTTGCCTGGCGCATCCCCGCCCTGGAACCGAACACGCTCCTGCTCACGGATGTGATCCCGAACCTGCCGCTCGAAACCGACCTGTCCTTCACTGCGCCCATCAATTGGATGTACGCGCCCGGTTACAACGGCGGCGACCTGCCCTATGCCCTGCTCTACGCAGAGGCCCGCCTCGGCGGCGGCGTCCTCACCGACCTTCAGCCCGGGCGCGCGGTGCGCCTGCCCTTCCGCACCGTGGAATTTCACGGCTCGACCGATGCGGCGCTGGTCTTCCTCGTGCCCGAAAACGGCTGCTTGCGCGTGCTCGATCCCGCGCTGGGCGATGCCGAGACCTACGAAAAAGAATCCGAGACCCTGACCCAACTCATCCCGTTGAGCAAACCGAGCCTCGTCCTCACGAATGCGCCGCAGCCCCGGCTGGCCGCTCCCCCCTTTGGCGCGGAACCGGCGCATGGCTGGTGCTACTTCTATGAAAAGGCCGAACTGGCGCGGCAAAGCGAAGACTGGCAAGCCATCCTCGACCTGGAGCAGCAGGCCCGGTCGCAAGGCTACCAACCCGCCGATGTCTTCGAATGGCTGCCCTTCATCGAGGCCCAGGCCCGCATTGGAGATGCGGACATAGCGCTGGAGGTATCGCGCGATACGATCCGTCAGGCAGCGCGGGTGCGCAAGGGCGTATGCAATGTTTGGAAACGGGTGCAGGCCCAGGTCCCCGGGCGCGGCGCTTTTTCATCCCAGGCCCTGTCCGAGTTTGGCTGCATCCCCTGACAGAAACCTTCGCGGCTTGACGTGTTAAACATCATGTGCTACCATCTCGCACAATAAAATAAAAAGAGGAAAAGAGGAGAAGATATGATGATGAAAAAATACGGTCTGCCCATGACCGTGATTATGATCCTGGCGGCGGTGATGCTCTCCAGTTGTACGCTGTCACTGACCACCCCGCCGGCCGCCACCCCCACCCTGCTTACACCCTCGGGCGCTTTTGCGTCACCGATATCTAACGACGGTTCAAGCATCAACGACATTGAAACACTGGCTGCCCAGGGCCTGACCCAAACCGCCCTGGCCGGCACGCCCACCACGCCGCAGCCCATCGTCGTCACGGGCACCCTGGTCACACCGCTGCCCGGCGAAGGCACGCCGATCGATATCGTCCCTGCGGCCACAACTGCCGTGCCATCCACAGTGCAGCCCGTGAACACGCCCGACGGCCCCACCCCCACCACCGGCCCCAAGCCTGCCACCTACACCCTGCAGGCTGGCGAGTTCCCCTACTGCATCGCCCGCCGCTTCAACGTCAACCCCGATGAACTGTTGAGCATCAATGGCCTCACGGACGGTCAGGTCTATTATCCCAACCTGACCTTGAAGATCCCGCAGACCGGCAACGTCTTCCCTGCCGACCGCGCCCTGCAGGCTCACCCCACCACCTACACAGTCGGTTCCGCCAACGAGACGCTGTACAGCATTGCCTGCAAGTACGGCGATGTCGACCCGTCGGCCATCGCCGCTGCCAACGGAATCGCGGTCTCGGCCAAGTTGACCGTTGGGCAGAAGTTGAACATCCCGTAACTTCCCATTCACTGCCAAAGCCCAGGCTCAACCCTGGGCTTTTTTCTATGATATGTCAAGAGAGATGCCATGCCTTTCGAATTACTCAAATCTGAGATGCTCTTCCAGGGGCGCGCATTCAAAATCCGCCGCGACACCATGAGAACCCCCGACGGCGGGGAGACGCGCCTCGAGATCGTCGAGCACGGCGGCTCGGTGGTCATCGTTCCCGTGGACGGGGAGGGCAACATGCTTTTCGTCCGCCAGTATCGCCATGCGGCCGGGCTGGACCTGCTCGAACTGCCGGCCGGCACCCGCGACGGAGCCGAACCGCACGAGGATTGCGCCGCGCGCGAGATCCGCGAGGAAACCGGCATGGCCGCCGCCAGCCTGGTGCGCGTGGGCGACTTCTACCTCGCGCCCGGATATTCCACCGAGTTCATGGCCGTTTTCCTCGCCACGGACCTCCGGTACGATCCGCTCGAAGCGGATGCGGATGAATTCCTGCAAGTGGAAAAGATGCCCGTCCGCGACGCGCTGCGCATGGCGGAACGCGGCGAGATGCCCGACGCCAAATCCCTGGCGGCGCTGTTTCTGGCGCGCCCCTATTTGGAAAAATATCTGGCAAGCGAATGATGATCCTGATCGCAGGTCCCTATCGCTCCGGCACGGGGGATGATCCCGCCAAGATGGAAGAAAACGTCCACATCATGGAAGCCTGCGCCCTTCCGATCTTCCGCAAAGGGCACATCCCCGTGTTGGGGGAATGGTTCGCGCTGCCCCTGGTAAAACTGGCCGGCTCCCAACAGGTCGGTGATGAAGCCTTCAACGAAATATTCCATCCCATTGCGGAGCGGCTGCTCGTAAAATGCGATGCGGTCCTGCGCGTGGGCGGCGCCTCCCAGGGCGCCGACCAGATGGTACGCTTGGCGCAAAAACGGGGTTTGCAGGCGTATTTCAACCTCGAAGAAATTCCCCCCGCCTGAAATACCCACGGGTGAAAATTACGCTTTCCGCGAAAGTATTATTTACACTATTCTTGTCCAAAATGTGACAACCCACACATGGATTCAGGTCATATATAACTAACGCGAGCTTTATAGGGGGGATACACTTAAACGAATGCCAATCCAGGCCAAATTGTGATATTATTCACGACTGGTATACTTCAAGGCTGTCCAGCCTTTTCTCCAAGGAGCATGTATGAAACGTCCTGTCATTACCATCGATGGCAACGAAGCCACCGCATCCGTCGCCCACCGCTTGAGTGAAGTAATCGCCATTTACCCGATTACCCCCTCCTCGGCCATGGGCGAATTCTCAGATGAATGGTCGGCCAAGGGAAAGAAGAACCTGTGGGGAACCGTCCCCGCGGTAATCGAGATGCAGTCCGAAGGCGGCGCGGCGGGAGCCGTGCATGGCGCGCTCCAGACCGGCGCGCTCACCACCACCTTCACCGCCTCACAGGGCCTGCTGCTGATGATCCCCAACATGTACAAGATCGCGGGTGAGCTCACCAGCACCGTCTTCCATGTGGCGGCCCGCGCCATTGCGGCCCACGCCCTCTCGATCTACGGCGACCACCAGGATGTGATGGCCTGCCGTCAGACCGGCTGGGCCTTGCTCTCCTCCGGCTCGGTCCAGGAGGCGCACGACTTCGCCGCCATCGCCCAGATGGCCACCCTCAAGTCGCGTGTGCCGTTCCTGCACTTCTTCGACGGCTTCCGCACCTCGCACGAAGTGACCAAGATCACCCAATTGATTGATGACGACCTGCGCGCGCTGATCGACGAGGACCTGATCCGCGCCCACCGCGCCCGCGCCCTCTCGCCCGAGCACCCCGTCCTGCGCGGCACTGCCCAGAACCCGGATGTGTACTTCCAAATGCGCGAAACGGTCAACCCGTATTATGACGCCACTCCCGCCATCACCCAGGAGGCCATGGACAAGTTCGCACAGGTGACCGGCCGCCGCTACAACCTGTTCGATTATTTCGGCCATCCCGAAGCCGAGCGTGTGGTCGTGCTCATGGGTTCGGGCGGCGAAACCGCCGAAGAGACCGTCAATTACCTGGCGGCCAAAGGTGAGAAGGTCGGCGCCGTGCGCGTGCGCTTGTACCGCCCGTTCCCCGGGGATTACTTCCTCCAGGCCCTGCCGAAGAGTGTCAAGGGCATCGCTGTGCTCGACCGCACCAAGGAACCCGGCGCTTCCGGCGAACCGATGTACCTGGATGTCGTCAATGCCCTGTTCGAAGGCGGGCGCTCGGATGTCAAGGTCATCGGCGGACGCTACGGCCTTTCCTCCAAGGAATTTACCCCCGCCATGGTCAAGGCCGCCCTGGACGAACTGACCAACCCCGAACCCAAGCAGCACTTCACCGTCGGCATTGTCGACGACGTCTCCCACACCAGCCTGAACGTGGACGCCTCCTTTTCCATCGAACACGAGGAGACCGTGCGCTGTGTATTCTTCGGCCTCGGCTCGGACGGCACCGTGGGCGCCAACAAGAACTCGATCAAGATCATCGGCGAGGAAACCGACAACTACGCCCAGGGCTACTTCTACTACGACTCGAAGAAGTCCGGCACCGTGACCATGTCGCACCTGCGCTTCGGCCCCAAGTCGATCCGCGCGCCGTACCTGATCGAGGCCAACCAGGCCAGTTTCGTGGCCTGCCACCAGTTCAACTTCCTCGAACGCGTGAACATGCTCAAGTACGCCAAAACGGGCGGCACCTTCCTGCTCAACAGCATGTTCGGCCCCGGGGAGATCTGGGAGAACCTGCCCGTGGAAGTACAACGGGACATCATCGAGAAGCAACTCAAATTCTACGTCATCAACGGCTACGAAGTGGCTGAAAAGACCGGCATGGGCGGCCGCATGAACACCATCATGCAGACGGCTTTCTTTGCCATCAGCGGCGTCCTGCCGCGCGAACAGGCCATTGCCGAGATCAAGCACGCCATCGAGAAGACCTACGGCAAGCGCGGCGAAGCGGTGGTGAAGATGAACTTCGACGCGGTGGATGCCACGGTCGAGAACCTGCACGAGGTCAAGGTTCCCGCCGCCGTAACCGCCACAGTCACCCGCCGCCTGCCCGTCCCGGCTGCGGCCCCCGAATTCGTCCGCAAAGTGCTCGGCCAGATCATCGACGCCGACGGCGATAACATCCCCGTCTCGGCCTTCCCCGTCGACGGCACCTTCCCAACCGGCACCACCCAGTGGGAAAAGCGCAACCTGGCGCTCGACATCCCGGTCTGGGAAGCCGATCTGTGCATCCAGTGCGGCAAATGCGTGATGGTCTGCCCGCACGCCGTCATCCGCCACAAGGTGTACGACAAGGCCGTGCTCGCCAACAAACCCGAAACCTTCAAGGCCATGGACTCGAAGTTCAAGGAATTCCCCGGCATGGCCTACACCGTCCAGGTGGCCCCCGAGGACTGCACGGGCTGCACGCTGTGCGTGGAAGTCTGCCCGGCCAAGGACAAGACCCAGGCCGGACGCAAGGCGCTCAACATGGCGCCCCAGCCGCCCCTGCGCGAAAGCGAAGCCAAGAATTGGGACTTCTTCATGGAAATCCCCGACCTGGATCGCAAGCTGATCAATCCGTCCACCATCAAGAATTCCCAGCTCCTGCGCCCGTTGTTCGAGTTCAGCGGCGCCTGCGCCGGCTGCGGTGAAACCCCCTACGTGAAGCTTGTCTCGCAGTTGTTCGGCGACCGCGCCATCGTGGCCAACGCCACGGGTTGTTCCTCCATCTACGGCGGCAACCTGCCCACCACCCCGTGGGCGGTGGATGCCAAGGGCCGCGGCCCCGCCTGGTCCAACTCGCTGTTCGAGGATAACGCGGAATTCGGCCTGGGCATGCGCCTGACGGTCGACAAACAAAGCGAATACGCCCGCGAACTGGTGGCCGGTTTCGAGAAGGAACTCGGCGCCGATCTGGTCAAAGCCATCCTGGGCGCCGACCAGTCCAACGAAACGGGCATCGAGGCCCAGCGCGAACGCGTGGAAGAGCTCAAGGCCAAACTGGCGAAATCCAGCGATGGCCGCGCCAAGGATCTCCTCAGCCTGGCCGACAGCCTGGTCAAGAAATCCGTCTGGATCATCGGCGGCGACGGTTGGGCCTACGATATCGGCTACGGCGGCCTCGATCACGTGCTCGCCAGCGGGCGCAACGTCAACATCCTGGTGCTCGACACCGAGGTGTACTCCAACACGGGCGGCCAGGCCAGCAAGTCCACGCCGCGCGCGGCGGTCGCCAAGTTCGCCATGGGCGGCAAGGGCCTGCCCAAGAAGGATCTCGGCCTGATCGCCATGTCCTACGGCTACGTCTACGTGGCGCGTGTGGCCATGGGCGCCAACGACCAGCAAACCCTGCGCGCCTTCCTGGAGGCAGAGGCCTATGACGGCCCGTCGCTCATCATCGCCTACAGCCACTGCATCGCCCACGGTTACGACATGGCCCACGGCCTCGAACAGCAGAAGCTGGCCGTCCAGTCCGGGCATTGGCCGATGTACCGCTACGATCCGCGCCTGGCCGAAAAGGGACAAAATCCGCTCCTGATCGAATCCAAGGAGCCAACCATCCCGGTCTCGCAATATGCCTACAATGAAACCCGTTACAAGATGCTGACCCAGATCGATGAGGCCCGTGCCGAGCAACTGATGAAGGAAGCCCAACACGACGCCAAATCCCGCTGGACGCTCTATCAGCAAATGGCTGCCATGCACTACGAAAATGGAAGCGAGAAAGAAAGCTAGAGTAAACATGACCGGGCTGCTGGCACAGCCCGGTCATTTCTTTTTAGAAACCCCACCCTAAACAGGAGTCTCCATGACCGACCTTTCCACCACATACCTGGGATTGAACCTGAAAAATCCACTCGTGGCTTCCGCCTCTCCCTTGTCCAAAAAAGTCGAACAAGCCAGGCAATTGGAGGAGGCAGGCGCTTCCGCCATCGTGATGTATTCCCTCTTCGAGGAACAGATCATCCACGAAAGCCTCGAACTCGATCATTACCTGACGCGCGGCAGCAATGCCAACGCCGAAAGCCTGTCCTATTTCCCCGAGTCGGAGGCCTACAGCCTGGGACCGGACAAGTATCTCGACCAGGTCACTGCGCTGAAGAAGAACCTAAGCATCCCCGTGATCGGCAGCCTGAACGGCGTCTCCCGCGGCGGCTGGACGCGCTACGCCCGCCTGATCCAGGACGCGGGAGCAGACGCCCTGGAATTGAACCTGTACTACCTGACGACCGATCCCACGCTGACCAGCCAGGACCTGGAATCTGCCCAGGTTGACCTGGTGGCCGAGGTCGGTTCGACGATCCAGATTCCGCTGGCGGTGAAACTCAGCCCGTACATCACCTGCCTGCCCAACTTCGCGAGCCGCATCGTGGCGGCGGGCGCCAAAGGCCTGGTGTTGTTCAACCGCTTCTACCAGCCCGACTTCGACGTGGAGGAACTGGACATCATTCACAGCCTCGACCTGAGCACCTCCGCCGAACTGCGCCTGCCCCTGCGCTGGGTATCCATTCTCCATGGAAAACTGCAGGCGGACCTGGCCATTACCAGCGGCGTCCATACCGCCACCGATGTGGTCAAGAGCATGATGAGCGGCGCGCGGGTGGTCATGATGGCCTCCGCCCTGCTCCAAAACGGGGCGCAGATGGTCCCGGGCCTGTTGGGAGACCTACAGGAATGGATGCAGGCCCACGAATATGAATCGATCCGTCAGATGCAGGGCAGCATGAGCCAGCAATCCGTGGCTGAACCAGCCGCATTCGAGCGCGCCAACTACATGAAGGTGCTTGGTTCCTACCGTAACCTGCCGTAAAAGGTGTGCCAGCAACAAAAAAAGCCTCCGTTGGCACGGAGGCTTTTTTTGTTGCAAATAAATGCAGGAGGCTAATTGAAGGTTTCGGAGGGAGCGGCATTCTTGCGATGCCGAAACGTGATGCGACCACGGGTCAAATCGTAGGGCGACATTTCGACCGACACGCGATCTCCCAGCAGGATGCGGATGTAATACTTGCGCATTTTGCCGGAAAGGTAGGCCAGCACCTGGTGACCGTTATCCAACTTCACGTGGAATTGCGTGCCCGGCAGGGCCTCCACGACGGTGCCTTCCATCTTGATTTTGCCTTCATCTTTTGTCATGCGACCTCCTGACTCGGACGGATGTCCGTGTCTACTCGTTATCCTTGAACTGGCGGCGCTTGATGCGTCGGATCGCCTTCTTCTTCTCCATGCGGCGCTGTTCACTCTTGGAGACGAACCAGCGTTTGCGGCGAACAGTACTCAAAATACCGCTTTTGACGATCTTTTTGCGAAAACGCTTGAGCAGGGAGTCTTGGGACTCACCATTGCGCAAATTGACAATAGCCATGAAATTCACCTCCTTCCTGGACAGTGATTAATAAAAAGAAAACCTCGGACGCAAACAGACACAGCCGAGGGGAATACCAAGGAAGAAACGACATACATGATCGCAAGATCAAACAGGCGCTTCACACTCCTCATTATTGATCGTGAGGGGAAAACCCTCAGCCAGGTCAGCCCGCGCATTATACTATACCTGCGAAAAGCTGAAAAGATTTTAATCTTGGGAGAAAGAATTCCGCAAAGATTAATAGAAAAGTCCCTTGGCAATGACCTACTCTCCCAGGAGGCTTCCCTCCAAGTACCATCGGCGCTGACGGGCTTAACTTCCGGGTTCGGGATGAGACCGGGTGTACCCCCGTCGCTCAAATCACCAAGGGACATTTTCACTATGTTGTCCTGAACAGCAATTGATGTATGTAGTTTTGAAAAGTACCAAGTTCTCCGCACCACACAGAGTAAGCCCTCGACCATTAGTACAGCTTAGCTCAACACATTACTGCGCTTACACTTGCTGCCTATGTAGCAGGTAGTCTTCCTGCGGTCTTACTCCCTTACGGGAAAACAGGGATCTAATCTTGAGGCGAGTTTCCCACTTAGATGCTTTCAGCGGTTATCTCTGCCCGACATAGCTACCCAGCAATGCTCCTGGCGGAACAACTGGCACACCAGAGGTCAGTCCACTCCGGTCCTCTCGTACTAGGAGCAGCTCCTCTCAAATCCCTTACGCCCACAGCGGATAGAGACCGACCTGTCTCACGACGGTCTGAACCCAGCTCGCGT
>JBMOMS010000036.1:0-3464 GCA_049324895.1 Chloroflexota bacterium
GGCCTAAAATATAGTGGCGGCAGCTCCCTGGGGAGATGCCGCCACTATGGGTTGTGGATGGCGCGTGTCAGGGCGTGAACAGGCGCGCAAAGCCTGGATAGGCGGTCAGGGGGATCAACTCGAAGTGGATGAGTCCGTGTTCGACCAGCGGCAGGCTGGACAGGGCCGCGCGCGCGGCGTCCACACTTTCACATTCCAGAACCAGGACAGCCTCGTCGCGGTCGGCGCGGAAATACAGCTCGCGGATGATGCCCTGCTGGTGCAATTCCCAGGCGCGGGCGGCTTCCGCGCGGGCATGTTGCTGGAAGCCCTCCGCCGTCGCGCCCGGGAGTTCGTGTTCGATGGCCAGGATCTTCACGAGAACAAACCCCAGGCCGCGTGCCAGACGATATCCGCCCAGAAGTGGACGCCTGCCGCTGCGACCAGGCCGTCCTTCATATAGCGTTCGCCCGCCGCGAGGCCGACGACGCCGTTCAGCAGGAAGACCTCCGCCAACAGCACGGGATTCAACTCCGCGGGGGAGGCCGCGCCCGTGAGAATCATGACCGTGCCCAGGTGCCCCGCGCCGAAAGCCAGTGCGGCGATGACGTTGGCGATCCACAGGGCGGCGGTGCGTCCGTTGAAGCGCTTCAAGGCCCAGGTCAGGATCAGGCTCCACATCCCAAAAACGAATCCGCGGAAGAGGATTTCCTCGCCGATGCCCGCGCTCAGCGAGGCCAGCAGCGAGAGCGGAAATGCTGGGTGGGGGAAATGCCCCAGGCTGTTGATGGGCGCGAAGAGCAGGTCGCCGAGGATGAGGGCCAGGCCGCACACGATCCCCAGCCCCAGCGGAATCAGCCCCCAGCGCCGCCAGTTCCCGTCTTCGCTGTAGACGCCGGGCAACCCGACTTTGCGGGCAAGCCAGGTTCCTGCCAGCCCCAACAGCCCGTAGGCGACGAGCACGATGCCCGCGTTGACCAGTCCCAGCACGTAAGGCGGTATGCCCATGTCCGGGATGGCAACGCCGCTGGCTTCTGCCATCTGGTCGAGGAGGAATGTATACGTGGCAAAGACGCAGAAGGCGTATCCTGCCAGCAAGCCGAGGAGTACAAAAACTTGTTTGCGATTCATGGCGGTCTCTGCTTTGGCCTTTCTTATCATGCTTCCAGGGACGGCAAAAAGTCCTCCGCCCCTGGGGAGTGGGTATCTCATCCGTTGGGCAGTTTGCGGGCGGTCACAACGAACAGGGTCTTGCGCGGCTGGTGGGTGCGCCCCCATTCGATTTGGTCCAGGCAAATCTGTACGTCGAAGGGGTCGAGATGGTGCTCATGCTCATAACGCACGAGTTCCTCATAGAGCAGGTCCGCATCCTGCAATTCATGGCAAGTCTCCACTTCGAGCAATCCCGACGCCTGGAGATGGTTCCGCCACCAGTTGGGGGTGTGCTGTTTGCTGAAGTCGTCCGCGAACACATCCACGTGTTCGTTTGGGGGCGGCAGCTTGAAGGCATACACCCCGGGCGGGTTGTGAATCTGTTCGGGGGTGAATTCCACCGAGAGCGCTTCAGAGCCGATGCATAACCATCCGCCCGGCTTGAGGTGTTGGAGCAGATGTTCCAGGAAGGCGGGCGCCGTGCCGTAGAAATTGAACGAGTTCATGCAAAAGATGGCGTCGAATTCATTCCGGGCGTAGGGCAGGGGTTGGGTGGCATCCATCTGGACGGCGGAAATTCGGTCCCCATACCCCCGGGCGGAAAATTTTTGCGCGAGGAAATCCGCAGAAGTCCACAGGTCGAGCGCTTTTACCTGGACCCCATAATGTCTGGCCATGAAGATGGAGGTCTCCCCTTTGCCGCAGCCCAGGTCCAGGACAACCTGCCCGGGGCGCAGGTGCAGGGTGCGCAGCATGTGGACGGCCAGGTACAGGCCCCCGCCGCCGAAGAAGTCACGATACAGATCGTCACGGGAATATCCCAGCAGCTCCGGGTAGGCGTTTCTGTCCGGGGCGCGGAAGGCGGCCAGGATGTTTTGGATGTCTGCGTCTGAACGATTCATTTTGCCTGCTTTCTTTTACGGAAAACCATGCGCCCCAGCCTTTGTGGCAAAGGCGGGCCTGGTTCTTATGTCCATATTATCCCACTTCGAACCCAAAAAAAACCGCCGCAGGGAGAGTGATGGACCGGCCAAGTGGATGGGATATGGCCCGGGAAAGGGATACAATTCAGGCATATCGCGTTTCCGCAAAGGAGTCATTCATGCAATTTCGAGAGGAATTCAAACAGGCGGCCATCCCGCAGAGATTCCACTGGTTCAATCCGCCGGCGCGTTATCAGTTCGGCAGCGGTCTGGAAATTTTTACAGATGAGAAGACCGATTTCTGGCAGGGCACGCATTACGGTTTCCGCAGGGACGACGGCCACTGCCTGCTGACGACCCTGACGGGCGATTTCCGCATGACAACCCGCGTCGAGTTTCACCCGCGGGAACGGTACGATCAATGCGGGCTGATCGTGCGGCTGGACAGCCAAAACTGGATCAAGACTTCCACGGAATATGAAGACGTGCAACACAGCCGCCTGGGTTCGGTGGTGACCAACCTGGGCTATTCCGATTGGGCCACCCAGGACATCCCCTCCACGCAGCGCGCGATGTGGTACCGCATCCACAAAAACGGAAGCGACTTTCTGATCGAAACCTCCTCCGATGGGCGGGACTGGCGTCAGCTGCGGATCGCGCATTTGCACACGCCTTTCGAGAGCATCGAAGCGGGCCTGTATGCGTGCAGCCCGGTCGGGAAGGATTATTGGTGCAGGTTCGAGTTCCTGGAGTTTGCCGATAACGTGTGGCGTTACCAGCCCGAAGGTTGATGGGCGCATTGGGAGTATCTCTTTGCGAAAATCATTGTTCTTAATGGTGGAGCTGTATGCCATGCTCCAGTCCTGTGGAAGGAGGTGACCGGGCCTAATAGCATCCGCGCTTCCTTTCCCACCGTCGTTTTCTTTTTTTCAGAAGGAGAAAAAACATGTTTGACCGAATTATGGGCATTGTGACCCTCAAGGCGCCGACCTACAAAGAGGTGGCGCATGACGAGAACGCGACTCGTGAAGCCATGATGATCGTCATCGTGATGTCCTTGATCCAGGGCTTTGTGGTGGGGCTGGTCCAGCCCGCGGGCGGCGTCTCCATCACGGGCGCGCTGATGCGCTCTGTCATCAACCTCGCTTTAGGTTTGCTGTCCTGGTACGTTGTGTCCTGGCTGCTGGCTGCCATTGCCAATGCCTTTGGAGGCAAGACCAATACCAACGAAATGCTGCGCGTGACGGGGTACGTTGCCATCTTCAACCTGGCCGTGCTCCTGAACCTGGCGGGATTGATCGCCACCGCCCTGCTGTGCGTCACCTCGATGATCGGCCTGGTCATCCTGGCCCTGAGCATCGTCGGGTACGTGATCGGCGTGCGCGAGGCCGCGGAATTCTCCACCACCAA
>JBMOMS010000037.1:0-3434 GCA_049324895.1 Chloroflexota bacterium
TTGAAGGGCAGAAAGCGCGGGGGCGTCACGGTCGACCAGGGTCAGGGCGCAGGATTCCCTGTCGAGGAGCAGGGCCAGTTCGCGGCCCAGGCCGTGGGCGGCGCCCGTCAGCAGCACGGATTTTCCCGCCAGGTTCATGCGTCCGCCTTGAGCGTGTCGGCCAGAGATCCTTCCAACGTGAAAGCAGGTTCCCAGCCCATCTCGCGGCGGATCTTGTCGGACGAGCAGGGCTTGTCCACGTTGACCTCGGACAGGCGGCGGATGCCCGGGTTGAGGTGCAGTTTGTCGAGCAGGGTCAGCAGTCCATCCATCAGGCGCAGGCCCGCCCCGCCCAGCGGCAGGATCAACGCGCGTTTGCCCAGCACCTTCAGCGCCGCGCGGGTGAACTCGACCATGCCCGCATTCCAGGCGGTGACGATGTACCGCTCGCCGCTGCGGCCCTGGGTGAGCGCCAGCGTCACGGCCCGCGCCACATCGCGCACATCCACAAAGGTGTTGACGTAGTCCAGCATGGGCAGGATGAACAGCCAGCGCGCGGCGCGCCTGACCATCTCCACGCGCTCGGAGCCGGGGCCGAGGATCACGCTCGGGTTGAGCATCACCACGCGCAGGTCGCGGCTCAGCGCGCGCAGTTCGTTTTCGCTGACCAGTTTGCTGTAGCCGTAGGCATCGGTGCGGCGCTTGGTGTCGAGGTCGGGCAGCATGTCCTCGTCGATGATGCGGCCGGGCTGAAAGCCCAGCGCCGAGATGGAGCTGATGAAGATGAAATTCGGACAGCCCGCCGCGCGCGCCGCCTGGATCAGGTTGTGCGTGCCATCCACGTTGGCGCGGATGATGGCGTCGGCATCCGACTTGCGGAACGAAACCATCGCCGCGTTGTGGATGACCGCGTCCACGCCGCGCAGGTGTTCGGCGTAGGTCTCGGGCCGCAGCAGGTCGCCGCGCACCCAGCGCACGCCGGGCAGAGACTCGATGCCGAGGAAGGTCTTGCGCTGAGTCCGCACCATGACGCGCAATTCCGCGCCCGGGTCATAGTCGTGAATGGCCTTGACGATGTACTGGCCCAGGAAGCCGAGGCCGCCGGTGATGAAATAAGTAGTCATAGAGTCGGATAGCCTGATGGTCAAATAGTTGAGTGGAAAAGGGTCAGTCGCCGGTGATGGATTTGCTGTCCGGGTCGAACAGGCTCAGGAGGACGTTGATCGTTAGCAGCACACCCAGGGCCAGATAGGGAAAGACGACGAACATCAGCCACAGGATCTCGAAATTGCCCGCCAGCAGTTCGATCACAATTCCCAGTACAGGCAGGACGCCCATCAACAGGGCCAGGAACATCATGAGGATCAGGTAGATCGGGTTGCGCGTGATGAACTTCCCCGTCAGCAGCCAGCGCAGCATCAGACCTTCGATATGCGCCTCCTCGGCGACCGTCTCGACATATCCCAGCCCCGATTTGCGGAAGGCGGTGCGATAGCCCGGCCAGCCGATGAGATATTGGGCTTTCTCATCGAACAGGCCCATTTCGATCTCGATTGGAACCTGGTCTTCTGCGTTGGGAATCCGTTTTTTCATATCGCCTCGCCGTGTCGATTTTATTCTCGTTCGGCGGGCAGGACAAGGGGGCCTTCATGAAATGGATGCGGGACGACATGCACGGGCAGGCAATAGGCCGCCTCGATCAGCTCCGGACGAAGAACCTGATTCGGTGTGCCCACGGCTTTTTCCACGCCCCCGACCAGCAGCGCGATGCGGTCAGCGTAGCGCGCGGCCAGGTTGAGGTCGTGCAGCGCGACCAGCACGGCCAGGTTGTCCCGCCGCGCCAGGTCGCGGATCAACTCCAGCAGGCTGACCTGGTATTGCAGGTCGAGGTGCGCGGTCGGTTCGTCGAGCAGCAGGATGGGCGTGGACTGGGTCAGGGCGCGGGCCAGCAGCACGCGCTGGGACTCTCCGCCCGAGAGTTCGCCCACGCGGCGGTCGATCAACTCCAGGGCGTGGACGCGCTCCAGGGAGCGGCGCGCCAGCTCCTCGTCACGGGCCGAGGCATGGCCGAGGAATCCCAGGTAGGGCGTGCGTCCCATCAGCACCGTCTCCCAGACCGTGAAGGCGGGCGGCAGCGAGATGGCCTGCGGCACCACCGCGATGTAACGCGCGCGCTGGATGGGCGTGAGCGCGGCGAAGTCGTCGCCGTTGGTGCGCACCTGGCCCGTGTACGGAATCACGCCGCTGACCGCGCGAATCAACGTGGACTTGCCCGCGCCGTTCGGCCCGATCAGCGCCAGCACCTCGCCGTTGTTGACCTCCAGCGAAACGCCGTGCAGAACCTGGCGTCCATGATAAGCAGCCGACAGGTTTTTAATTCGCAGCATACGCAACTCCCAACAACCAATTACCAATCACCATTTACCAATTACCAATTACCAATATCCCTGATTCTTCGCCCGCCGCAGCACCCACAAAAAGAAGGGCGCGCCCGCCAGCGAGGTGACAATCCCCACGGGCAGTTCCTGCGGGGCCAGCACCACGCGCGCCAGCACGTCCGAGAGCAGCAGGGCCGTGGCGCCGCCCAGGATCGCCAGCGGCAGGATGCGGCGATAGTCCCCGCCGACCCACAGGCGGATGAGGTGCGGGACGATCAGCCCGATGAAACCAATGATGCCCGAGAAGGCCACCGCCGCCGCCGCCGAGAGCGAAGCCGCCGCCAGCACCAGCGCCCGCGCACGGTTGACGTTCAGGCCGAGCTGCTGGGCCTGGTCATCGCCGAATTGCAGCAGGTTGAGGATGTGTCCGCTCACGAGCAAGACTCCCAGCCCGATCAGCAGATACGGCAGGACCGCCAGGATGGCCATCCAGCCCGCCTGGCTGGCGCCGCCCAACAGCCAGCCCAGCGCGCGCCGCACCTCGCCGGTCGAGCGCAGCATGAAGAACGAGGTCAACGAGGTGGCAAAGGATGAGACGGCCACGCCCGCCAAAATCAGGTTGGTGGTGGGAACGGTATGGCCCACACGGGCGACGAAATACACGAAGAAGACCGTCGCCAGCGCGCCGATGAAAGCCGCCATCGGGATGGCCATCAGCCCCCAGAACGAGTACGGCCATTTGACGCTCATCGCGATGACCGCGCCCAGGCCTGCGCCCGAGGCCACGCCGATCAGGAACGGGTCGGCCAGCGGGTTGCGGAAGAGTCCCTGGTAGGCTGTGCCGCTGCCCGCCAGCGCCATGCCCGTCAGCGCGATCAGCACCGTGCGCGGCAGGCGGATGGCCCACACGATCTGCGTCGCCGTAACCGTGCCGCGCCCCAGCAGCACATCCCACAACTCGGCGGGGGTCAGGAATACCGAACCGATCGCCAGGCTGAGCAGCAGGGCGAACAGAAGAAAGAGGAAAGAAAGAAAGACGAATCGTTTCATCGGTGGTAGGGGCGGGGGCCCCCCCGC
>JBMOMS010000038.1:0-25277 GCA_049324895.1 Chloroflexota bacterium
TCGCCCACGCGCATGTCGGCATTGCAGACGATGTCGGTGGAGCCGTGGGCCGAGAAGCGCTGGTTTTGTATGTCCCGCGCGGCCTGCACGCGTTTGCGAATCGACGCGGACGATTCTCCCACCCGGTCGCTGCTCAGCTTTTCATAGTCCACGCGCGGGACTTCGATGTGTATATCGATGCGGTCGAGCAGGGGGCCTGAGATGCGTTTCTGGTATTTGGTGACCACGGCGGGGGCGCAAGTGCAGGGCTTTTGGCTGTCGCCGTAGAATCCGCAGGGACATGGATTCATTGCGGCAATCAGTTGAAAGTTAGCCGAAAAAGTCAGCGAGCCTTTGGCGCGGCTGATGGTGACCACCTTGTCTTCCATCGGCTGGCGCATGACTTCGAGGACGCGCGTGCCGAACTCGGGGAATTCGTCCAGGAAGAGCACGCCGCGGTGCGCCAGCGAGATTTCGCCGGGCTTGGGGATGTTCCCGCCGCCGACCAGGCCTGCGTGGGAAATGGTGTGGTGCGGCGCGCGGAAGGGGCGGTGACGGATGAGCGGCGTGCCGGCCGGGAGCTGGTCGGCCACCGAGTAGATGCGCGTCACGTCCAGGGATTCTTCGATGCTCATCTCGGGCAGGATGCCGGGCAGGGCGCGCGCCAGCAGGGTCTTGCCGCTGCCCGGGCTGCCCACCATCAACACGTTATGCCCGCCGGCCGCGGCCACCTCCAGCGCGCGCTTGACGTGTTCCTGGCCCTTGACTTCGGCGAAGTCGGTGGGCGTGAAGAGCGGCTCGAGTTCGAGGGCGTTCGAGGCCTGGAACGGCTCGATCAACTGGCGTCCGCTCAGGTGGTCGTACAGCTCGGCCAGCGATTTGACGGGATACACTTCCAGGTCGGGGATCAGGGCCGCTTCGGCGGCATCCGCCTCGGGCACGAACATCCGCGGGAAGTTGTTGGCGCGGGCGGCGGCAGCCATCGGCAGGATGCCGCGCGTGTGGCGGGCCACGCCGTCCAGCGAGAGTTCGCCCACCACCAGCGCGCCCTCGATGGTCTCCTGATCCAAATAACCCGCCAGGATGACCACGCCCAGGGCGATGGGCAGGTCATAGGCGGGACCTTCCTTGCGCACCACGGCGGGCGCCAGGTTGACTACGATGCGGTGACGGGGGAAATGCAGTCCCGCGTTCTTGACGGCGGTCTGCACACGTTCGCGGCTCTCCTGCACGGCGGTATCCGGCAGGCCGACAATGGTCATGCCGGGCAGTCCGTTGGTGTAATCCACTTCGACTTCGACGATTACGCCATCCAAACCCACTACTGCGCAGGAGTATGTTCGTGCAAGCATGGCCTTATTTTACATGAGATTGGGGCCTTTACCTATGCCTGCGGGGGAATTGGAGGGGGGCTGTCATAGCCCGAAACCAAAGGCCAGGTCGTTGACGTTGGTGCCGGTCGGGCCGGGGCGCAGCAGGTCGTCAAGGGCCGCGAAATAATGGTAGGCGTCGTTGTCTTCGAGGAAGGCTTCGGGGGACAGGCCCAGGGCCAGGCCGCGCTGCAAACTGTCCGCGCCGACAACGGCTCCCGCGGCGTCGGTGGGACCGTCTTCGCCATCGGTGGCGAGGGTAATGAGCAGAGACTCGCGTCCTCCCGCCAGGGCGCGCACGGCGGCCAGGGCCAGTTCCTGGTTGCGTCCGCCCTGCCCGCTTCCGCGCAGGGTGACGGTGGTCTCGCCGCCCGCCGCCAGGCAGAAGGGCCGCGGCAGGGGGCAGGCCTCCAGGCGGCGGGCCAGTTCACGGCCAACCTCGCGCGCCTCGCCCTGCCAGTCGTCGCCGAGCGCAAGGACCTCGAAGCCTTCGCGGCGCGCCTGGCGCAGGGCCGCGTCGGCGGCCAGGGCATTGCTGCCCACGATGACGTTTTGCACGCGCTCGAACAGGCGGTCGCCGGGCTTGGGGGTCTCGGGGGCCGCGCGCAGGGTAGACAGGACCGCGGCGGGAACCTGGCCCGCCAGGCCGTATGTTTCCAGGATGCCCAGCGCGTCGGTGCGGGTGGACGGGTCGGGCGCGGTGGGGCCCGAGGCAATCGCTTCGAGCGGATTGCCCACCACGTCCGAGAGGATCAGGCTGACCACGCGCGCGGGCGCGGCGGCATGGGCCAGCCCGCCGCCCTTGAGTCGGTCGAGGTGGCGGCGCAGGCTGTTGATCTCGTCGATGCGCGCGCCGCAGGCCAGCAGGGCCGAGGTCAGCCCGCGCAGGTCGTCCAGCGCGAGGCCGGGCGACGGGGCCGTCATCAGCGCCGACCCGCCGCCCGAGATCAGGCAGATCAGCAGGTCGTCTGCGCCCAGGCCGGAGGCCAGTTCGAGGGCTTTCTGCCCGGCCCGCAGGCTGTTTTCATCGGGGACGGGATGGCCGCCGGGCTGCAGGTCGAATCCGCCTGGGGGGTGGACGGGGGCCTGTTTTGGAATGAGCAGGCCGCGGGGCGAGTGGTCGGCGAGCAGGTCCGCCAGGGACAGGCTCATGGCCTGGGCGGCCTTCCCCAGCCCGAGGATGCGAATCCGCCCGATCCCCTCCAGTGGATAGACACGCCCGTCGACGATGAGCGCATCCCCATCGCGATGAACGAAGCGGCGCACAGCCTCACCCGGCTCGACGGCCTGAATGGCAGCGGCCAGGATGCGGCCAATGGCCCCGCCGCGCGGGTGGCGGGACAGGGTATGGGTTTGGAAGGATTGCGGTTGGAGCATGGTGCGTTAAGTGTAGCATAGCCCGGGCACCACCCGCCACCGTTTGTGCCGCGGGCACGACGGTGCGAGACGGCAGGGCAGGTGTGTGACCGAGTGTGGTATATAATTGCCGCATGGACACACAATCCCGCTACGCAGAGTTGAAACAGCAGGTGCATGAGCACAACCATCGCTATCACGTGCAGGATGCGCCCGTCATCAGCGATTTGGAATATGACCGCCTGTTGAACGAACTCAAGGCCATCGAGGCGGAGCACCCCGATTGGGTGACGCCCGATTCGCCCACCCAGCGCGCGGGGGCCGGGCCAGCCGAGCGTTTCGAGAAGGTGCGTCATCCCAGGCCGATCCTCTCGCTGGCGAATGCCTTCGGCGCGGAGGATGCGCGCGCCTGGTTCGAGCGCGTGCGCAAACTGGATGACCGCGTGGAGCGGGCGCAGTTCGTGGTCGAGCCGAAGATCGACGGCCTGAGCGTGGTGCTGCACTACCGCGACGGAGTCTTCGTCCAGGGCGCGACGCGCGGCGACGGCGAGGTGGGCGAGGATATTACATCGAATCTGCGAACCGTGCGGGCCATTCCGCTGAAGATCCCGGTCGAAGGTGGAAAGTCGAAGGTCGATGTTCCGAATTATCTTGTGGTGAGGGGAGAGGCGTTCATTCCCAACCAGGAATTCGAAGAATTAAATCGCAAGCTGGCCGAGGCGGGCGAGAAGACTTATCTCAATCCGCGCAACACGGCGGCGGGCTCGCTGCGCCAGCTCGACCCCGCGCTGACGGCCTCGCGTCCGATCACCTTGCTGGTGTATCAAATCGTGTATCATGAAGACAAACCCTTAGGGTCTGGAGACCCTAAGGGTTTACCAACCTCTCAATGGGAAATCCTGGAATATCTCAAGGCGCTGGGCTTCCCCGTCACGGATGTGGCGCGGCGCTTCGATGATCTTGACTCGGCCATCGCCTACACCGAGACCTGGAACGAGGGCCGCGATAGCCTGCCCTACGAGGCCGACGGCATGGTCATCAAGATCGACGACCTGACCCTGGCCGCTGACCTGGGCTTCGTGGGCAAGGATCCGCGCGGCGCGATTGCGTTCAAGTTCCCTGCCCGCGAGGTGACCACCTCCCTGCTGGGCATCGACGTGGAGGTGGGCCGCACGGGCGTGCTGACCCCCAAGGCCGTGCTCGCAGCGGTGGAAATCGGCGGCGTGGTTGTGCGCAACGCCACCCTGCACAACTTCGACTATATCGCCGAGAAGGACATCCGCATCGGCGACCGCGTGCTGGTCAAACGCGCGGGCGAGGTCATCCCCTACATCATCGGTCCCGTCGTGGACGCGCGCGCGGGCGCGGAACAAGTCTACACGCCGCCCACGCACTGTCCGGCCTGCGGCCAGCCCGTGGAGCATCTCGAAGGCGAGGTGGCCTGGTACTGCGTCAACGCGGCCTGCCCCGCGCAACTCGTCCGCAACGTGGAACATTTCGTCTCGCGCGGCGCGATGGATATTGTGGGCATGGGAACGAAGATCGTCGAGAAGCTGATCGAGGCGGGCAAGGTCGAAGACGTGGCGGATATTTTCACCCTCAGCCGCGAGGACATCCTCGAAGCGGTCACGAAGAAGGATCGCAAAACCGAAAAGGAACCGCCCGGCAAGATCGCGGATAACCTGCTGACGGCCATCGACACATCGCGAAGCCAGCCGCTGGGCCGCCTGATCACCGCCCTCGGCATCCACGGCGTCGGCGAAGTTTCGGCGGGCGACCTGGCGCGCCATTTCGGCAATCTCGATACCCTGTCGCAGGTCTCCGTGGACGATCTGCAAACCATCGAAGGCATCGGGCCAAACATCGCCGCGGGCATCGTGGATTGGTTCGCGCGTCCCGCCAACCAGACGGTGTTGAAGAAGCTTAAGGCGGCGGGGGTCTGGCCCATCGGGGAGGAAAGAGAAAAGAAGAAAGAAGGCGCCTTCACGGGGCTGACCTTCGTCGTCACGGGCACCCTGCCGACCCTGACCCGCGAGGGCGTGAAGGAGTTGATCGAGTCGAACGGCGGCAAGGTCACGGATTCGGTCAGCAAGAAGACCAGCTATCTCGTGCTGGGAGAGAATCCCGGCTCGAAGCTGGAAAAGGCGCAATCGCTGGGCGTCGAGATCATCGACGAGGAAGAACTCAAAAAATTGGCTGGAGTATAATCAGCCAGCCCTGTTGGGCAGCAAGATCACTATAAGGAGCAACCCATGGACTTCCACAATACAGACGATGCCGTCACCCGCCGCGTCCAGGCTTTCACCGACCGTGTCTCGATGCTCAAGGCGCATGATCTTTATTACTATAATCAGCCTGTGCAGGAGATCCTGCCTGGGATGAAGGTGCGCGTCAACGGCCGCGAGATGGGCATGTACGCCTCGTACAGCTACCTCGGGCTGGTGGGACATCCGCGCATCAACGAGGCCGCCAAAAAGGCCGTGGACAAATACGGCACGGGCACGCACGGCGTCCGCATGTTGGCGGGCACGCTGGGCCTCCATACCGAGCTGGAGGAGACGATTGCCCACTTCAAGCACGCCGAATCCGCCATCACCTACTCCTCGGGCTACGCCACCAACCTGACCGTGGTCTCGACCCTGATGGGCCGCGGGGACTTCGTGCTCTCGGACAAGCTCAACCACGCCTCCATCGTGGACGGCTGTCTCATGTCGGGCGCGGAATTCCGCCGCTTCAAACACAACGACATGGCGCACCTCGAAACCATGCTCAAGAACATCCCCGAAGGCGCCTCGAAGCTGGTCATCGCCGACTCGGTCTTCTCGATGGACGGCGACATCATCGACCTGCCGAAGATGATCGAATTGACCAAAAAGTACAACGCCTGGCTGATGATCGATGAAGCCCACTCGGTGGGTGTGCTCGGCAAAACGGGCACGGGCATCGAGGAGCACTTCGGCCTGGGCGACGTGATCGACATCAAGATGGGCACGCTCAGCAAGACCATCCCCTCGGTGGGCGGATACGTGGCCGCGAAGAAGGAGATCATCAACTACCTGCGCCACGCCAGCCGCGCCTACATCTTCTCGGCGGCGCTGCCGCCCGCCCAGGCCGCCGCCGCCAATGAGGCCTTCAAGGTCATCCTCGACGAACCCTGGCGCATCGAACAGCTCAATGCCAATACAAAGCAGTTCATTGGCGGACTCAAATCCGCGGGCTTCGACACCCTGTTGACCGAGACCGCCATCGTGCCCGTCATCTGCGGCTCGGACGAGGTGGCCTTCGCCATGACCCGCGAGGGCCAGCGCCAGGATGTCTTCATCCTGCCCGTCGTCTCCCCCGCCGTGCCCGAGGGACTGGCCCGCCTGCGCGCCACCGTCACCGCCACGCACGAGCCTGCCGAGATCGACCGCGCCATGAACATCATCATCGAGGCGGGGAAGAAGTTGGGTGTGATTTAGAGGATAGAGAAGAGAGAAAAGAGAGTAGAGGGTAGGGGGGCTGCCGCCCTTTGGAGTCCGCAAGCTCTGCTTGCGGACTTTTGTTTCACAAGGCCCCCTGGTTCGCGGCAGATTTGCAATTGGCCGCCGTCTCGTACAACTCCCCTGCTTCTTACAAAAACCATTAATTTTTATAACAATTTTCTAACATATTAATCTTACAATCCCTTCAACTTGAAAAGGAGTTGAGACAATGAAATGGCAATGGAAACTTGGCCGCTTTGCCGGTATCGACGTGTACGTTCACGCCACCTTTCTCTTGCTGATCGGATGGGTGGGAGTCAGCCACTGGCTCGAACACGAAAGCTGGGGCGAGGTCTTTAACGGCATCCTCTTCATCCTGGCGCTGTTCGCCTGTGTGGTGCTGCACGAGTACGGCCACGCCCTGACCGCCCGCAAGTACGGCATCCGGACGCGCGACATCACCCTCTACCCCATCGGCGGGGTGGCCCGCCTGGAGCGCATGCCCGAGAAGCCCATCGAAGAATTATGGGTGGCGCTGATGGGCCCCGCCGTCAACGTGGTCATCGCCGCTGGATTGTTCGCCTACCTCTACCTGACGAATGGCCTGGTTCCGCTTAACCAGTTGACCGTCGCCTCGGGCAGCTTCCTCGAACGCCTGATGACCGTCAACATTTCACTGGTGTTGTTCAACCTGATCCCCGCCTTCCCCATGGACGGTGGACGGGTGCTGCGCGCCATCCTGGCCATGCGCATGGATTACGTGCGCGCCACGCAGATCGCCGCCAACGTCGGCCAGGGCCTGGCCCTGCTGTTCGGGCTGGCAGGCCTGTTCGGCAACCCGACCCTGCTGTTCATCGCCTTCTTCGTGTGGATCGGCGCCTCGCAGGAGGCCAGCCTGGTACAGATGAAGAACTCGGTCAGCGGCATCCCCGTCACCCGCGCCATGATGACCGACTTCCAGACCCTCAGTCCGCGCGACAACCTGGCCCGCGTGGTGGGACTGGTGCTGTCAGGCTCGCAGCACGACTTCCCCGTGGTGGACGGCGACGGGCGCGTGCTCGGCATCCTCGAACGGGACACCTTCATCGCGGCCCTCTCCCAGCAGGGACAGTCCGCGCCTGTGGTCGGCGTGATGCGCAGCCACCTGCCCGAGGTCGACTCGTACGACATGGTCGAGATGGCCCTGCTGCGCTTGCAGGAATCGGGCGCCAAGGCCCTGCCCGTCACCCACGGCGGACGCTTCGTGGGCCTGGTGACCGCCGAGAACATTACCGAATTCCTGATGATCCGCTCGGCCCTGCGCGTCTCAGGCGGCGTGTACGGGATGTAACGCTCGGAGCGGACTTTTGTTTCATGAGCAAGCCGCTGGGTTGCAAACTCAGCGGGAGCATCCATGCTTGCGGCAGATTTGCAATCTGCGGTCGCCTCACTCCGCTCCCCGGGAGCACTGCAACTGCGGCCGCAGTTCGACGCCCAGCTCACAGGCCGGGCGCGAGGCGTTGACCAGCAAGACAGCCTCGGCCCAGGGCAGGTCCGGGACCGTCAGGTCGGGGTAGGTGGCCCGCAGCGTCTGGCGGTACCAGGGCATGGGCATCAGGCCGCGGGCCAGCACCACCAGGTCCGGGCGGGCATGCAGGGCGTAATGAACGTACCAGAGCGAGAAGACCGCCTCATCCCCATCGGCCAGCAGGATGGCGCGGGGCGGGGCCGCCTCCAGCACGCTGCGGGCATAGTCCTCGGCGGCGTGGTCGGAGGATAAATCCATGGATGGCAGGGCCGCCAGGGCGCGCAGCACGAAAATGGAAAGGAGCAGGCCCACAGTCAGGGGGCGTGAAAAGCGCGGCCGCCAGGCGATGCGCTCCAGCAGCCAGGCGGCGGCCTCTCCCACCCAGAGGGCAACGGACATCAGCGGCGGCAGCAGGTAGACGTACGAATCGGGGGAGTAGTAAATAATGGAAAAGAGCGAATAAACCAGGAACATCCACAGGCTGACCAGATACAGGCGCGTCGGTTTGAAGCCAAAGGCCAGCGCCAGGAAAACCAGCGCCAGACCGGCCGGCCCCAGTTGTTCGAGCAGCGCGCGGCTCCAGGCGCGGAAGCCGGCCTCCAGATAGGCCCAGTTGAAACGTTCGAGACGGTCGTGGTACATCCGTCCGCTCACCAGCCACAGGAAGCCGGGCAGGTCGACGGCATTGCCCCAGTTGACCGGGGCCTGGGCGCGCGCCCGCAGGGGAATCAGCCCGTAGACGCCCAATCCCAGCGCAAACCCCGCCAGGCGCAAGGCCAGGGGTTTGACGTAGGCCCGCCAACCCTGCCGCATCGTCCCCAGGAAAAGCAGGGGCAGCAGGAATGCGAGGGTCAGGTGCGCACCCAATCCCAGCCCGGCGGCCAGTCCCCCGGCCAGTCCCTCGCGGGGAGTGGGGGCGCGCACGCCCAGCCAGTACACGACCAGCGCGGCAAACAACGCGGCCCCTGCATTGACCTCGGTGATGACGGCCTGCGACCAGACCAGGGGAAAGCTCCCAAAAGCCAGCGCGGCCAGGCAGGCCGGCACAACCCCGCCGCCGGCCTTGCGCTGGATGGCATACATCAACACAGCCGCCAGCAGCGCGCAGGCCAGTGAAAGCAGGTTGGTGCCATAGGCCGGCGATTCGAAGGGCAATTTCGAGAAGATGGACGCCAGGGCCAGGTAGGTGGGATAGCCGCCCGGGTGCGGAACCCCGCCCGTGACCACCGCCGTCACCAGGTCGCCGCCATCCGCGCCATCGTTGGCCCAGGTCAGCCCGGGCGCCAGCGTGCGGAAATATAGCGCGCCCAGGAAGAGCGCGATCAACACAAGGGGCAGGCAGCGCAGCAGGCGGTTCATGCCGAAAACAAAAGGGTGGAGCCAGGCAGTCGCCCGGCTCCACCCAGTGGATGTTACAGAAAACGGTGGGGCTTACTTGGGGATGAACAGGGCGGTGAAGGTGGGATTGGGGGCGTCCTCGGGCACGTAGACGCAGGCCAGCCCATCCTTGATCTCGATGGTCGACTGGATCCAGGTTGTTCCATCCCAGTAGTAGGCGCGTTCCTTGGCGTCCGGGCCAACATTGTAGCACACGGTCGCGCCGCAGAAGCGGTTGCCAACGCAGGTCAACTGGATGACGGCGCCCTCGATCAACTCACCCGGGTAGGTCTCTTCGGCGGGGAAATCGATGGGGAAATCCTCTTTGTCTTCCAGCAGCGTGACATACAACTGGCAGCCAGCCTGCGGCTGCACCAGGGCCACACTGCCGACCACGATCGGCTTCTGGATGGGATCGGTGGTCGTGCGGGTCGTGCGCCCAGTGCCTTCGGCGCGGGGCAGGTCCGCCGAGTCGGCGGCGGCGGGGGCCGGGTCGCTGGCATTCAGTTTGCCAGCCCAGGCGGTGCCATTCAGGCCGGCCAGGACGACCACGGCCAGCAGGGACAGGATTGCAAGGATGCGAAGGGTTTTCATTTCGGTAATCTCCTTTCTGGGGGCATTCTAGTGGAAAAGCGGCCGGGCAAATCCGAAAAATATTCGGATTACGGGCGGAAGCGGATTTCGATGGATAGATCGGTGCGTAGTTCCAGGTTGAACAGCAGGTTCGTCCCGTCGCGGGCAGATTCCGCGGGGACGGCGGTGACATCTCCCGCCTGGGCCGGCAGGTGGACGCGCAAGGTCAACGGAATCGAGCCTGTGCCCGCCTGTTTCTGGATATGGAGGCGGTAAAGCAGGCCGCCGCCCGGGTCTGCCTGCACCACGGAGGCGGGCAGGGAAAATTCAAAATCCGTCCCCAGCCCCTGGCCCATCTTGACGAGCAGCAGGGTGCCAAATCCCTGCACGCCCTGGATTGGCTCCTCCAAAATGTCCACACCGCCCGGCACGTCTGCCTTCAACCAGGGATCGTCGCTGCGCAGGACGGCAGTGGTGCGCGAGTCCACCAGTTGGGTTCCCGATGGGAGGTAGACCCTCAAGTAATCGACATAACAGCGGTTGATGGCGTACCAATTATCCTTGTTCACTTCGTAGGGCGAGGGACAGTCCAGGGGATCGCCGACGGCGTGGTTACGATGGAAGACCGCCAGGTGGGAGGCGGGCGCGGACGGGTCCGCCAGGTCGACATCGTAGGCGAGGGAAGTCTCGACCACGGCGTTGGTCTTGTTGTATCCCACGTTGCTGCCCACCACCATCAGGAAATCGCCCGCCCCCGGGCGCATGGCGCCGTCCCAGCCGCGGGCGGCCAGCAGGCGGGCCATGTCCGGCTCATCCACCTGCGCCTGGATGTGGCGCTGGTCGAGTTCCTGGAGCATGGCCTTGAGCAGCGTCTCCCAGGAGAGGCCGCGCCCGGCCAACAACCTTTCCAGGATGGCGGCTGCAATGGGATTCATGAACTGTTTGCGATGCCAGTTGGGATCGTCCCAGGTTTCGGCCGACGGCAGCTTGGCCTGGCGCATGACCTGGCGGATATTTTCCGCCGAAATCGTGGCGTCGATCTCCTCGACCCGCAGCGGCCCGGTTACCGACAGTAGGGTCGCCAGCACGTGCTGGTCGATGGCGATCACCCCGTCCACCGAGGCGCCTTCCGAAAAGACGTACAGATACTCGGCCCACTTGACCGTGGTGGGAAAATCGGGATACCAGTTCGAATCGCGAAAGAACAGGACGGGCAGGTTCATATAATTACGCAGCTGCCAGGGGGCCACGGGGTACGGCTTGGACAGGTCGTCCACGGCGTACGAGTCTTCCAGGTCGTAGCTCAGGATTTCGCCGTTGGCAACGATCACTTTGGCCGCCGCCGTGAGGAATCCGCCCGTCGCGCGCAGTTCGTCCTCGTTTTGGATCAGGACGAGATAGGTCTTGGGCCCTTCGTCCGTGGCGCCCAACAGGCTGGGCACCGCCAGGGCGGTGGACAGTCCCTCGTCGAGCAGGTCCAGGTAGGGGTCGACGCGCAGGACCAGGGGGCGCACCTCGGAGGACAGGGAATTCACATCGATCCGCTCGCGGGCCGACTGGGCGCGCAACAGGGCGACCTGGGCCTGCTCCAGGGCGGGACGGGTTTCCAGCAGCATGGATGTCAGCTCACCGGCCTTGATTTCGCGTTCGGATTGTTTCACCAGTTCCCAGATGGGATAGGCGGTCTGCATGGTCCGGCGGGCCGAGTCGACCAGGCCGGAGGCCATCTCCAGCAGGTCGCCGAGGTGTTGGAGGTCGCCCCCATATACCGGGACCCAGCCCAGGCGGCGGGTGAGTCCCAGCCAGGGGGCGGACTCGGAGCGCAGCGCTTCGATATCCTGGTAGGTTTTTTCCAGGGAGCTTTGAACCTGCGCAAGGGTGGCCTCGTCGAGGGCCGAAGGGTTCAGGCGCTCCAGTTCCGCAATGTCCTGGCGCACGGTTTGGGCCAGGCGGGCCAGGCGGTAGGCCTCGACGCCCAGCAGGGACAGGCCCAGCAGCAGGGCGGCCAGGAGCGCGAGCCAGACCCAGCGCCTGCCCTGCTTGCGGAGTGGCTCGGGCGGGGCCTGGACGGGCGCATCGGGCTGGGAAGCCTGGGTATCTTTCAGGTGGTTTTCATGACTGAGGAACAGGTCGGCCAGGTCCTGCAGGCCGCTGCGGTGCCAGTCGCTGATGGTGCTGTTGGCGGGGAAGTCCAGTTCGTCGCCGATCAACTGGTAGGGCTGCACCTGCCCGGGTTTCAACTCGTTGGCGGGCGCGCCGTACACAAATAACAGGATGGCCTGGTCGATGCGCCGCCAGGCTTCGCGCAGGGAGCGCGGCTGGAGGCGGCCAAAGCGGTGGGGCGCAAAGTAATAGGCCGCCAGGATGCCGAAGCGCCCCCAGCGGGTGTCGAGGCGTTTACCATGCTGCGGGGGAGTGGCGGGCATGGTCTGGCGGAACAGATCGCCGATGACTTGCGCCAACTGCTGGCCGGGGCTTTTGCCCGCCAGGGACGGGTCCTGGGCGGCCTGCTCCTGCACGGTAAGGCTGCGCGCCCAGGGATGGTCATCCAACCGCTCGGGGAGGCGCAGGTTTTCGAGGATGTATTTGATTTCTTCGAGGGGCGGCCTGGTTTCGCTCACGGTTGTTTCTGGTGGTCGCGCGGAATCAGGAACCAATCGCCCGTGTTGAGGGTTTCCCCGGCGGCGAGGTCGTTGACGGTGTTGAACCTGTCCAGGTCGAAGCCCAGCCGCTGCGCCAGGGTTTCGGCGGTCAGCCCCGCTTCGGAAAGTTGGTAGGGTTCGAGGATCGGCAATCCCTGCGGGCTGGCGGTTTCGAGGGGCAGGACAACCAGCGTATCGGCCCAAATGGGCACGGCCAGGTCGTAGTTGACGGCCAGGATGGCGTCGATGCTGGTTTGGTAGGTTTCAGCCAGGGTGTTGAGGTTCTCGCCGCTCAGCACGCGGTGAATCAAAAACTGCTGCCCGCGCCCGATGGGCACCTCCAGGGCGTGACGCGGGAGGCTGGCGGCGGTGGCAGACACGGACAGGGACGGGGTGAACGTTGCGGCGGCGGGCGTGGCGATTGGGGTTTGGCTGGGGGTTGGGGAGGGCTGGGTGGGCGTCAGGCTGGGAACGGTTGAGGCGGTCGGCGTTGGCTGGAGGGTCGGCGTCGAGGCGGGCGGCGGCGTAACGCTGCTTTCGATGGCAGGCGCAGCCGTCGGCTCCAGCAGGGCGGGGGCGGCAAAGAGCTGCTGCAGAAATATCGCCAGCGCGCCCGCCAGCAGGAGCAGCAGCGCCAGCCAGGCCATCCACGGGAGGCGATTGCCCTGCGGCGTATGCTTCAGGCGCAGGGCGCGGGGAAGCGGGCGGTCGGCCTCTGCGCTGTAGACGGGGCAGTTGATGTGGGTGGCCGCCAGGCAGTAATCGTTTTGGTGCTCCAGGTTAACAAAAGCCACCGGCTTACAGCGGTGGCAGCAATTATGGGGGGAGATGAAAAGCATCAACGAGTGCGGGTCGCCCCTCAATCCCAAAAACGGGCAAAAGTCGTTCTGTCCGGCATCCATGTTCATGACAACGCTTCGATCTCTACATTGTCGGCTACTGGTTTTCGGTTGTCTTCCCGACTGTTTCCGGGGTCATTTCATGGACTTTCCCGTTCTTGCGCCAGGGCAGCTTGAACCCGCGGCTCGCGTGGCGCTGGCCGCCTTCGTCGGCCTGGTCGTAGCGATAATAGCTGTACTGGGAGTAGGGGGTGTACCCGTATCCCTGCCCGGGCTGGATGTTGTTCAGCACCACGCCCAGCAGGCGCGCACCCACCCGGCGGTATTGTTCCACGGCGGCGCGGGCCGCCTCGGCGCTGGTGCGGCCGGGCGTCAGCACGAGCAGGACGCCGTCGACACGGGCGGCGATCAGCTGGCTGTCAGTCACGATGGTGGGGGTGCTGTCCACGATCACGATGTCGAACTGGGCTTCGAGTTCGTCCATGATCTGGCGCATCTTCTGGGAGGCCAGCAGTTCAGACGGGTTGGGCGGAATGCCGCCGCTGGTAACGACGGACAGGTTCAGGCCATCCCAGGCCTGGAGGACATCCGCCAGGGCCAGGCGGTCGCGGAACACGTCGCTCAGGCCGGAGCGGTTGGTCAGGCCCATCTCGCGGTGGACGCGCGGGCGGCGGAAATCGGCGTCGAGCAGGGCCACGCGTTTGCCGCCCTGGGCGATGACCGCGGCCAGGTTCGCGGCGATGGTGGTCTTGCCTTCCGAGGCGCCCGGGCTGGAAATGAGCAGGCTCTTGAGGGGCTTGTCCACGCCGATGAATTCCAGGTTGGTGCGCAGGGAGCGGAAGGCTTCGGCGGCGGGCGAACGCGGCACGCGCGCCACGTAGGGGCCGACCTTGTCGGAGCTGCCCGCCGCCTCCATGGACAGGGAATATCCCATGATCGGCAGGCCCAGTTCGCGTTCCACATCTTCGCGGGTCTTGAGGGTGGTGTCCAGCATCTCGGTCAGGAACAGGCCCGTCACAGCCAGCACCAAGGCGCCGAACGCGCCCAGGAGGGTATTGAGCGAGGTGCGCGGACGGACCGGATTCTCGGAGGCCAGGGCCGGGTTGGTTTGCACCACCGTGAGGGCGTTCTGCATCCGGTTCAGGCGCACCGTCTCGCGGTTGCTCAACAGGTTGACGTAGACCTGCTGGTAGAGGCTGAGGTTCTTTTCAAGGTTGGTGATCTCATCCGTGGTGCCGTTGATGGCGCCCGTCACCAACAGGTCCGTATAGGTTTGTTGATAGGAGCGCAGCAGGGACTGCTGGGTGGCCAGTTCGTCATTTTTGACCGCCAGGTCGCGTTCGAGCAGGCCGGCTTCCAGGTAGGGGGTCAGCCAGGCGATTTCCTGGCCCAGGGCTTCAATTTTCTGGCGGGTGGCATTGATCGCAAGTTCCAATTCGGACTGCTGGGTTTGCAGGCTGGCGACCTGGGCGGCATCCTGCTGCACCTGCGGGTCGGCCAGTTTGGCCGCGATGGCATCGTAACTGGTCAATTGGCGGTCCAGCGTGGCCTGGACTTGCGCCAGGCTGTTGCGGTTATAGGTCAGCAGGCTGGCGACGTTGGAAGCCGAAAGGCCGGAGAGTTTGGTGATTTCCTGCTGCAGGTCGGCCACCACCCCCTGCGTTTCCTGGATGTTGGCTTTGGTATTTTCGATTTGTTCGGCCAGGGCGCCCGACTGGGCCTGCTTCAAGGCGGCCTGGGTATCGGAAATTTGCTGGTTGATGTTCTCGATCTGCGTATCCAGGTTTTTTTCGGCTTCCACGTAGCGCCCGGATTGGATGGTCTCGTTTTGCTCGATGAGCACCTGCACCAGGGTGTCGGCGATCAGGGCCGCGCGCAGCGGGTCGGCGTCTTCGGCGCGGATGCCGATGATCTGGGTATTCGAGACCGCTTCGATGCTGATATCTGCGGCGCCGATTTCTTCGCCGCCCACCCGTTCGGAGACCTTGTCCATCACCCAGGGTTGGGAGAGCAGGGCCACGTAGGTTTGGGCGATCTGCTGGCTGGTGGACCCCTGGGTAATATCGGAAACCACCGTTTGCGAGGAGGATGGTCTTGCAACGATTACCTGGGTGCCGGCGCTGTAGATCGGGGTCTGAAGGCGGCTGACGACGTATGCCGTTCCCCCTCCCAGCAGGAAGGCCAGGACCAGGAGCCAAAGGCCGCGCCTGAGAATGGCAAGCAGGGGTTTAATATCAACTACGCCGGTTTCTGCGGTTTCCAATGAAAAGTTGTTGTTCATGCTTTCTCCGACATCCGTAAAATTATATCATCACGAGCAGCTTCGAACCTGGAATTTCGTTGAACGGGCAATATCAGGCCGATTTTCGGTGAAACTCTTCAGAAACCACCTTGATCCCAAGCATCTCCGCAAAGGCCAACAAGGCAAAGAGCGGATACTGGGAATAGCGCCGCCACAATCGCCTTGGCTCTGAAATCAATCGATGCAGCCATTCGAATCCCAGGCGCTGCATCCAGCGTGGAGCGCGTTTTTTTTGCCCGGACAGGAAATCGAATGCCGCTCCCACACCCACCAGCACGGCGCCATTAATTTTGCCCTTATGCCCGGCCATCCAGCCTTCCTGCCTGGGAGAGCTGATTCCAATCCAAACAATGTCCGGGGCGGTCGCGTTGATTTTTTCAACGATTTCCCGGTCTTCTTCGTCCGTGAGCGGACGAAAAGGCGGGGAATACCCCCCAACGATCTTCACGCCCGGATATTTCGCTTGCAGGTTGGCGCTTAACTTTTGGTACACGCCCGGCGCGCCGCCATAGAAGTAATGTTTCCATCCCTGCGATACCGAATACCGCATTACGGCATCCATCAGGTCCGATCCCGCCACGCGGCCAACTCTCCCATATCCACGCAACTTCAACAACCACACCAATGACATCCCGTCAGGGACAGTCAAGCCGCTGGCATTGAAAAGGGAATACAAATGAGGCTCCCGATAACAATCCATAATGGAGTGCGCCGGGGTAACGCAAATATATTGCGGTTTCTTTTCTTCGATCCAGCGGGCCATGATTTCAATGACCTGGTTTATATTGACAACCCCCACCCCAAGCCCCAAAACGTGGATGAATTCGGCAGGGTGTCCCGGGTGGGAATGTCGATTATCCAAGATAGCCATATTGCCTCAGCCAATCCACTGTTCTAGCTATTCCATTGTCGAGCGTAAATGGCGGGCGCCCCAATACATCCAGCGTTTCCGACATGGGTGTCAGGTAATCGGTGGTCATGCTTTGAAAGCGTGAGGAGGTGATCGGAAACCGAATTGCAAATCTCGACAAGAAATCCCCGACCTGCGCCGCAGCCCCAACCACGGCGCGGGGAACGATTCTTACATTCTTTCCGGTGATCGCCCTCGAAAATCCATTGGTCCAATCGAGCAAATTAATGGGGGCGTCGCCGACATAATAGACTTTCCCGCTCACGACACCCGGTGTCTCCCCAAGGATTTTCCCGATTTGATAAACAACATTTCCGACATATCCGTAACTGCGCATGACCCTTTGCCTGCCGGGGTGAAGATACAAACCGCGATGCAAGACGGCCCAAAATTCATGGGGATAGCGGGGATGCCAGGGCCCCCAAATATTGGTTGGACGGATGATCGTCCAAATGGGGTCCAGCCTGGCAGAACGCGTCAGCTTTTCTGTAATGACCTTGCTTTCACCGTAGACCGTGTGAGGTTCGAAATCCTCATCATTTTCGGGCAAATGGCCGGGTCGATGGACGTATTGAGTGGAAGTGATGACCACACGTGAAATGCCGCCCGTCGAACGTATCGCATCCAATACATTTTTGGTCCCGCTGGTATTTTCAAAATATTCTTCCAATGTTTTGCCATTGGTATCCGTGCGGGCGGCCAGGTGGATAACGTAATCAGGTCGAAAATCTTGGAAGATATTTTCCAAGCGGGAATAATCCATAATGTTACAGTCCGCCCAGTATGGATTGTGTTCCTCCTTTTTGGGAGGCTGTTTATCGACATTCAAAACAGCGGCTCCATTTTCAAGAAGGTGGTCCATCAGGTTCGTACCGATAAACCCGCTGGCGCCTGTGCAGAGTATTCTTGGTTGGCTCATTCCCCCCCCCCAGTTCCCCCGTCACTCGCACCAGGGAGGCCCAGGGATAGGATTGCCCGGGACCAATTGTCTATGAATTTCTCCAACGTAAAATTCTGCTCATGCCAGGCGCGGCTGTTGGAGGCCATTGTGCTTCGGGTCGCCTCGTCTGAGAGCAATTGATTCAAGCGCGCAGCGATGGCGGCGGGATCGGAGCGGGGAATGAAGTATCCATTCCATCCATCCACAACAGACTCGTTCAACGCGCCGTGATCCGTGCAAACAATTGGAAGCCCCGCAGCCAGGGCCTCGACACTGCTGACGGCATGGCCTTCGTATACGAAATAAGATGGAAACACGAACAGGTCGGAGGAAACGAACATATCATACTTGGCAGGACCGGACACGACGCCTTTGAAAGTCACGCGGTTCTCGATCCCATGTTGGGCAAGGAAAGCGCGCGCCTCCCTTTCATCTTTTGCAGAAGGCCATTCGCCCGCAAATATAAAATCTGCATTGGGAACACCGGGGATGGCGGCAAGCACATCGTGAAACCCTTTTTCGGAACACATCAACCCGACAAATAGAACCCGCTTTGGGCCTGGAGCGTCCCGTTTTACAAGTCGATGGCGCGCCTCTTCAAAGGGATGGGCGTCGATCCCATTTGGAACAGTGACGATCCGTTCATCGGCCACCAGTCCATTGAACTCATTTTTCAATCGCCGCCCCTGCAACATGGCCAGGGAAATTTTCCCCAGCAGGAATTGAACGATGCGGCGCTGCAAGCCACGGGCGTGGGCATAATAGTAATACCCCCCATGCAGGCGCACTACGACCTTCTTCCGAAACAGCAGGGCGGGCGCCAGGAATAATGCGTCCCGCAAAAATCCCAGAAAACTGGGAGAGTTTGTGAGCGGCAGGTACACAATATCGGGACGAAAATCGAACAGCATCTTCACCATCTCAATGGCCTGGGCATAACCTCTCCAGGATTTTCTGAATTGATGTTTGCCCCCCTTTTCAGCCAGGGAACGAGATACCTGTGTATTGATATGCCGAACCAGGAATTCTTTTCTTCCTTTCAGGCCATCCAATAAAGCCCGGGTCATGACCTCCGGCCCTCCATAAGGAGGCGGCAGGGGACCCAGCAAAAGGAGTTTGATCGGCATGGGTGGTCGCTACTGTCTGGTCAAGGGGTGTCGGCCCGCCCCGGTCGAATTGCCATTCCCTGCGGCGGAACAAGGCCTGTCGGATGCAAGGCAGTCCAGCGTCATTCGTCGGCTGCCGCCCTATAAGTGAATGCCCACTTCAGCAAATCCAACTGCACCATCGGTTTGTGCGCGTTTCGGAGCCTGGCCTGCAAGCGCGGAAATGGCAGCGAAACAGGGAAGAGAAATAAACTGATCAAGAACCTGGCAGCGCCCTTAAGGAACAGGAGCAGCCTGCAGGCCAACGCCGCAGCCGGCCCACGATGCTTTCTGAAAAACTCATACCTGGCCGTAGCATTCTCATAGGTCATGGGCCGTTTCTTTTTTTTCTGTGACTGCATGGATTTATGAATAATTTGGTAGTCCGCCAGGTAATGGACCCGCCATCCATTCTTGACCGTCCTGAAACACAAATCCACATCCTCCAGAAACATAAACACGCTTTCATCCATGCCCCCCATTTCCACCAGGAGCGAGCGCCTGCCCATCATAAAGGCCCCCAAAAGACAGGGGACATCGCGCGAGCCTTCATGATTCCAATTGCCCATTAACTTTTCACCAAACAAAGGGCTTTTGGGGAACAGCATGTGGAGGTAAAAAACCTCCCAGAATATCGTGCGCAAAGAGGGAAAATTCCTTGCGCCCTCATATTGAATGCTTCCATCCGGGTATTTGATTTTGCAACCCAACAATCCAATATCCGCCTGTGAGCGCAGCGCAGAAACGCAGCCGGATAAAGTGCCCGGGGCGATGACCGTATCCGGGTTGAGGAATAATACGAATTCGCCCCGGGCAACCGCCAGCGCCTGGTTGTTCGCCTTCGGAAAGCCCGCATTGGTGGAATTGGCGATGATTCTGACGTTGGGAAACTGGGATTGCACATTGGCTACGGAACAGTCACTGGAGGCGTTATCGACAACAATCACCTCCATTTCTTCGGGAAAGGAGGAAACAAAAATGGATTCCAGGCATTCACGAAGATCATCCCAGACATTCCAATTCACAATGATGATGGACAAGGCTATATTCATGTCGGTGTATGCTTGTTCCTGTACACATATTGGAGATGATGATCCCACAGACCGGCCAATCCACCCACAATGATTGTGAAGAGGTAACCTCCCACCGCCAGGATGGCATTGACCGAAACAACCACCGAGAAATAATAGGCGGCAAGCACCAGCAACAGCATCCCGGCGTTCCGAAGTTCGCGATTCCCACTGCGATATGCCTTCCTCGCCAGGGTAAAGACGCCAATGATAAATACCACATAGGCGGCGCCCGCCAGCAATCCGCCATCTGCCAGGATGGTGGCATATTGATTTTCAAGGCCGCCCAGGCCGGAAAAACCAAATGTTCCCTGTCGGGCGGCTTTTTGAATAAGGCCGGGGCCATATCCCAAGAGTGGATTCGTTTTGAAAAAATCGAATAGCGTTAACGTCAGGTTGATGCGCTGGGTAACATTCCCCGAGGCGCGTTCTGACAGGTCGAAAGAAGCCTGCATATAGGCGCGGAGACCCGGGACCAGGTAGATGATCGCCAATATGAGCACACCCAACCCAATGACTGTCAGCACAAAAGTGGGACCCTTTTGCCGGCTAAATACAAGGAAAGCCAATAATGCCACGCCCAAGGCCAGAATAGGTCCTCTGGAGGCGGTGAGAATCACCATGCCCATACACAGAGGCAGCAGGACCAACAGCCAACTTCGATAATATTTTCGGTAAATGGCAACGTAGTAGGTTGACAGGATGGCGTACATGGAGAAGAACAGTCCGGCATAGACGGGTTGGAGCAGGGTCGATGAAATACGCCCTCCCAGGCCAAATCGATCCTCTGAGAGATAGAACTCCATGATCTCTGAATTGTAGACGGCGTACTTGATCCCGAGGATTTCGACCAGGGGCCTCTGTGTGATCCACTCCAGCCCGCCCAAGAGAATCACGTAAGTCCCGCCAAGCGCAATCGCCCACAAGAGCATCCTCCAGTTGCCCGGCTGTCGAACCACGACAAAGTAGCTGATTATGAAAAATACCAGCGGTTCGAGGTAGCTCAGGACACGAAAAACAGCCTCCAATTCCCCGGAGACAACGGCAGAAACCATATTTGCCCCCCAAAAAAGCACCAATCCCATAAAAACGGGCTGCTTGAATAATACAGGCCAAAACTTCCTGGGTTTTGGCAGCAGCAAAAATGTGCCCAGGAAGATCATGAGGAAAATCCGGATGCCGCTGATCTTCGCCTGTCCAAACATGCCAGCCTGGAGGTGTATCAGCGGAAGGTACAGGATGAAGGCCACCCACATCATCCCAAAATTTCTTGTGGACAGTGTCAAGACCAGCACTGCCAATGCCAGGATCAAAAAGTCGCGAATTTCCAAAGGCAAAATCAGCAGTACCAGTAACAAAAACAGGATACCCGGCGACACAAGCAACCCCCAGGCAACGGCCAAAGATCGGGAAGCCGGGACAGGTGAATGGATAATTTGATCGGTGTCCATGCAATTTCCTGGTTTTTTTATGTCTGGTCCAGCAGATTCAATAAAGCCCGGCCGGGCAGACGGTCACATTCCTACCGATTTGGCCCCCGGCTTCGGCTATAACTTATAAATTCCCGCATCCTTTGGATGAGCCGCACAATGGTACGGTGGGGATGCAAAAGGAAATAGAACCATCCCAGTTCGGCGCGGCGAATGGAATCTCTCTGGCGTTCGATCTGCAATTGGATCACGCCTGTGTACCGATAACCGGTCTCCTGGTCGAATCTTTGGTACAGGTCGATCACCCCTAAAAATCTTTTTGCCAGCGTCGCACTGATTTTTGCGGTGAAACCTTCCGCATGACGGCGATAAACCGACATACATTCGTTCAAGTATCCCACATTCCCGAGATGAGCGCACCATAATGCCGCCAGGAGATCCCCGGCCCAGACTTCCTTCCGCCATTCCGGCAGGCTGGAAATTGCCTCACTTCGCATCAGGCGGCTGGCGGTCGGAATGCCAACCCTGCTTACCTCTGCAAACGCCAGGATGGACGGAAGCTCGAAGGGAATGAAAAGGTGAAGGTGGGGATTTTCCTCATTCACAACAAAGGCGTTATGAAAGCACAGGGTGCAGTCGGGGTGCGCCTCCATAAAATCCACCTGCTTTTGCAGTTTGAGCGGATCGATCCAATAGTCATCGCCCTCGCAAATGGCGGCATACTTTCCGCGGCAAGCCTGGTTGACCTGTGAAAGATTTTTTGACATGCCCAAATTGGTGGGGGAAAAAATGACCTTGAGCCTGTGCGGATATTTTTCCTGATAGTCCGCCACGATTTCGCGCGTTCCATCGGTGCTGCAATCCTCGCCGATGATGATCTCGATGGGAAAATCCGTTCTCTGCATAAGCACCCCCTCGATGCACTGCGCAATATATTTTTTGTGGTTATAGGTGATTATCCTGACGCTGACCAGAGGCGGTATCATAAATGGGCATCTTCCAGGCGCACAAATGGAATGCTGTTTGCGTTGTCAACTCTCATCCGTTCTCATTCCTTGCAGTTTCAGGATGTCGCTTTACATCGACGGTGCGGTTCTCCCAGGGAAACTCACGGTTGGGGCAGGGCTTTCCCAGAAAAGCGCACAGGGCCTGGTATGCGCCTGGTTGTCCGACGTTCAACACAAGCAAATCCCCGGGACGGTGGCGGAAATATTCCAGGACAGAGCCATTATGGGCATTATAACCGGCGATGAGAGTCTCGCGGTGATAAATATCGGTTTCGGGGCTGCCCCAGTTGAGACGCAAGGCCTCATAGGCCCACCCGGGATAAACGTAATCGGAGCGCCGCAGGTCATCGGCAGTAACGGTTTTTCCGTTGCCAAAGACCCTGGCGTGAAAACTCACAAGGGAGTGATACCACTGTTCCGGGTTGTCGCGCACCGTCAGGATGAACTTGCTGCCCGGGAAATGCTGGTCCAATGCCTGGAACGTGAACGCCCAACTGAACGGCACATCCTGGAAAGCCTGGGCGGTGTGACAATACCAAAACAGCCTGCGGAAATCGCGCCGTCCCCAATCGTGGATGAGACGTTCTGCCAGGCGCTGCTCGCCAACGATGATCCCCAGTTCGGCCAGCGCCTTGGCCAGCGAGGTCGTGCCGGTTTTGTTCCTGCCAACACAAAAGATCTTGGGCTTCCCAAGCGCCCGTATCGCACTGCCCCCCAGGCGGAACAGGTGGTGGATTTTCTTCGACACAGGACCCGGCATAGCCTGTTACCTATCCTTTTCCGTAGACCGTTGCCCAAAAACCCCTGCCCGCAGAAAAGGCCTCTGAAAATGCCTCGGTGCGGGCAAGGAAATGAACCAGGAAGTATATGAACACCCCCACAACCGACTGCGCCAGCAATTTTTCCCAACCTGCCATCGAAAACAGCAGGCCTGTTCCCGCCATGCCCAGGGCCATCACGGAGGCAAAAGCCAGGTTGGGAAGGATATCTGCCAGTTGCTGTTTCACGGAATACCCGATCAACTTCCCGGAATAGAGGCTGTTGAGAAAATAGCCAATGAACGAGTTGACCACCTGCCCCATTAACATGGCGCTGATCCCCCAGCGGTAGGTGATGATAATGGCTGCCACCATCAGGGTACGCTTGATAAGGGTCAATTGAAAGAACAAATCCGAACGTCCCTTGACCTTCAAGACTTCGAGATTGACCACGTGAAGCGGATACAAAAGGCCGGCCGCGCACATCCATTGAAAATAGGGAATGGATTGCCCCCATTTGGCAGAAAAGAGCAGGGTGATGAGCGGCCCGGCGATCACGATCAAGCCCAGCATGAGGGGAAAATTCAAAAAAGTAGCCAGCAGGATGGACTTGCGGTAAGCCCGTTTCAACCGCGGCGTATCCTCCTGGATGCTGGCCATGGATGGGAAAAGCACCTTGCTTAAAGCATCGGACGTCGTATCGATGACGATCTTTCGCAGTGACAGGGCGCGGGTGTAATGGCCCAGGGAGGCCGCCGAAAAGGCCTTGCCGATGAACACCTGGTACAGATTGTCGAAGAACGAACTGACCAGGTTGGAGGAAAGCATGCGCGACCCAAAACCGAACATCCCGCGCAGGGAAACCAGGCTGAAGACCCAGGCCGGGCGCCAGTCGCACACCATCCATAGAGTGATGGTTTGAAAGATGGTATTCGAGATCGTCTGGAGAACGAGGCTCCAAACGCCCATCCCCAGGTAGGCCGCCGCAACGCCCACCGCGCCCCCTGCCAGGGTGGACAGCAGGTTGGCCTTCAACAGCGACACGAAATCCATTTTGCGGGTCAGCACCGTGACCTGGATCAGGCCAAAGGCGGTTATCAGGAGGTCCATCGAGAGCCAACGCATCAGCGGCGTGAGGATGGGTTGATTATAGAAACCGGCGACCAGCGGCGCAAGAAAGAACAAAACCAGGACGGCCAGTCCGCCGACCAGGATATTAAAGTAGAAAATGGAACACTCATCCGTATACGTGGCATCCTTTTTTTGGATGAGCGCCACGCCAAAGCCGCTGTCCAGAAAGATCTGGGTGATGGACACGAACAGGGCCAGCATCCCGACCAGGCCAAATTCTTCCGGCGAGAGCAGGCGCGCCAGGATGATGGTGGGGATGAACTGGACGATGCGAACGCCCACCCGTTCCGCCAAATTCCAGAACAAGCCTGTGAGGGTTTTTTCCTTGAGATTATCCACGCCCAGGCAACCGCTGGTGAATTGCGTCCGCGTTTTCGATGGCGGCGCGCAGGATGCTGCCGATCAATTCTATGTCTTCCCCGCCGACGGTTGTTCCCGTGGGCAGCACCAGGATGCGTTCGGCCAGCGCCTCGGTTTCCGGCAACAGCAGCCCGGCGTTGGGGAAATAGGAGCGATACGGTTCCATGCGATGGCAGCCCGGCCAAAAATATCGGCGGGCCAGCACATTTTCCGCGTGCAGCACGGCGAGCAGTTCATCGCGGGAGATCCCAGTGACACGCGCATCCACTTCCAGCGCCATGTATTGATAATTGCAGCGCTCGTTTTCGTCATAACGGATGAGGGAGAGGCCGGGCATGGCGTCCAATTCGCGGCGATATTGAAGGTAGTTGCGGTAATTGGCCTCCATGAATTCATTCAAAGACCCCAGGTTGGTCAGGCCCATGGCGGCCGAGGCTTCGTTCATTTTGCCGTTCGTGCCGATATAGACGACATCGTCGTACCCGGCAAAACCGAAATTCTGCATCAGGCGGATGCGTTCCGCCAGGTCGTCATTGTTCGTGACGATCGCGCCGCCTTCGAAGGTGTTGAAGAATTTGGTGGCGTGAAAGCTCAACACTTCGGCGTCGCCAAAATTGCCGATCATTCGTCCCTGGTGGGAACAGCCAAAGGCGTGGGCGGCGTCGAAGAGCAAGGCCAGGTTGTGCGCATCTGCAATGGCTTGCAGGGCCTCCACATCACAGGGCCGACCCCATAGGTGGACGCCGATGAGGCCGGTCGTTCGGGGGGTGATGAGTTTTTCGACCGAACGCGGGTCGAGGTTGTGGGTGCGCGGGTCAATATCGGCAAAGACCGGGGTAATATCCTGCCATTGGAGCGAATGGGCGGTGGCGATGAACGTAAAGGATGGGACAATCACCTCACCCTGCATCCCCAACGCGCGGATGGCGATCTCGAGCGCCACCGTGGCGTTGCAAATCGCGATGCAGTGCTTGACGCCCAGGCAGGCGCGCAGTTCCTGTTCGAATTGTTGCACCAACGGGCCGCGATTGGTCAACCAGCGGTTATCGAACATCTGGTTGGCATATTGCATGAATTGTTCGCGGTCGCCGATGTTGGGGCGGCCAACATGCAGGGG
>JBMOMS010000039.1:0-24979 GCA_049324895.1 Chloroflexota bacterium
ACTCTGGGCGCGCGGGGGCGGGCGGGGGCCCCCCCCCGCGCGCCATGAGCCCCAAAGACGGGACCAGGGCTTTCTTAAAGTCGGGAGGCTCTTTTTTGTATACGACCACACGGATGGTTTTGTGTGAAAATGGAGGCGAATTTTGCGCTGCCCGCGAATCGTGGAGGTGGAAGCCTTGACTTTAAGAAGACCCCAATGCCAGGCCCCAGGCCGCTTGACAGCCCGCTTTTTTACGCTTACAATTATTGATAATGATTTTCAATACCAGAAAGAAAACCCATGACCGCTGAACCCTGGCTGAACGAACTGCACGAGAACGGATACCGCCTGACCGACGCGCGCCGCGCCGTGGTGGACATCGTGGAAAAATCCACGCGCGCCCTCACGCCCGTCCAGGTCTATGACCTGGCGCGCAGGAAATATCGCGCGCTCGGGTTGGTCACGGTCTATCGCACGCTGGAGAAGCTCGAAGAGCTGCACCTGATCCAGCGCGTGCATCAGCCCCAGGGCTGCCAGGCCTTCATCTCGGCAGGGCACGGCCACCAGCACCTGCTGCTGTGCCAGAAATGCGGCCAGGTGGAGTTTTTCGACGGCGACGACCTGGGAGCACTGACCCGCTCGATCGCAAAAAAGACCGGCTATCAGATCAACGAGCACTGGCTGCAACTCTTCGGCCTGTGCGCAAATTGCCAAACGCAATAGCCATTTTCTCATCCCGCAGTCCGACTGTGGGGTGGTGTGGACCCATTTCGCTATCCCTCACGCTTCGTGGGGGATAAAAAAGGAGACAAAATGAAAAAGATTTTCAATTCCATTAGTGTGTTTGTCCTGCTGACTCTTTTCCTGGGCGCCTGCGCAGCCCCGGCTCCGCAGACGAAACAAGGCGGGTTGAAGGTGCTGGCCTCCACCACCTTTTTGGCAGACATTGCCCGGAACGTGGCAGGGGATCGCGCCCGGGTCGAGTCCCTGCTGCCCTTTGGCGCAGATCCGCATTCCTATCAAGCCGCGCCCACCGATGTGGCCAGGATCGCCGAAAGCAGCGTGTTGATCCTCAACGGCGTGGAGTATGAACACTTCATCGAACCGCTGTTGGAAAACGCGGGCGGCGAAAGAGTGGTTATCGAAGCGACAACGGGTTTGACCCCGCATGAGATGGAAGAACATGCTCATGAGGGCGAAGAAGAACACGCTGCCGAAGGCGAAGAACATGCGCATGAAGCAGGCGACCCGCACATGTGGCTCGACCCGAACCTGGTCATCACCTACGTGGAAAACATCCGTGATGGATTGAGCGAAGCCGACCCCGAGGGTGCGGAAACCTACAAAGCCAATGCGGATGCGTACATTGCCCAACTCAAGGATTTGGATAACTGGATCAACGAGCAGGTTGACACCATCCCCGCCGAACGCCGCCTGTTGGTGACCAACCACGAAGCGCTGGGCTACTTCGCCGAACGCTACGGCTTTGAAGTGGTGGACACCATCATCCCCAGCCTGAGCACCGAAGCCAGCGCCTCTGCCCAGGAAGTTGCCGCCGCCATCGAAGCCATCAAAGCCGCCGGCGCGTCCGCCATCTTCCTCGGTGAAGTGGAGAACGCCGACCTGGCGAATCAGATCGCCGATGAAACCGGCGTGAAGGTGGTGGACAGCCTCTATCTCGAAACCCTGACCGATGGCGAACCTGCTGCGACGTATATCGACATGATGAAATATAATGTGACCCAGATCGTGCAGGCATTGAAGTAGCCCTCCTGTTTTCAGGGTTTTTATACTTGAGAAGGTAAGGGCGGCCCGGTACAGGTCGCCCTTCATAGTGACATGACACACACACCTCATCGTCTCGACATCGACCATATCAGCATCGGCTACGGCGACAAGACCGTGCTGCGCGACCTGAGCTTTCAGGTGCCGCACGGCGCGCGCGTGGCTGTGGTGGGGCCGAACGGCGCGGGCAAGTCCACGCTGTTCAAGGCCCTGGTGGGCATCCTGCCGCTGCAGGGCGGGCGCATCCTGATCCACGGCGAACTGTTGCGCGCGCACAAGGACTGCGTGGCCTACGTGCCCCAACGCGAGGACGTGGACTGGCGCTTCCCCGTCACGGTCAGCGACGTGGTGATGATGGGCCGCTTCGGCCAGATGGGCTGGCTCAGCCGCCCGTCGAGCCGCGACCGGCAGATCGTCCAGAGCAGCCTCGAACGCATGGGCATCGCCGACCTGGCGGCCCGCTCCATTGGCCAACTCTCGGGCGGACAGCAGCAGCGCGCCTTCCTCGCGCGCGCCATCGCCCAGGAGCCGCACATCCTGCTGATGGACGAGCCATTCACGGGCGTGGATGTTACCACCCAGGAGGCAACATTTCGCCTCCTCGACCACCTGCAAGAGAAGGAAGTGACCGCCATCGTTTCGACCCATGATTTGAATCTGGCCGCCTCGCGCTTCGATTTGGTGCTTTTGATCAACCACAAGCTGATTGCATTTGGCACGCCGCGGGAAGTATTCGTCAAGGAGAACCTGGCCGCCGCCTTCGGCAACTCCCTGCTTGTGATGGACAACGGCATCATGCTGGTGGATGAATGCTGCCCGGGCGATGAGCATTAGAATTTACGATTTACGATTGCCGATTTACGATTGTGGTCGAAATCGCTGAGTGTCATTACAAATCAAAAAAGGAGACGGACATGGATGAAAAAACTTTCAAGGCCAGGACGAAAAAACTGGCGGTGGCAATCATCAAGCAAATGGATAAGCTGCCGCAATCCCGCGCGGCGGATGTGGTTGCCAAACAAATCATTCGTTCGGGAACATCCATCGGGGCGAACTATCGCGCCGCCTGCCGCGCAAAGTCCACGCCGGACATGATCAACAAGATGAAAATCGTCGAAGAGGAAAGTGATGAAACCATGTATTGGCTTGAAATCCTGGTCGAAGCTGGTCTTCTCCCCCAGGAACAGGCGGAATCTACCTACAAAGAAACCAACGAAATCCTGTCCATGACCGTTGCGTCCATCAAAACCCTGCGCAATCGTAAATCCAAAATCGTAAATCCAAAATCAAATGTCCTGGTTACTTGAACCCCTAACCTACGAGTTTATGCAGCGCGGATTGCTGGCCTCGATCATCGTCGGCGTGTTGTGCGCGGTGATGGGCACCTACGTGGTGCTGCGCGGCATGGCCTTCCTCGGCGACGCCATGGCGCACGCCATCCTGCCCGGGGTGGCCATTGCCTACCTGCTGCGCGGTGACTTGTTGATCGGCGCGGGCGTGGCGGCGGTGGTGATCGCCCTGAGCATCGGCTTCTTCTCGAAGGAGGGCACGGTCAAGGAGGATACCGCCATCGGCATCCTGTTTGCGGCTGCGCTCTCGCTGGGCGTGGCGCTGATCAGCACCATGCAGACCTACGCCGTCGACTTGAGCCACATCCTGTTCGGCAACGTGCTGGGAGTCAGCGCCTCGGACTTGTGGTTGATCGGCGGATTGAGTTTTGCCATCCTGTTGACCGTGGGCCTGCTCTACAAGCCCTTCCTGGTCATCTCGTTCGACCCCGTCCTGGCGGCCACCCTGCGCCTGCCCGCCGAACTGCTGCGCAACCTGATGCTGGTGCTGCTGGCGCTGACCGTGGTGGTCTCCCTGCAAACGGTCGGCGTGAGCCTGGCCGCGGCCATGCTGGTCACGCCCGCCGCGACGGCTTATCTCGTCACCCGCCGCCTGTGGCCGATGATGCTGGTCTCGGCCGGAATCGGCGCGGCCTCGTCGGTAATCGGGTTGTACGTCAGCTATTACTTCAACATCGTCTCGGGTTCGTCCATCGTATTAACGGCCACCGCCATCTTCATGCTGGCCTTCCTGTGGAAACGGGTCGCGGCCAAAAAGGGGACCTGACCGCGTCCGGGGGAAAGCGCAATTTCCAATCCAACGCGCCCTGATAAAAAATGCTCCCGCTGACGGGAGCATTTTGTTGGATGGATGAGTCTGTCACACTTGGGGAAACCGACAGGATGGCCTGGTTCCCCTGTCAGCGGCTGACGCTGACCACGCCCCCGAAGGCGTTCAGTTGGATCGTCCACACACTGCCCGGCGAGAATTGCTGGAATTCGCCCGCGCTGCCGGGGTGATAGGTCAGTTCTCCCTTTTCGCTATCGAACGTGACCGTGAAAGTCTCGGAGATGGGACCCAGGCGCTGGCCCGAAAAGAGGGTGGGCGAGGCATACTGCGGAATCAGGTCGTAGCCTTCGAGCGGGTAGGTCTGGATGGTTTTCCACTCCATCACGGTGTAGGAGCAATACTCCCTGCTTTCGTCGTGGCACTCCTCCACCACCTCGGCGTAACCATTGCCCTGGTCGATGGTCTTCTGTTCGCAGACGGTGTTCGTTTCGGTGCGGCAGGAAACGTCGTAGGCGTCGCCGGGCGGGCTGCTTTGCTCGTCGGTATAGCGCACCTCGCGCTGCTCCTGCACGGGCACCGAGGTCTGCCAGTACAAGTCCGCGACGGTGGCCTGCACCGAGGAGGAGGGGAACAGGAATACGAACAATCCCACCACACAGCATAACAACAACGCGCCCAGGATACCGCCCAGCAGCAGCCAGTTCGGCTTTTTGGCAGGACGGACGGGAACGGCGGGACGCGCTGCGCCGCCGCCCATCGGCGCGGAAAAGCTGACGGGCGCAGCCGCTGAGGGCAGGGGCGAACCGCACTTCACGCACATCTTCCCTGTGGACGGGTTTTCTGCGCCGCAGGTGGGACAGGGAATGACCGTCGCCTTGGCCGCCGCCGCGAGTTCGCGGCCGGCCGCGCGCGCCTTGCCTTCCTTCAAATCCGCGCCGCACTGCGAGCAGGCAACGGCGTTGCCGGGGTTGCGCGTGCCGCAGAATCCGCAGTGGATGTCGGGGCCGATGGCCGCCGCTTTGGCGTCGTCTGCGGCAATCAGCTTTTCGTCTGCGACGCGTTCGAACTTGACGTTCTCGGGCTGCGGCGCCCCGCAGCTTGCGCAGGTCTTGTCCCGTCCCTTGTTGCGGGAATTGCAGTTCGGACAGGTCCATTCCAGTTCGACGTATCCGAGGGTTTGTTTGCGAGCCATACAGTCTTCTCCGTGTTAAGATCAACCAGTGCGGCCAGATTGCAGCGTGTTGCGTGAAGCGGGCGCAGAATAACCATTCGAGAGGCTGCGTCCACAGGAATTATACCGTGTCACACGCCTGCCGCCGGCAAAATCCCCTACCCGCGAAACAGCCTGGGAATGATCATCGGCGTCTTCTTCTGGTACTCTGCATAAGCGGAGCCGAATTCGCGCAGCAGTTTGCGTTCCTCGAAGTACGCGCCGACCAGGATGTACAGCGAGGAGGCGATGTACAGGGTCAGCGTATTGAGACTCATGCCGGGCGTGAGCCACAGAAACAGGAGTCCCGCCGTGTAGAGCGGATGGCGCATGTAACGGTAGAGTCCGCGCACGACCAGTTTCGAGGGTTGTTCCTTCTCTTGAAAGAGCTGACCCAGGCCGATGAAGTTGAGCGTGTCGGTTTGCAGGACGCCGACCAGCAGCATCAACACGGACGCGCCCTGGCCCGCCAGCATGAGATACCTCCACGGCGCGGGGACTTCATACAGCGGCTGGTTCGGCTGGCTCCACGCCAGCCACAGGATGGGCGCAAAGCTGAGCACGGAAAAGACGTTGTAGGCCAGGCGGTACAGGCGCATGAAGCCATTTCCCAGCCAGGCGCGGAAGGTGTCTTTTGCAATGGAAGAGGCGAGGATCGAGTGAACAATGCCCCAAACGGCGCTGGCGAGGATGATTTTGAGAATGCTCATGAGTGCTCCTTTACAGGAATAGGGACGACCCAGGCCGCCGCTGTGTTACGCGCACGACAGCGTTATAATTAAATTTGTCGATTTCAACGCACAGGAGGTTCGAATGAATCTGCGTCCTGCTCTCTTTCTTCTGGTCATTCTCGGCTTGCTGGCGGGATGTGTGCCTGTCACGTCAATTCCAACAGTGGAGATGACAACAACGACAACATCCATTGTTACTACGCACATTGCCATCCCAACGCGGCCTGAAACCGCCATTCCAATGTCCCCGTTTCCATCCTCCACGCCCCAGCCATGGACGCCAACCGTCACGGTCACGCCCACCTTCGACCCGTCCACGATAGTCACGGTCACGCCTGCACAGGCGGCGGTGTGTCCCACTATCGATCCGCTTTTTCTGCCCGATTTTCCAAAACCACGGTATGACGACGCTAACTCTACCGAACATGCTGTTGAAAACGTGCTCAACTACCTCAATCGCGGCGGGAGCATCGATAACGCTGCCATCAGGTTGGGTTTCAGTGAGCACGGATTCAGAAAGGTTGACTTGACGGGCGATGGTGTCCCGGAAGTCGCTATTATCTCTCCCCTCTACTATGGAACAATCCACTTTCTAACCTGCCAGAATGGTTATTATGTGGATCACAATCCATATGATGACCCGACTGTCAGCCTTGTTGCAAATAGCAGTATTAATCTGGTGATTGACCTGAATAAAAATGGTTTGCCCGAAATTATCGTTAAATCATATGGATGCTCGGGAAACGGTTGCTTGGTTATTTCTGTGTTTGAGTGGAACGGCGAGGAATTCGCAAGCATTTCGCCCACAGTAGGAACGCTTGGGCCCCATGATTTTTCATTGAAAGATACTGATGGTGATGGTTTGAAGGAAATCATCTTGAAGGGAGATAGACCGGGGAACTGTTGTGTTGGCATGATGACGCCGTGGCGTTACAAGAGCGTCGTTTATTCCTGGAATGGGAATGTCTTTGCCGAGTCATATATCTATTTCGACAGCCCGCAGTATCGTTTTCAGGCCGTACAGGACGCAGATCGGGAAGTGTTTTATCAACATTTCGAAAAAGCGCTTGTTCTGTATCAAGATGCCATTTTTAGTGACACACTGGAGTGGTGGTCGAGAGAACGAAGAGATTACGAAGTGAATTTATTTTACAATTCTTATAAGCAACCCACCCCTACCCCTTCCGCATATCCAGCAGAGGACACCACCGAATATCCCCGTCTGGCTGCCTACGCCTATTTCCGCATCACGCTCCTGCATATCCTGCAAGGCCACGAGTCGGATGCGGGCACGGTCTACCAGACCCTGCAACAGAAATTTCCCGAAGGCAATCCAGGCTTTCCCTACGCGGAGATGGCGGCTGCTTTCTGGAGCGAGTATCAATCCTCGCATGACCTGACCGCCGCCTGCGGGATGGCGGTTGAATATGCAGCCGCGCATCCTGACATCCTCATCCCGCTGGGCAGTGATTATCACGGGATGCAAAGTCATACCTACCAACCGGAAGACGTCTGTCCGTTTCGGTGAAGGATGTAAGAGGCAGTATGAAATCAACTATGCGGTCTTTCTTTCTTGCAATTGTCTTTCTTGTCGGCTGCACGCCCATCACCCCCATCCCAGCCGTGGAGATTCCATCCGCCACGCCGCTCCCGACCCACACCCGCACCGCCCGCCCGACCTTGACGGTGATGGACATACCCTCATCCACACCCACCTTCGACCCAGCCGCAATTATTACGGTCACACCTGCGGAGGCGGCGGTGTGCCCCAAGGAGAATCCATCCCTCAAGCCCGAAATACAATTTCCGCGTTCCAGGGAAGAACTGCTCCCTGAAAGCGACCCTAATCTGCTGCTTTCGATGCAAAAGTTTCTCAATCGGGGTGGAAAAATCGAATTTCTATTGGAGGAGATCAACAATTCGTACGCCGCAGAGAATTACCGATACCAGGATGTGAATGCCGATCAGGTTCCCGAATTGCTCTATTGGGATGCGGCGTATTTATCCAGTATCCATATTTTTTACTGTCATGCAGGTCAGTACGAAATATTTACCGATAAAAAATTCGGTGTAATGTCAGGATGGCCGCGGGTCATTGCGATAGAAGACCTCAATATGAATGGGTTGCCCGACATTGTGGTTGAATTTGGTAGTTGTAGTGGCAGTGGTTGTTGGGAATACCTGGTTTATGAATGGGATGGCAATACCTTCAGAAACATTGCATACGATGAAACACGCCAGAATAACAAATGGCCTCAAACTTCCGGGCAAAAAGAATTCCGAATTACAGATATAAACAACGATGGATTACAGGAATTAGTTTTAACAGGCGATAGATTGGGGCCATGTTGCGTGGGTTCGATGACTCCCTGGCGCTATAAGACCGTTGTATATTCGTGGAATGGCGATATATATGCAGAATCTTATGTCGCGTTTGACAAGGCACAATATCGGTTTCAAGCCATTCAGGACGCTGACAGGGAGGTCGGGTATGGAAATTATGACATTGCCCTGGCACACTATCAGGAGGCGATTTTCAACAATGAATTGGGATGGTGGACAAAAGAACGCAGAGATTATGATGTCAGCCTTTTCCATGCCACCTTTGACGTTCTAATTACACCAACACCTTCGCCATATCCAAAAGAGGACATCACCGAACGTCCTCGCCTTGCAGCCTATGCCTACTATCGCATTATGCTCCTCCACATCATCCGCGGTTTTGACCTGGATGCAAGCGCTACTTACCATATTCTACAAGAAAGATTTCCCGCAGGCGACCCAGGCTATCCCTATGTAAAAATGGCAACTGCCTTTTGGGAAACATACTATTCCACGCACAATTTAACCAATGCATGTGGTGCAGCTATTGAATATGCAGCCGCGCATCCCGACATCCTCATCCCGCTGGGTAGTGATTATCACGGGATGCAAAGTCATACCTACCAACCGGAAGACGTCTGTCCGTTTCGGTGAAGTGGATGCGGTAAAAAAACAGGCCACGCTTGATGCGCGACCTGTGTAATCAATTTGCAAAGTAGGGCGGGATAGTATCCCGCCCTACCGTTATTCCGCGCCAAACGCGGGCAGTTCGAGAGTCGTCCCGCCGGTGTTGACCTGGTAGTAGGGCAGCCAGGCCACGCCGAAGAGGTTGATGAAGACGTCGGTCTTCTTGGGGGCGATGACCACCTCGGTGGTCTTGTTGACCACGTCGCCCCAACTGGCGTTGACCTCGTCCACCACCTCCTGGCGGCGCTGTTGCAGCGCGGCCAGTTCCTTTTTGAATTGCGAGATGGCGTCGATGGATTCGTCCACGTCGGCTTTGGCCTGCTCTGTCATGCGGCGTTTGGTCAGTGAAGAGGACAGTTTGCGCGTGGAGCGGCTGCCCGTGAACAGGCCGAAGACGTTCTCGGCGTGCGTGCCCATCTCCTCCATTTTGCGCTGGTTGTACTCGGCCTCGTCCTGGCGCAGTTCGCGCTCTTCGCGGTCGAGTTTGTCTGCCAGGGTCTTGATCTGGCGGTCGAGGGTGGCGCTGCGTTTGGCGACCTCGGCGTCGCGGGCGTCGCGGGCGGCCTCGGCGCAGGCCTTCATGAACTCGGCCTGAGAGACGTCGGGGCCTGCGTAGACCTTGAGCGTATCGTTGGCGCGCGCCTTGACCGTGGACGAGCGATAGACCCAATCCGTGAAGTCCTTTTGCAGGGCCTTCATCAGTTTTGCGTCGTTGAGCGGCGAGTCGATCACGCCGAAGCGGGCCGAGGCGGCGGGGGAGGTGTCCACCTGATCGAGCGAGGGGCCGTTGTAGATGAAATCATCCCAGCGCACCACGCCGCGTTTCTCGGGCGCGGCCACCAGCGCGGCGCGGGCCAGTTCGCTGTCCACGCCGTATTTGCGGTCGAGGAAGCGCACCTGGGCCGAAGCCAGCAGGGCGGGACGGTAGATCACGCCTTCGATCATGGCCTCGGCGGGCATGGTCTTGGCCGCATACTTGAAGGCCTCGGGCAGGCTGTAATTCTGCGGCAGGAAGTATTCCGCCACCCCCGCCGGGACGGGCGGCTTGGTCGTCGAACTCCCGGCCGGGTCCACGCGGCTGGGGGGCGCAGGTTTGACGGCAGTCGCCGCGGCGGCAGGCATCGCATACGAAACGGGAGCAGCTTGAGGCGCGGAGAAGGAAGTCGCGGCGGGAGCCGTCCCACTGCTCATGGATGACTGTCCACTGTCCACTGCCCTCGCTCCCACCAGTCGATTCAGCGCCGGGATCTGCGTGCGCGTCATCGGGCCGGCCAGGAAGTTCATCGCCCAGCGGGTCTGGAAGAGGATGGGCGTCTTCTCGTGGACGTTCTGCATGATGAAGACGCGCTTGCCCAGCGAGGAGATCAGCTTGTCGAAGGCCGCGCGCGAGGAGCCGCCCGTGGCGCTTTCGAGACCATCGAGCAGGCGGTTCTTGTCCTGTTCGGTTTGCAGTTTGCCGATGAACCAGGTGCCCGCGTTGGACAGGCCCTTGTAGTCCACGTCGACCGGGTTCTGGGTGGCCAGCAAAAGTCCAAGGCCGAAGGCGCGCGCCTGTTTGAGCATGCGCAGCAGCGGTGTCTTGGAGGGCGGGTTGGCCGTGGGCGGCAGGTAGCCGAAGATCTCGTCCATGTAGAGCAGGGCGCGCAGGGCGTTGGTGCCCGACTGCGTGCGCATCCACGACTCGACCGCGGTGAAGAGCAGCGTGACGAAGAACATGCGCTCGGTGTCGGAGAGGTGCGCCAGGTAGAAGATGCTGTGACGCGGCCGGCCGTCTTCGGCGAAGAGCAGGGTCTTGACATCCAGCGGCTGGCCTTCGCGCCAGACCTCGAAGGCGGGCGAGGCCAGGATGTTGTTGAGCGCCATCGCCAGCTCCATGCGATCCTTGGGCGGGTAGAAGGTGTCGACCGGGAAGGCGCCCAGCTTTTCGAAGGGCGGAGTTTGGGTTTGCAGGATCAGTTCGGTCAGGTCGACGCCCCGTCCCTGGCTCCAGGCGCTCTCGAACAGGTTGGAGAGCAGGATGTGCTCGCGCGAGCGGATCGGGTCGACATCCTCGATGCCGACCAGCCCGAGTAGGGCGGTGACCGTGCTGGAGATGCGTTCGCGCAGGGACTCGCGGTGGGCCGCCCAATCCAGCCCGGGCGAGGCCAGCGACGACAACACGCTGACGGGGATGCCTGCGTCCGAGCCTGGGGTGTAGATGGCGTACTGCACCGCGTTGGCCAGCGAGCGGATGCGGTCGGGGGTGATGCCCCATTCGGTCAGGCCGCTGCGCCAGGAGAGCGCCGCCTCCATGGCGGCCTGTTCCACGGTCTTGCCCGAGCGGCGGGCGATGTCTGGATCGACCCAGGGTTGGAAATCCTGCGGGGCCAGGTCGGGGAAGTGCAGCAACAGGTTGGTCAGGTCGCCTTTGGGGTCGATGATCAGGGCGGGCACGCCTTGCAGGGCGGCCTCTTCGAGCAGGGACACGCACAGACCGGTCTTGCCCGAACCGGTCATGCCCGTGACGACGGCATGGGTGGTCAGGTCGGCAGGGTCGTAGCGGATTTCCTGTGTAGTGGCTTTTCCAGCCTTGGGGTCATAGGCGCGGCCCAGATAAAATTCGTTGTCAGCCATGAGGTCTCTCCTGCGAAGAAATAGAACGGACGTTCCAGGCGGTTAATTTACTCTATTTTACTGCTTCTTGCAATGCGGGTTGTTGGAGTATGACACTTTCCCCAAAGTTGCGCGGCGACACGAAACAGGGCAGGCTTTTGGCCTGCCCTGTGTGCTAATCGTTCTCGTTGTTGTTTTCGTTATCATCCCCGTTTTGGTTGTCGTCCCCCGAATTTTCATTCTCATGGTCGTTGCTGTTATCGTTCTCGTTGTTCCTGTCGTTGTCATCCGAATTGTCGTTCAGGTTCCCGTTGTCATCGCCGTTGTCGTTATCATTCGAGTTGTCGTTCTGGTCTTCGTCCTTTTCCTTGTTGTTATCGTTATCGTTCGTGTTCTGATTTTCGTTTTCGTCGTTGGTGTTTTCATTCGTGTTATCGTCATTGCTGTTTTCGTTGGTGTTCGAATCGTCATTCGACGAATCGGAATCGTTTTCGGAGGATGAGTTGTCGTGCTCCGCTTCGGCGTCCTCGATCTCGACCCGCGTCACGATGAAGCGCCCGTCGGCGCTGAAGTAGCCCTTGACCTCCACACGCATGCCGACCTGGACGAGCGTCTGCAGGGCGGGATTCTCCACGTACACCGTTTGCCCGTCGATGACCCAGACGCTGCCGTCGATGCTCTGCAGCGTGCCTTCGATGTGGAAGGTGCTGCTGCGTCCGCCCTGGTCATGGGAGGATTCCTCCTCCTGCTCCCCGGTCGGCACCATCGTGCCGGGCGGCAGGGTCTGGACCGAGAGGGCGGTCACGCGCCCGACCGAGTCGGTTTGACCGGTCACGATCACGGAGGCGCCCACGGTCAGCGGGTCACCCGTGTAGCTGGTCTGTGCGGTCAGCGCCACCGGCAGCCCGGAGACGACCATGCTCCCGTCGGTGTTTTCGGTCACCAGGCCGGTGAAGGTGATGGAGACCACGCGTCCCTCGCGCAGCAATTCGGCGACTTCGTCCAGGCGCTCCACTTCGTACTCGCCTTCCAAAGCCTCGCGCTGTTCGGGTGAGGAAACGAACAGCAGGCGCATATCCTCCCAGGTGCGTTTGACGGGGTAGAGATTCTCGCCCGGCAGGGAGGTGGTGGAGGCCTGCACCAGGCCCGTTCCGCTCATCAAGGCGATGGCGGCGATGCTCAGGGCGATCGCCAGGCGCTGGAAGAAGGGGATCACAGGCTGCCGACTGCGGATGGGACGCTGTGCCTCGCGCATTTCGGCGGCGCGTTGAAGCAGGGCCGCCCGTCCACGGCGCGTGGCGTCTGCGGAGGGTAGGGGGGCGGGGATTTCCCGCGCGCGCCGGGCGGCTTCCAGGATGGGGCGCAGGTCGGATGTCAGGTCGGGAAAACGCGCCAGGACGGAATCCAGGCTGTCACCATGTTCCATGGCCTGGAGACAAATTTCGAGGGCGTCGTAAAGTTTGTTATTCATGGTGTGCTTCACCAATCTGGCGCTGAAGCGCAGCCAGCGCGCGGAACTGGAGGGCCTTGACGGCGTTGACGTTCTTCTGCATGTGCAGCGCGGTCTCTTCGAGGGAATATCCATCGCCAAATCGCAGGGCCAGCACGTGCTGCTGTTCGGGGGTCAGCTGCGCATACGCCTGCTGGACGGAACGGTTTTGTTCGCGCAGGTCGAATTCCGCAGGCGGGCTGGACTGGGCATCCACGTGGTTTTCGGAGATTGCTTCCACGGGGCGGCGGTAACGCTGCCGCAGGTGGTCGGCGATGGCGTGGGAGGCCGTGGAGATCAGCCAGCCCTTGATGTTCGATTGCGGTCCGCGTCGATTTTGTACCGCTTCCAATAGGCGGACAAATACATCGCTGGCGACATCCTCCGCAACGGTTTGGTCGCCGAGGCGGTAATACACGTAGCGATATACATCGGGAAAGAATTGATCGTAGACGGCACTGATGGCCTGCGAGTCCAACTTCTGCAGGCCGCTCAGGGCGCGTCGCTCATCGTACGTGGACATTGACAACATGACCATTCCAGGGGATGTGATAATTCCGTGCGCGTTCGTGCCGAGTATATCATTCCCACTTCCGACGGTCAGAGGAGTTGACCGTCGGAAGTGGGAATAGGTCAGTTAATCATCGTTGGAGTTGTCGTCATTGCTATTGTCATCATCATTGTTGTTGTCGTCATTGCTGTTGTCATCGTTGGAGTTGTCGTCGTTGCTGTTGTCATCATTGCCATTGTCGTCATTGCCATTGTCGTCATTGCCATTGTCATCGTTGGAGTTGTCGTCATTGGAATTGTCGTCATTGCCATTGTCGTCGTTGCTGTTGTCGCCATTGCCATTGTCATCGTTGGAGTTGTCGTCGTTGCTGTTGTCATTGCCGTTGTCGTTGGCATTGTCATCATCCGGTGAGCGGAGCTCGATCTGGCGGATGGTGAACGTTCCATCTCCATTGACCACGTACTGGATCCTGACTTGAGCACCGACCGCCAGCAAGCCCTTTACCTCGCTCAAATTGGTCAACTGGTAGACGACACCGCCGATGGTCACGGTCGTATCGGTCATGGCCTCGATCACGCCGACGACCTCGAGGTCATTGCCGGTGGCGGGAGCGGGCGTCTGGGTCGAGACGGGATCGCCGGCAGGGACAACAGGCGCATCCGCGCTGAGCGCCATGGAATTGCGCACACGGGTGCCGGTGATCGAACCATCCTTCTGGACGGTGCCTTCGATCTTCACCCTATCGCCAACCTGGATGCTGCCGCCAGCCACGGCCTGCGGCTCCATGGTGATGGTCTTGCCGTCCACAACCCATTGGTTGCCGTTCATGGCTTCGACCACACCGCTAAAGGCCACTTCCACGGCCAGCACCTGGGGGCCGTTCAAAGCCGGGTTGGAGGACGATTGCTGGACAGCGGGGGCCGCCGCGGGCGCCGCAGTGCCGCAGGCGCCCAGTACATAGGCCGCCAGAAGGATGACGGTCAACAGGGGAAAACGCTGGGATTTTTTCATCTTATCACCTCATAAAATATTGGAGTGTTTACATCCGATTAGTCGACGGAAGGCCGAAAAGGTTACGGGCAAAAAACAGGCAGTTTCGGAGGCGAATGCGGATGGGGCAGGCGGCTCGTCGACGATTTGCCACCGTCGGCCCGACGGGGGTGGCAGTGAATCAAAAAAGCCGCCTGAATTCAGGCGGCTTTGGCTGGGTCAGATGCCTTTAGAGAGCGTTTCTTAAGTCGGAATAACATATAAACCAGAGCATTTACCACGGAGAAAACAGAGTCCACAGAGGTTTTTAAAGGTTTTTCTCCGTGATCTTTGTGGTCTCGGTGGTGAAAAAGCCTTTAAGAAACAATCTCTTACGGCGTTGCAAGCATGAACACCCTCTGGAACTCCTCCACGAACTTCGAGGCGATGAACGGGTCATAGATGACGATCAGGGTCTCGTCGTTGCGCGTCTCGGCGCTGTTGGTGAAGTTGTACGAGCCGGTGATGACGATCTGCTCGTCGATGATGATGACCTTGTGATGCAGCAGGCCCGCGATGCCGTCGCGGCGCACGTCCAGCCCGGCCTGGCGGAAGGGGTCGAACTCGGTGCCGATGTTGGAATTGATCTGCCCTGAATCCATCACGCCCAGCACGGTTACGCCCTCTTCGGCCCGCGCGCGCATGGCCTCGGCCAGCGGGTCGGAGGTGAACGAATAGGCCATGAAGTAGATGCTCTCCTCCGCATTGTAGATCAGGTCGAGCAGGTTGGCGGCCACGTTATCGTCGGGCGAAAAATACACGTCGATCGGGATGCCGTCGATGGTCACACGCGGGTTGGGGGTGGCGGGCACGTCGTCGGCGCCGAACATGTCGTCCACGAACATCTCGTTGAATTCGGTGGTGTAATTCTCGGCCATCTTCACCGAGCGGATGCGGATCAGGTTGTTGTTATCCTCGTAGGCGCCCGAGTCGGTGAAGTTCATCGACCCCAGCCAGACCTCGGCGTTGTCGATCACCACGAACTTGTCGTGCATCAGGCCTTCGCGGCGGTCGCCCAGCACGGGGATGCCGGCATCGCTCAATTTCTGCGGGTCCGAGCGGTCGCGGTTGTCGCTTTCCATCACCACCCGCACCAGCACCCCGCGGTCATGCGCGCGGATGAGCGCATTGCGGATGCTGTCGAGGCTCAGGCTGTAGATGGCCACGTCCACGCTCAGGCGCGCCTCATCGATGGCTGCCACCAGCGGACCGTCCGCTCCGCCGGTCTGTTGCGCGGCCAGCGGGCTGGAAGGGTCAGTGAAGTACAACTCGTACCATGTCCCTTGCACGCTGTACGCGGCCGGCAGGGCGAAGCCGCCCTTCACGGGGCCTTTGGTGGGCGTGGGGGTGACGATCAGGGGCAGCACTTCCGTCTGCGGAAAGACGATCACTTCGGGGTCGGCCACGCAGGCCGAGAGCAGCAGGATGCAGGCGATCAGTCCCAGGGTTCGTTTCATCTCGTCTCCAGAAAGGGGGTGGCAAAAATTATAGCACAGTTGTTCAGTGCCACTGGCGTATACCCAGCGCGGCCAAAAAAGCGCCTTTTTTTAAGGGAGGGAAACCGCACTTTTTGGCCGTGGGTATCATATAATCCCCGCCGTGACCGACACCAACTCCAACCGACAGATCGCGCGCGCCGCAGGCACCGTCATGTTTGCCATCGTCTTTGGACAACTGGCCGGGCTGGCGCGCAGTATGCTCGTGACCAGCCTGTTCGGCGCCTCGCACGAACTGGACGCCTTCCTCTACGCCAACCGCGTCTCCGAGACGCTCTTCCTGCTGGTGGCGGGCGGCGCGCTGGGTTCCGCCTTCATCCCAACCTTTACGGGATTGCTCGCCAAAGGGGAACGGGATTCCGCCTGGCGGCTGGCCTCGGCCATCGCCAACGCCGTCACCCTGAGCCTCAGCCTGCTGGCCGTTTTGGCGGCTTTTCTCGCCCCACAAATCGTCCGCTACCTGCTGGCCCCGGGCTTTGCCGCCGACCCAAGCCTGTTCGCGCTGACGGTTTCACTGCTGCGCATCCAGCTGCTGTCCTCCGTGCTCTTCGGCCTGGGCGGACTGGTGGTGGGTATCCTCAACGCGCACCAGGTCTTCTTCGTCCCCGCGTTGACGCCGGCCATGTACCAACTGGGCATCATCTTCGGCGCGCTGGCGCTGGCCCCCACGATGGGCGTGTACGGGCTGGCCTGGGGAGTGGTGATCGGGGCGGCCCTCTATTTGCTGCTGCAAATCCCATCCCTGCTGAGACAACGCGGACGCTACCAGCCCACGTTCGGCATGGACAATCCCGACGTGCGCCAGGTGATTCTGCTGATGGCGCCGCGCCTGTTGGGCGTGGCCGTGGTGCAGTTGAACTTTTGGGTCAACGGCTGGCTGGCTTCGAAGATGAGCGAGGGCAGCATGTCGGGACTCTCGGTTGGCTTTTCGCTGATGCTGATGGCGCAGGCAGCCATTGCCCAATCGGTGGCGATTGCAGCCATGCCTACCTTCTCGGCCCAGCACGCCCTCGGCAAAATGGACGAGATGCGCGGCTCGCTGGTCGCCTCGCTGCGCGGGGTGATGCTGATTGCCCTGCCCGCCAGCCTGGGACTGATCGTGCTGCGCGAACCGCTGGTGCGCCTGCTCTACCAGCGCGGCGAGTTCAATGACCTGGACGCGCAAATGGTGGCCTGGGCCTTGCTATGGTACGCAGCCGGCCTGGTCGGTCACTCATTGATGGAGGTGTTGACGCGCGCCTTCTACGCCCAGCACGACACCAGGACCCCCGTGCTGATCGGCGCCGTGGCCATGGGCTTGAACGTGGTCTTCAGTTTTGCGTTCTCTGCGGGATTCGAATCCATGGGCTGGCTGCCGCTGGGCGGGCTGGCCCTGGCCAATTCGCTGGCTACGGCGCTGGAGGCGGCGGCGCTCTTCCTCTTTATGCGCACACGCCTGGGCGGATTGGACGGCCCCCACCTCCTGCGCGGATTCGGGGCTGCGGCCCTCTCCGCGCTGGGGATGACGCTCGGCCTGCTGGCCTGGATCAGGCTGACGGGCGGACAGCATCGCGCGGTTACCGCCCTGGGCGGAGTCCTCCTCGGCGGGCTGGTTTACGGCCTGGGCCTGCTGGCACTGCAAGTGCCCGAAATAAAAATGCTCACCCGTCTGGTGCTCGCCCGCCTGAGACGTTAACCCCACACCATCCACAAAACGATGGCCACGATGATGCCCAGCAGGATGCCGCCCGTCACTTCGAGCGGCGTGTGGCCGAGCACCTCGCGCAATTCCTCCTCGCTCCAGATGTGGCCGCGCAGCAGTTCCTCGAACAGCACGTTGATGCGCTCCGCGTGCATGCCAGCCTGCCGCCGCACCCCCGCCGCATCGTAGATGACGATCATGGTGATGGACACGCCCAGCGCGAACAGGGCGCTGTCGAATCCGTCGTGCAGGCCGATGGCCATGCTCGCGCCCACCATCAGCGCGGAATGCGAGCTGGGCATGCCGCCCGCCGCCAGCAGCATGGCCCACCTCCACTGGCGCGAACGCAGGTACTCGAAGGGGACTTTCAGGATCTGGGCCAGCAGCCAGCCGGTCAGCCCGCTGATCAGGGCATGGTTTTGAAGGACATCCAACACGTTCATGCGGATTCATCCTCGAAGGGCAACACTTCGCCGTCCGCCATTTGCCTGACGGTCAGGTCGGCCGCTTCGAGCAATTCGCCGCAGCGCCTGACGAGCGCCTGGCCGCGTTCGAACAATTTGATCGCATCATCCAGCGGATTCTGTTCTCCTTCCAGCGTGACGACGATCGTTTCGAGTTCGACGAGGGCTTCCTCGTAGGTCAGTTCTTCGACAGGCTTTTGGGTGGACTTGGACTTGGCCATAATGCTCCAGAAATTTACGATTGGCGATTGACGACGGTTTCGAATTGGCCGTCACTGACGCGGACGGTCAATGCGCCCTGCGCCTGGGAGACCCGGCTGACGACCTGGCCATCCTCCTGGCGGGTGACGATGGCGTAGCCGCGCGCGAGGATGCTGGCGGGATTCAAGGCCTGCAGGCGCTGCGACACTCCTTCAACACGCGAGACCTGCAATTGGATACGATGTGTCAGCGCAGAGAGGGTGCGGCGGGACAGTTCATCGAGACGCTGGCGTTCGGATTGGATGCGGCGCTCGGGGGAGACGTAGCGCAGGCGCGCGGCGAAGGCATCGACCAGGCCCTGCTCTTCCTGGATGCGACCCGTCATCGACGAGGCCAGGCGGGACTCGAACTCGGCCAGCAGGGCGCGCAGGTCGTCCACGGTTGTCTGCGAGGCCAGTTCCGCCGCGGCGGTGGGGGTGGGGGCGCGCAGGTCGGCGGCGAAATCGCACAGGGTGAAATCGGTCTCGTGGCCCACGCCGCAGATGACGGGCGCCCGGGACGCGGCCACCGCGCGCACCACGCGCTCATCGTTGAAGGCCCACAGGTCTTCGATGGAGCCGCCGCCGCGCGCAACCAGGATCACGTCTGGTTCCAGGGCGTCGAGCGCGGTCAGCGCCCGCGCCAGCGCGGGCGGCGCTTCCACGCCCTGCACGGGCGAGGGCGCCAGGATGACTTCGGCCAGCGGCAGCCGTCGGCGCAGGGTGTGGAGCATATCGCGCAGGGCCGCGCCCGTGGCCGAGGTGACGATGCCGATCCGCCTGGGCTGGCCGGGGATCGGGCGTTTGCGTTCGGGGTCGAACAGGCCTTCGGCTTCGAGCACGGCCTTCAGGCGCATGAACTCCGCGTAGAGCGCGCCCGCCCCCACAGGTCGGATTTGGTCGACGTAGAGTTGGTACTGCCCGCTGGCTTCGTAGATGCCGACCCTGCCATGCACCTCCACGGCCAGGCCGTCCTGCAAGGCCAGGCGCAGGCGCGCGGCGCTGGCTTTCCACATGACGCATTTCAGGGAAGCGCTGGCGTCCTTGAGCGTGAAGTAGACGTGACCCGAGGCCGGCCGCGCCAGGTTGGAGACCTCGCCCGTGACGGTCACATCCTGAAGCGTGACGTCCGTCTCGACCAGGCGGCGAATGTAGCTTGTCAAGCGTGAGACGGTCCATTGCTGTGTGGAAAGAAGTGTGGGTTGCATTGGGGCGAGGATACTCGAAAAGGGGGGATTTCGGAAGGATGCAGGGCAAAATGATGCTAAAATTCCATCATCCTATGAACCATCTCTGGTCCCCCTGGCGTATGAAATACATCGACAATCCCAACAAGGAAACAGGCTGTGTATTCTGTATTGCACAAGCCAAAGCCGACAGCGCCGAAAACCTGATCGCGTTCCGCGGCGAACGGGCCTACGTCATCCTCAACCGCTTCCCCTACACGAGCGGGCACCTGATGGTGATTCCCTACGATCACGTGTCCAACCTGGAGGAGCTCGACCCCGCCACCCGCGCGGAAATGATGGAGTTGACCTCGCGCTGCACCACGGTGCTGCGCGGCGTGTACCATCCGCAGGGCTTCAACGTGGGTGTCAACATTGGCGAGGCGGCCGGCGCGGGCGTGCTCGGCCACGTCCACATCCACATCGTCCCGCGTTGGGCGGGCGACACCAACTTCATGTCGGCGCTGGGCGGGACGCGCGTCCTGCCCGAGGCGCTCGAAGACACCTACCGCCGCGTGCGCGAGGCCTTTACCGCCTGACCTTTGGAGTGCGGACTGTTGTACTTTTCCACATTAATCGAGCAATAAATTTAAGCCGATTCTACGCCCTGAGCGGAGCCGTGCGCACTTGGCACGGCGTAGTCGAAGGGTGAGTAAGCAGAAAACATTAGTTCTTTGCTCACCTGCCCTTCGACTACGCTCGGCTATCGCCTCGCTCCGCTCAGGGCGAAGTTACCTCAGCCCGCGCTCCGACCTCATCCAACCCCATCGCGGGGACGCAATACAACCACAGGGCGTCTTCGCGATGTTGCGTTAATCCTGGAGAAACCGTGTTCCGATACAAAAACTCACTGGCCGTGCTGCTGCTGCTTTCCTTTATCGCTGCCTGCGCCCCCGCCGCGACCAGCGCCCCGACTCTGCAAGCGACCGAAACCCCAACCCCATCCGCTTCTGCCGCGCCAACCGACCTTCCGCCCAGCGCCACCCCCACCGCCCCAGCCACCTCCACACCGCAGCCCTTCGCCGCGCCGCTCGACCTCGGTCCCGACGACTTCCCGGCCGGCTACAATCCGCTCACGGGGCAGCCCGTGCTCGACCCAGCCACGCTCGACCTGCCCGCCCTGCTGATCTCGGTCTCCAACTTTCCCGTCGAGGCGCGCCCGCAGGCGGGGCTGTCCTTTGCGAATTACGTCTTCGAAATCTACATCACCGAGGGCGCCACGCGCTTCCTGAGCGTCTTCCACGGTGACTTCCCGCAGCCCGAGACCCCCCTCACGGGCGGATGCGAGGTGCGCATGGAACCCTTCGCTGCGGGCGAAACCTACCTCGGCAACCGGGTCTGGCTCGACGCGAACTCGAACGGCGTGCAGGATTACGGCGAGCCCGGCGTCGGCGGCGTGTGCGTGGAGTTGCAGGACGCCGACGGCGCCCCCATCGCCTCGACCAGCACCGACAGCAACGGCTACTACGGCTTCAACGTCGAGCCTGGGGCCTACACCGTCGAGGCGCAGCTTCCCGAGGGGATGCAGTTCACGCAGGCCAACGTCGGGGACGAGGACCACGACAGTGACGTGGACCCGGCCTCGGGGCGGATTCTGCTCGAGGTGGCTGCCTCCAGCCTTGCCGTGGACCTTGGGCTGATTCCGCCTGTGGGCGTTCCCGCCACTCCCGATCCCACCGTTAAAGAAACCGACCCCGAGATCGGTCCCGTGCGCTCGGGACGCGTGGTCTACGCCCATTTTGCCTCTATGTTCCAGGACTCGTGCCTGATCTATGCCTTTGCCGCCGAGGAGGTGCTCGAAAAGATTCCGCAGTGCGCCATGGTGGCGCACGAGATCGAAGGCGGCGGCGCGATGCTCGACATCACGCGCATGCGCGCCATCGCCGAGGAAAACGAAAAGGCCGACACGGTCTTCAACTACGCCAGCAACCAGTACACCGACCTGCCGCCCGAAGGCGGGACGCCCGCCACACAGATCGACGTGTTCATTGCCCTGCTGAACCAGTCGGGCTGGCGGTATGACCCGCTGATGCAGTCCTACCTGCGCTACACCGACAACGCCGACAAGGCCACCGCGGGGCAGCTGCATCCCGATACCGACCGCCTGAACGGACGGCAACTGCACTTCGAGAACGTCATCGTGCTGTTCGCCGAGCACGAGGTCATCGCGCCGACGATTGTCGACATGGACCTGACCCAGGGCGGGGAGGGGCCAGCCCTGCTCTTCCGCGACGGGCAAAAATATGACATCCGCTGGAGCACGCGCTCGGGCGCCTACGAACAGCGCACGGGCCTGCGCCGCCCCATTCAGTGGGTCGACCGCGCGGGCAATCCCGTGCCGCTCAAGCCCGGCCACACCTGGGTGATCGTAGTCACGCCCTACACGACCGTCACCGAACAGGGCGCGGGCGTGTGGAAGGTGCGTTTCTACGCGCCGGCCGGGGCGGAGTAAGGAGTCCGCAAGTTCTACTTGCGGATAAGTCCAGAAGCAGAACTTCTGGACTCCGTTCACAAATTCCACTGTACAACATGACCCGCCCATCTTGTAACTGCCTTGAAATTTCCGTATGATATGGTAAGCAGGAAATCTCGAACCCAGGCGCCATGCCCCAGCATGTCCATCTCCAGGAGAACCTCATGAGCAAAGAAAACGAAGCTGTCATCCTTTCCGCCGCCCGCACCCCGATTGGACGTTTCCAGGGCGCGCTCAGCGCGATTCCCGCCCCCAAACTCGGCGCAATTGCCATCAAAGCCGCCGTGGAACGCGCCGCCATCGACCCTGCCGAGATCGAGGAAGTGTTGATGGGCAACGTGGTGCAGGCCGGTGTGGGACAGGCGCCCGCGCGCCAGGCTGCCATCTTCGGCGGCGTGCCCGCCACCGTCAGCGCGACCACGGTCAACAAGGTCTGCGGCTCGGGCTTGAAATCGGCCATGTTCGCCGCCCAGGCCATCCGCGCCGGGGATGCGGAGTTGTTCGTGGCGGGCGGCATGGAGAACATGAGCCGCGTCCCGTATATCATCCAGGGCCGCTCGGGCGAACTCAAGTTCGGCCACCAGCAATTGTCCGATGCGCTGCTCACCGACGGCCTGTGGGATCCGTTCGAGGATTGGGGCATGGGCATGGCCGCCGAATTCATCGCGGACGAGTATGAGGTCACGCGCGAGGCCATGGACCATCTGGCCTTCGAGAGCCACCAGAAGGCCGTGGCTGCCATCGAAGGCGGAAGGTTCAAGGCCGAGATCGCGCCCGTGGAAGTCAAGGGCCGCAAGGGTGAGATCCAGGTGATCGACACAGACGAAGGCCCGCGCAAGGACACGACCGTCGAGTCGCTCGCCAGGCTCAAGCCTGTCTTCAAGGCCGGCGGCAAGGTGACGGCGGGCAACGCCTCCTCCATGAACGACGGCGCGGCGGCGCTGGTCGTCTCCAGCCGCGCGTACGCCGAAGCCCACGGACGCCAACCCATCGCGCGCATTGTCGGCTACGCCCAGGCGGCGCTCGAATCCAAGTACCTGTTCGCCGCTCCCGCCCACGCCATGCCCAGGCTGCTCAAGAAGATCGGCTGGACCTTCGCCGACGTGGACCTGATCGAGTTGAACGAAGCCTTCGCCGCGCAAATGCTGGCCGACGGCGCCATCCTGGCCGACCAGGGCTGGGACTGGAGCAAGGTCAACGTCAACGGCGGCGGCATCTCGCTCGGGCATCCGCTGGGCGCCAGCGGCGCGCGCGTGCTGACCACGCTCATCTTTGCCCTCAAGGATCGCGGCCTCCAGCGCGGCATCGCGTCCCTGTGCCTGGGCGGCGGCGAAGCCGTGGCGATGGCGGTCGAAGTCGAGTAAGTCATTTCGTCCTGAGCGGAGCCGCTGTTCTTGCGGCGCAGTCGAAGGACAATTTCAAAAAAACAGACTTTTGCTTCGATACTCGATATTCGCGCGAATATCGAGTATCATTTTTAGGTAGTGGCATAAACGAAGTGATGATTTCCGTGGGGCGGGATGGTATCCCGCCAAATCACGGGTACGCGGAATGCCATTCCGCGCCACGTCACTTATCAAATTACCACCACCCATTTTTAAACCGACCCTGACACAACCTTCGCAGGGTTTCTACTTTGGAGTCCGCAAGTTCCATTTGCAGACGGCTGATAATGTCCAGAAGCAGAGCTTCTGGACTCCAAAATCCTTTGGAGGCACCCCATGAACACCCAGGAACGCAACGAAAAGATCGAACTGTATGGCCGCGGCGTGGAACTGCTGGAACAGGCGCTCCAGGACATTCCGCGCGAGATGTGGCAGTTCAAGCCTGCGCCAACCGAGTGGAGCGTGCATGAGATTTTGATCCACCTGGCGGATTCGGAGACCAACGCCGCCCTGCGCGCCCGCAAGCTGATCGTCGAGCCGGGCGGCGCGATCATGGGCTACGACCAGGACGGCTGGGCCGTCACGCTGGACTATCACAGTCAAAGCTGGGAGGACGCGCTGGAGACGGTGCGCCTGGTGCGCAAAACGACTTACGCCTTGCTCAAGCGGCAGCCTGACGAGGTCTTCACGCACACGATCCAGCATCCCGAATACGAAGAGCCGTACACCTTCGAGAAGTGGCTCAACATTTATTCGGGACACATTCCAGGGCACATCCAGCAGATTCAGAACAATTACAGGATCTGGACAGAGCGGAAGTAGGTCACGTCTGTGACGTGACCCTGTCCAGCGGACAGATGGTCCCGTTCGACCGAAACACGCCACCCGAAGGCAGTCCAGGAAAACGGCTGCCATCCTCCGCGCAGACAAAAGGGACCCTGAAGGCTTGTGGCTTTCAGGGTCCCTTTGTCGTTCTCACAGTCTTTTCAATCAATTCGCTGCTCGACCTTTATCGGTGCGATTGATCGGTGGGCAGGGCCTGCCTTATGCGGCACTTTTCTGCAAGAGCAGCGTGTCTTCCAGTCTCTCGACAAGTTGAATCTGTCGGGCAAATTGCCAATTTGCCAGGCGCAATTGAGAAAATGGCGCTGCAACTTCATCTGGTTACGGCTAGTCTTCTATCAGTGTGACTGCCCATCCATAGGAACGCACTCGCCATTCGCCATCCTCCCGCACGAGCACGAATGCCCACCCGCCATCTTCTTCGAATTTGCTGCCATTTTCAGAAATCGTCCAATGTGTAGGCAGGGACAAGAAGGCAAGGTCATCGTGAATGCTGATATCCTGAGGCGTACCAAATTTGTGTTTGAGCACAAGATCACTTGGCGGCCTGTGCCACGACAAAATCTTCTGAGACCAACGTTTCACAGCATCTTCCCCTTCAAAAAGATGTGGCGCAAAATTTTCGATGATGACTACACCCTGTTTGGCGAAGGCCGAAAGCAGGGATTCATCCCCGGTCTCTATAAATCGCGCAACCTTCTCGATTGGAACGAGTAATG
>JBMOMS010000040.1:0-24969 GCA_049324895.1 Chloroflexota bacterium
TGCAAACGGGCATTCTCTTTTATCTAAAGTACAGCCTCAAAGTGGATGAAAGTCTCGGTACCGTTATTTTGGGGATCGCCTTTCTGGTCGCCATGATTTCGCTTTACCCGTGGCGCAATTGGGTGGCCAACAAACTGGACTCGCGCCGCACGCTCATGCTTGCCAATGCGGTCATGATTCTGGGCATTGTGCCGATGGGCTTTTCACCGAATATCAATTTCACTTATGCGGCGGCGGTCATCCTCGGCGTTGGTTTGGGTGGCCTCATCCTCATTGGTGATGTCATTATGGCGGAAGTGGTGGATGAAGACGAAGTGAAAACGGGCCACCAACGCGCAGGCATGTATTACGGCATGAGCGGCTTTCTCATCACCTTGAGCGGCTTAATCGTGTCGTCAGTCTTTGGCCTGGTCATGCCCGCGTTTGGATATGACACCCTGCTCGAAGTCCAACCGCCGAGTGTTGATCTCGGCTTTCGCATCTTCCTGACCATGCCCACCTCCATCGGCTTTTTGTTGGCCATTTTGTTGCTGTGGCTGTATCCGCTGCATGGGAAGTATTTGCAGGACATCAAAGATAGTTTGAAAAACAAACGAGGTGAAGGGTAAATGCGTTACTTTCTCGGCATCGATGTCGGCTCATCCAAGACCCATGCGCTCATCGTGGATGAAACAGGCCGCTGTGTCGGTTTTGGAAAAGCCTGGGGTGGAAACCATCAGACTGTTGGCTATGATGGTTTCTTTCATGTGATCGAAACGTCCTTTGACATGGCGCGGGAAATGGGCGGCGTGGAAAAAAGCCGGATCGCTGGAGCGGGCTTTGGCGTGGCGGGCTATGATTTCCCATCCGATAGAGAAGCGCATTTATGCGAGATCGCAAAATTGGGGTTGGCGTGCCCTGTTGAGATCGCCAATGATGGCATGAATGGCTTGCTCGCAGGCGCCACGCGCGGCGTGGGGGTGAACGTCACGGCAGGATCCTCGAACAATGCGCGTGGACGAAACAGGGATGGCAGGGAAGGGCGCATCGTCGGCAATGGCGCGCCGTTTGGCGAGCTTGGCGGCGGCACCGAGATCGTGCAGCACGGGTTGCAAAAGGTCAACCATGCCTGGATCAAACGGATTCCGCCCACCGCGCTGACGCAAATTTATCTTGAAGCCACGGGCGCGAAAGACGAAATGGACTTAATGGAAGGTCTTTCCAACGAACAATACCATCTGTTTCCCCTCATGGCGGTTCAGATCATCCAGGCCGCGCGCGATGGGGATGCCGCCGCGCGGGAGGTCATCCGCTTTGCGGGTGAAGAACTCGGCTGGCTGGCGGTTTCGGTGGCGCGGCAGATCGAAATGGAACAGGACGAATTGGAAGTCATTCAATCGGGCAGCGTCTTCGAAGCGGGCGGGATCATCACCGAGCCCATGAAAGCCATCGTGCTTGCGCATTGTCCCAAGGCAAAAATGATTCGGCTCGACTGTCCGCCCGTGGTGGGCGCCGTCATTCTCGGCATGGAGCAGGCGGGCTTCGACGGTTATGCCGTGCGCGATGAAATGGCGAAGACCACGAAGACAGTAATCAGTGATTAGTGGAGTTGAAATGAAAATCGGATACTCACAAACCGTCATCACGCCTTCGCTTGACAAACCTGTTTATCTTGCGGGCTTTGGAAACGATCGCCGCGCAACGACGGTCCATGACGATCTCTATGCGCGCGCGCTGGCAATTCAAACGGGGCAAACCATGCTGGTGCTGGTTGCGCTCGACCTGATCGGCTTCTTCCGTCCTGATGTATATGAAGTGATCGAGAAGGTGAATCGCCCCGACGTGCAGGTCGTCATCGCCTCCACCCACACCCACCACGGACCCGACACGATGGGGTTATGGGGACCCGACCAAAAGACTCGCGGCGTGGATGAAGCGTGGCTGTCTGCCGCCAAACAAAAAATAGTGGACACGGTTCACGCCTCATTATCGGGCCTCAAGCCTGCCTCCGTTAAATGGACCTCGGTCCGCGTCCCAGGCCTGGCGAAGAACGCGCGCAACCCGGAGATTCTCGATGATGAGTTGACACTGCTCCAGTTTCTGGATACCGATCATCGCTCACTGGTCACCCTCTTTAATTTTCCCTGCCATCCAGAAACGCTCTGGGAGCACAATCCGCACATCACCGCCGACTACGTCCATTCCCTGCGCGAAGAAACCGAAAAGCAGACGGGCGGCCCGTGCATTTTCTTCTCTGGCGCGTTGGGCGGCATGATGACACCCGATGTGAAAGACCACTCGTTCGAAGAAGCGGATTTCATGGGCAGGAAGCTGGCGGGGGAGGGGCTGGCCGCGCTGTCGAAAGTCGAAAGTCAAACCTCGCCGGTCAGCATGGGAAAAAGAGTCGTCAAAGCCAAACTCACCAACATTTTGTATAAACTTGCATTCGGCCGCAAGTTGTTGCCTGACATAAGAGACAAAAACGGCTGCATCACCACCGAAGTCAATCTTGTCAAGATCGGCGGGTTGTGGCTGGCCACAGTCCCGGGGGAGTTGCTGCCCGGGTTGGGTTTGCGGCTCAAAGCGTGGATGAAAGAGGCGGGGGCGCAAGTCACGGGCGTGATCGGGCTGGCAAACGACGAGGTGGGCTACATTCTGCCTGTCGAAGATTTCAAGTATCCATGGAATCCATTCAAGCCTGGGAAACATTACGAAGAGACGAATTCCATTGGCAGGGACATTGCGCCGAAAGTGATGGATGCGTTGCAATCTCTAATTGCGGAGCAGGCTCCAGCCAAGTCTGGGATTGCTCCGTCGCCCAGGAGCGGTTCCTCACAATGACAAAGATTGCCAATCGGCGGCGGATCGTATTCGTGAGGACCTGCATTTCTGCGGGATATTTTCGGCACGCCTGAGGAGTACCTTATGTCTGAATTGGCAATTTTAGGTGGACAAAAAACCCGCACGGAGGAATATCCCGCCTGGCCCGTGTGGGATCAGCGCGACATCGATGCCGTGGTGGAAGTGGTCAAGTCGGGACGCTGGGGCGGGTACCCCTATCCTGGCCCGAAGACCGCGGAATTGGCGAAGAAATTTGCCGAGCTGCAGGGCGGCGGTTATGCCGTGCCGCTGGTGAATGGAACCATCACCATGGAAGTAGCCTTGCGCGCCGCGGGCATTGGCTGGGGCGATGAAGTCATCGTGCCCGCCTACACCTTCCAGGCCACCGCCTCCGCGCCGATGGGAGCGGGAGCCATTCCCGTCATCGTCGACGTGGATCCGCACACGTACTGCCTCGACCCGAAAGCGGCGGAGAGGGCCGTCACACCGAAGACGAAAGCCATCATCCCCGTGCATCTTGGCTCGAACATGGCCGATATGGATGCCATCATGGCGCTGGCCGAAAAGTACAACCTGATCGTGATCGAAGACTGCGCGCACGCCCACGGCGCAAAGTGGCGCGGAATAGGCGCAGGCACCATCGGCCATTTTGGCTCTTTCTCCCTGCAATCGTCCAAGACCCTGACCGCAGGCGAAGGCGGAATTTTGCTTTGCAAATCCGCCGAACATGCCGCGCTGGCCGCATCGATCATTGACTGCGGGCGTCCGCATGCCCTGGGCGGCGGCGGCGATGATCGAAATGGGCTGTCGATGCAGGGCGGCAATTTCCGCATGAGCGAATTGCAGGCCGCGATGGCCTTGGTCGGCATCGAACGCTTCCCCGCGCAGGCCAGGCAGCGCGAAGAGATGGCGGCCTACATGGATGAGGCCTTGAGCGAGATCAAAGGCGTGCGCGTGTTGAAGCGCGATGAACGCCACACCACCCGCTCGTTCTATCGTTACATCTTTGCCATCGACCCCGCGGAATTCGGCGTGGAGCACGATGTGCTGTGCGGCGCACTGGACGCGGAAGGCATCGAGTGTTGGGTCGGCTACGAAGCCATGCACAACTACAGCCTGTTCCAGCCGCATAAATCGAAACTGGCCGTGCCAAATGCCTTTCCGCAATATTTCGATTTCGGGAATATGAATCTACCCGAAGCCACTCGCGCCTGCGAACATGAAGCCGTCTGGCTGGATGAAGCCGTCTTTCGCGCCGGGCCGAAAGGCGTGGATGACGCGGTCGCGGCAATCAAGAAGATTCAGAGGAATGTGCAGGAGTTGAACGCAGCCGCCGAGGAATTGAGGAAACTGTACGGGGGATAGGAGCCGCCAATCGCAAAAAGGACGGGCGCGCGCCCGTCCTTTTTTATGTCGGCATTTCAAGGAGTGTTCAATGCGGCGCAGGGACGCACCGGGGACTATGGCTTGCGTGCCACTGCCGCCAGCACGCTGGCCCCGTGGAAGCCGACCTGGTGAACCCGTTCGCGCAAGGCCTCCCCCAGCGCTTTGAGTTCCTGCTCCTGCGGTAAACCTGGAATGCGCTCCTGCATGTATTGGTCGATCACGCCGTCGATCTCGGACACCGTCTCTGCCGCCAGCGGATCGTCGCTCAAGTCGGCCAGGTCATCGAAGCGGAAGTCCAGCCCCAAGGTTCCCAGCATGGAGACGACCTCCGCCCGCGGGTAGGTTTGGTTGTGGCACACGCCGCGCGCCGTATCCACTGCCGCCCACCAGTGATGCAGCAGGATGTGGGTCATCTGCGTCTCGGCCTGGCCGTCACAGTACATTTCGCTGACGATGAAATGTCCGCCCGGCTTCAGCACGCGTTTCATTTCATTCAGAACGCGGGATGGGTCGGGCAGGTGATGCAGCGAGTAACTGATGCTGACCGTGTCGAAGCTGGCGTCGGGGAAGTCCAGTTGATTTGCGTCCATCGTCAGGTAGCGGATCGCTTCCTCCTGGAAGTTGGCCTTGAAGGCCTGCTCGGCGCGCTCACTGGTGTCGATGCCGAGGATCTCCGTATAGGAAGCCAGTCCCTCCTTGAGCGCCTGCGCGAATCCGCCTGCGCCCGTAGCCACGTCCAGCACCCGTCCGCCATGGAGGGGCCTAAAAATATCTTTGAATGTTTTCATGCGATCCTCGATTAATCCAGTGGTGCGGAATGCCATTCCGCACCAACTTCACTGGCAGAATACGTTCCAGACAATGGTCCTATTTTATCCCCCATCTTGTATAATCGGGCCATGTCCGAACCTCGATACGCGCGCATCGGCATGGTCGCCCGCTGGCGTCCCGTCCACAACGGACAGGCGGCTGTGCTGCGCGCCTTGTGCGCCAGTGCGCAGGAGGTGCTGATCGGCATCGGCTCGTCCAACCGTTACAATGCCCGCAACCCCTTTACCCTGGCCGAAACCGAAGACATGCTGCGACTGACCCTCGAAGGCCGCGACAACGTCCGCCTGATGCCCGTCCCCGACCTGGATGACGGTCCGCGCTGGCGGCTGATGCTGCTGGATTTGTTCGGCCCGCTCGACCTGTTCGTGACGGATAATCCCTACGTGGCGAATCTGCTGCGGGAGGATTATCCGCTGTGTCGACCCGTCGAGCTGATCCCGTTAAACGAGCGGGTGCGCGTCGATGGGAGCATGGTGCGGGCGGCGATGGCGCGCGGGGAACGGTGGCAGGCCTGGGTCCCGGGCAGGGTCGCGGAATACATCCAATCGAACGGGTTGGATGTCCGCTTCCGCAGAGAATTCGGTCTCGAAACGTTGGCAATGGCAACGGTAATCTCGTAAAGCGAGATAATATCTCGCGCAACTTTCAGGAGGCTTTATGTATTCGTGGGATGAAGATACCAGCAAGTGGTACGGCTCGGCCAAGTATGCTTATGCGCCGGCCGCGGCGCCGACCCGGTCGGCTTCCGCTGAACGCGCCAAGGCGGCGGGACCGCGCACCTATCAGGGCAAGGGCGGCCCAAACGAGAAGATCATCGACCCGCGCAAGACCATCCGCAGCGAGTCGAAGAATCCGCTCATCGTGGCCATCGACGTGACAGGCTCGATGGCGCGCTGGCCGTTCGAGATCTTTGACCGCCTGCCGCTCTTGTACAACACGCTCTCTCAGTATCGCCCTGACGTGGAGATTTGTTTTGCCGCCATTGGCGACGCGGGCGTGGACCGCTGGCCGCTGCAGGTCACGACCTTTGCCAGCGGCTTCGACCTGGAGCAGCTGCTCGGTTCGCTCTACGGCGAAGGCGGCGGCGGGGATGCCCCCGAGAGCTACGGCCTGTTCGCGCACTGGGTCAACAATCACGTGGAAATTCCCAATGCCGAAGAGCCGCCCTTCCTGATCGTCTTCGGCGACGTGACCATGCACGGGGTGATCCCGCACGGACAGGTTGAACACTACCTGGGCGACCGCATCAACGGCGATCTCGACGCCCTGCGCGAATGGCAGAAGTTGACCCAAACCTGGAATACCTGGTTCATGCGCCGCCCGACCGGCAAACGCGGCGACCAGGTGGACGTGCAATGGGGCAAGGCCATTGGCGAGCAGAAGATCTTCCACATCGAAGACGAACAGCGTGCCGTGGATTACGCCATGGGCATGATCGCCCGCTCCTGGGGCTACTTTGGCGACTTCCAACAGAACATGCGCGCCCGCCAGGATGAGAAGAAGGTCGAGCAGGTCAGCAAGCCCATCGAGATGATCTGCCCGCGCTGCGGCGCGCCCATTCCCGTTTCGGCAGGCGGCGGCATGTTCAAATGCGGCTTCTGCGGCACAACGTTGAAACTTTAGTCCCCTCCCGACCTCCCCCAAATTCCAAAACGCGGAATTTGGGGGAGGAGGTTGTATCCATGAAAATCTCCGCCATTGTCACTGTCCCGCCCTACGCCAACTTCCTGGATGAAGTCGCGCGCCACCCGCTGGTGAGCGGATTCCGCCTGAACACGGTCATGCCGCTGAAGGAGAGTCGGCGCGAGGTGTTGGCGCGCCTGTCGAAGTTCGACCAGCCGCTGTGGGTGGATTTGAAGGGACGCCAGTTGCGCGTAGCCGCTCCTGCCATCCCGCCTTTTTCAGAGATCAAACTCAGCCACAAGATCAAAGTCCACACGCCCGTGGATGCCTTCTTTTCAGACGGCAACGAGCGCGCCCGCGTGGCTGCCGTGGACGGCGACAGCCTGATTATGGAGGATGGCCCGCGCCGCATGGTCGGGCCTGGCGAGTCGGTCAACATCATCCATCCCTCGCTGGAGATCGAAGGCTCGCTGACCGAGACCGACCGCGCCTACCTGGCCGCGATGCAGGAACTTGGCCTGACAAAAGTGATGCTCTCCTACGTCGAAGCGGTTGCAGATGTGCAGGAAGTGGGTGACCTGCTGCCTGGGGCGGAGGTGGTGCTCAAGATCGAATCCCAGCGCGGGTTGGAGTTTGCCAAACGTCACGGCTCCAAATACGGACGGTTGATGGCCGCGCGCGGCGATTTGTACGTGGAAGTCCCTCATCCACATCAGGTTATTTCTGCTTTGCGTGTAGTCATAAATGGCGATAAAAATGCCATCGTTGCCAGCCGCCTGTTCGACAGCCTGGCCTGGCAGCCTGTTCCCGTCAGCGCGGATATTACCGACGCCGCCTACCTGCTGGAGATCGGCTACCGCACCTTCATGCTTGGCGACCAGGTCTGCATGAAACGCGACTCGGTCATCGAGGCGCTGAACCTGTTGGAAGCGATCGCGGGGGAGTTTTAATGATCGCCCTGAGCGGAGCCGCGTTCTTTGCGGCGCAGTCGAAGGGCAGAATATCCAAGGATGCTATTGTTTTCTTCAAATACCCTGCGCTTCGACTACGGGACGGAGAAGCACCGTTCCTCCGCTCAGCGCGGAGGTTAATTTGAAAATCGCCCTGGCCCAAATCAACACCACGGTTGGTGACCTGGCGGGAAATATTGCGCGGATTCTGGATGCGGCCCGACAGGCGCGGGACGCAGACCTGATCGTTTTCCCTGAACTGGCCGTGCCTGGGTATCCGCCGCGCGACATCCTGTATGATTCTTCTTTTGTGGAAGCAGTGGTTGCGGCGACCAGTGATCTGGCGCGCCAGGCCAACGGATTGCCAGCCATGCTGGTTGGGTCCCTGGCTCCCTCGGGAAAGAAGTTGTATTTTCATCCCGCCTTGCATAACATCGCGTATTTGATTCATGCTGGGGAAATGCAAGTCGCGCAAGTCAAGCAATTGCTGCCCGTCTACGATGTATTTTATGAGCCGCGCTGGTTCGTCCCCGGCGAAAAGACCCTGCCGCCCATCGAGATCGCCGGCAAAAGAATCGGTGTGTTGATCTGTGAGGATATGTGGGACGAGGACTACCCCATCCACCCGGGCGCGGAGTTGAAGGCCCAGGGCGCGGATGCGCTGGTGTGCATGTCGGCTGCGCCGTTTCACAAGGGCAGCCTGCAGGACCGCGTGCATCATGCTTCGCGCCAGGGCTTGCCGATTGCCTTCGTCGACCTGGTGGGCGGAAACGATGAGTTGGTCTTCGACGGAAGCTGCTTTGTGTTGAATGGACACGGAGAGATGGCGGTCTCGGGTTTGAGATTCGAGGAGCAGGTCTTGGTGGTGGAAAGCGGGAAGTGGTTGGGGGAGTTGAAAGAAGAAACAGGAAAGACGATGCCTGTGGAGGAGGAGTTGTACCGCGCCTTGGTGCTGGGCCTGCGGGATTTTGCCCACAAGAACCGACTCAAACAGGCCTTCATCGGCCTCTCGGGCGGAATCGATTCATCCGTCGCAGCGGTTGTCGCGGCGCAGGCTTTGGGCGCGGAGAATCTGACGGGCTTGGCAATCCCGTCGCGTTACACCGATCCGCGCTCGACCGGGGCGGCGCGGGAACTGGCATCCAGCCTGGGCATCGGCTTCGAAGTCGTTGAAATGGAGTCGATGCACAAGGCCATGGAAGAGGCGCTGGGAGTATTGGCTGAAGGCGTGGGCGGGGAAAACCTCCAGGCACGGCTGCGCATGATGATCCTGATGAGCTGTGTCAACCAGCGCGGCGGATTCCTGGTCAACACCAGCAACAAGACCGAGCTGACGCTGGGCTACTCCACGCTGTACGGCGACATGGCCGGCGCGATCAGTCCGCTGGGGGATGTGACAAAACCTGAGATCTATGCGCTGGCGCGTTATATCAATGTGGGGCGGAATGTTATTCCGCCGTTTGCGATGGAACGAAAACCTTCCGCCGAACTCAAGCCCGACCAGGTCGATCCCTTCGACTATGACACGCTCGCGCCTGAACTGGAGCAGATGGTTTTGGACAACGAGAGCAACGCCGCCATGCGCGCCAGTGAACACAAACGCTGGCAGATGGGCGTGGTGCTGAAGGTCAGCGGGAAGGCTTTCGGCTCGGGGCGGATGATGCCGATCACGCGGAAGTGATGGCGATCCCGCAGCCCGCCCGCGTCCACCTGCGATATAATCCACCCCATGCCTGAACCCCTTGCACCCCCCGTGTGGGTGAATACACCGCAGTCCCTGGCGCACATGACCGAGGATCTGGCCTCCCAGCCGCGCATTGCCGTGGATACCGAATCGAACAGCCTGCACGCCTATCGCGAACGCGTCTGCCTGATCCAATTTTCCACCCCCGAGACCGATTACCTGGTCGACCCCCTGGCGCTGGACGACCTGTCCATCCTCGGCCCCATCTTTTCCGATCCTGGCATCGAGAAAATTTTTCACGCCGCCGAGTATGACCTGATCTGCCTGCGGCGCGATTTTGGTTTCACCTTCGAGACCCTGTTCGATACCATGCAGGCCGCGCGCATCCTGGGTTATACCGCCGTGGGGCTGGATAAACTGCTGGGCGAGAAATTCGGCATCCAGGTCGACAAGCGCCACCAGAAGGCCAATTGGGGCGCGCGTCCGCTCAAGCCCGACCAGATCCACTACGCCCGTTTCGATACGCATTACCTGTGCGCCCTGCGCGACGTGATGGAACTCGAATTGACCGAGAAGGGCCGCTGGCCCCTGGCGCAGGAGGATTTTCGCCGCGCCTGTGAGGTGGACGAGCCGAAAACCAGGGTCAACGGGGAGGCCTGGGAGCGTTTTGCGGGCCGCCGCGACCTCAGCCTGCGCGAATTGACCCTTCTGAACGAATTACTCATCACCCGCGACGAGCTTGCCGCCCAGTTGGACCGCCCCCCCTTCAAGGTCATCGAGGATGACAAGTTGATCGTCATCGCGCGCACGGAGGCTTCGACGAAGGAGCAATTGTCGGATGCGGGCATGAGCGAAAAACAAATCCGACTGTGGGGTGGCCCCATTTTGGAGGCGGCGCGGCGCGGGGTGGATTGTCCGCTGGTGAAGCGCAAACCCGTCCGCCGTCCCAGCGACGCCGTGGCCGCGCGCCTGGAAAAACTCAAAAACTGGCGCAAGGCGATGGGCCAGAAGTTGGGCGTCGAATCAGACGTCATCCTGCCCAAGCCTTACGTGCAGTTGCTGGCAGAGCGCGCCCCGCGCACGGCCCCCGACCTGGAAGCCTTGATGGCCCCGCTTCCCTGGCGTTACCAGCAATTTAGCGAAGAACTCTTGAAACTGCTTGGAGGCTGACATGCGAATCCTTTTTCACGGCGCGGCCCATACGGTGACGGGCAGCCAGCACCTGCTGGAGATTAATGGTTCCCGCCTGCTCCTGGACTGTGGCCTGTACCAGGGTCGACGGCAGGACACCTACGCCCGCAACCTGAATTTTCCCTTCGACCCGCGCTCCGTGGATGCGGTCATCCTTTCACATGCTCACATCGATCATGCGGGCAACCTGCCCAACCTGGTCCGCCGCGGCTTCGACGGGCCGATCTACGTGACCAGGGCCACTGCCGATCTGTCTGCCGTGATGCTGCAAGACTCGGGCCACATCCAGGAAGCGGATGCTGAATTTGTCAACAAGCGCCGCGCCGAACGCGGCCAGCCGCCCATTGAACCGCTCTACACCGAAGCGGATGCCGCCCGGGTCGCCGGGCATTTCCACGGCATGGAATACAACCAGCCGTTCGCGCCCACACCCGGGGTGGTGGCGCGCTTCGTCGAAGCGGGACACATTCTCGGGTCCGCGGCGGTTTCGCTGGAGATCGAGGAAAAGGGACGCAAACTCCGCCTGTGGTTCTCGGGCGACATCGGGCGCTACAAACTTCCGCTGCTGCGCGATCCCGTCCTGCCGACCGAGGCGGACTACATGATCATGGAATGTACCTACGGCGACAAGCCGCACCGTGACCCGCTCAATGCCTACGAGGAATTTCGCGGTGTGGTCAAGCGCACGGTGGAACGCGGCGGCAAGATCATCATCCCCGCCTTTGCGGTTGGGCGCACCCAGGAACTGGTCTACGACTTGAACCAGATGATGACCGAAGGCGACGTGCCGTCCGTGCCTGTCTACGTGGACAGCCCGCTGGCGGTCAAGGCTTCGCAAGTCTTCAAGAATCACACCGAATGTTTCGACGAGGAAACGGCCCAGTTCGTGCGCGAGGCGCGCCATCCCGCCCTGGATTTCAAGATGCTGACCTACGTCCAGTCGGTGGAGGAATCCAAGAAGTTGAACGAGATTCGTGAACCGATGATCATCCTCTCGGCCTCGGGCATGGCGGAAACGGGTCGCATCCTGCACCACCTGCGCAACAACATCGAAAATCCGAAGAATACAGTCTGCATCGTTTCCTGGCAGTCGCCCGAGACCCTGGGCCGCCGCCTGGCTGATCGCGAGAAGCAGGTGCGCATCTTCGGCGAGCCGTATCACGTGAAAGCGGAGGTGGCCACCATCGGCGGCCTCTCGGGCCACGCAGGCCAGGACCTGCTCATGCAGTATGCGCTGGGCGTCAAGGGCCAGGTCAGGCAGGTCTTCCTGGTTCATGGCGAAGAGAAGTCTGCGGCAGCCTTCAGGGCCAAGCTCAAAGAGCACAAAATGGATCAGACTCATTATCCAGATTTGCACGAAAGCGTGGAGATTTAAGGTATAATACGCGCCGCGCAATTCACAGGAAACGAACGGGGCGCAGACTTCGGCCTGCTCCCGAAAAAGCGGACTTAAGTCCGCAGTCCGAAAAAAATTGAAAAATGCGCAATTGGGAAGGTGCCAGAGTGGTTGAATGGGACGGTCTCGAAAACCGTTGTGGGCCTTCGGTCCACCGAGGGTTCGAATCCCTCCCTTCCCGCCAGATAAAAGACTCGATATAAAGTCGGGTCTTTTTATTTTCCCCCGCGCGCCCTCATTGAGAGGGTGGTATTCGAATCCCTCCCTTCCCGCCAGATAAAAGACTCGATGTATCATCTCAAAAAAAAGAGGAAACGTTGCGAAGGTTTCTTTGAAAACATGGTTGGGCCGCTCAGACCTTCACTCGTGGTACTTCGCGGGACGGTGTTTCGCTCTCCCCAAGTTATTGAGAAGGTATGGCGGTTTGGGTTTCCGATAAACTGTTGGCTGTTTCAGAAAAAATGAACCGAGATTATTGTGCTATTTCCCAGGTGTATGCAGTAAGCAAATTTTTCCCAATCTGGAGTATAAATATGTACACGGAGAGTGCAAGATGAAAACCAAAATATTCATTGTTGCTTTGGCCATCCTTGTATTGGCTGTGTTTTTCTATTCTTCGAAAGGGAATGAGCAAACAGAGGAGGCAATACCTGAACCTGTTACATTCACCGCGCATGGTACCTTGCGAGAATTGACCATCGACGACCTCATTAAAGAGGCGGAGATTATCGTCATAGGCAGGGTCGAAGAAAGGCTGCCAAGCCTGTGGAAAAATCAAAGACAAGGCAAACCACAGGATGCCACTGCCGACGAGATTTTCATGGCAGAAGGCTTGTTTACAGACTCGGTCTTCGCCGTTACCGAGACGATCAAGGGCGGCGGCCTGCCTCCCACCATACGTGTGCGCATGTTCACCGGCGAAATAGAGCAGGTGCGGTGGTCGAGTCCAACCGAACCCGATTACAAGGTAGGCAGCGTTTACCTGTTGTTCCTGGTTGCAGATTTTGGCCCAACCCAGACTGTCGATCCCGGGGATTACATTGCCGTCAATGCCATCGACGGCGTATATGAAATCATTGACGACAGGGCCGTCTCGAAAACAGACGAGTGGAACCTGAATGACCTGCTCGAATATATCCGAAGCAAGCTTCAGCAAAATTGAACCGCAAAAAAGAGAGACAGCCTTTTCATTATGGCTGTCTCTCTTTTTTGTTCTTTGCCTTCAACCGATTACCTGATCTTCTCCATCACCAATCCATCCTCTCCATCGTTGTAATAGCCCTTCCAGATATCGATGGTGTGATAGCCTTCCTGCTCGTACAGGTCGATTGCGCCCTGGTTGGACATGCGCACGGTCAGCCGCACGCGCGGGACGTGGAGATGCTCCTCGGCGGCGCGCAGCAGGGAGCGCCCGTAACCGCGGCGCTGGTAGCGCGGGTCGACGCCGATGGTGGCAATCCAGGCCAGGCCCTCAGAACGGCGCAGGTCGCCTGCCACGAAGCCCACCATCTGGTCTTCCTCCACGGCCTTGAGCCGCACCACCTCGGGGAAGGTCAGCACGGCCAGCAGGTCGAGGAAGGACCAGGCATCCTTGTCGAAGCAGGCGTGTTCCAATTTGCGCAGGGCGTTCAGGTCGCGGAAGGAGGCGGGGGTGATGTGCATGGCGGGGTTGATTGTATCAAAAAATATCACGGAAGATTTCGAGTCCAGAAATTCTATTTCGGATCGAGCAATACCCCGCAAGCAGGGTTTGTGGAGTCTAAAAATAAAAAAACCTGACAGGTCCTGATGACCTGTCAGGTTTATCTTGTCCTACTCTCTAATTACTTCTTCCCATCATCCTTGGCGAGGAAGTTATCCAGCATGCTGGTAAATTCCATCGGGAAGATGAATTTGGTGGACGGGCTGGCGCCGATCGACTTGAGCGTTTCGAAATACTGCAAGGTCATGGTCTTCTGGTCGACCGACTTGGCCGCGTTGAATATGGCTTCCAGGGCGACGGCAAAACCCTCAGCACGCAGGGCCTGAGCCTGCCTTTCGCCTTCAGCCCGTAGAATGTTGGACTCGCGTTCACCTTGAGCCTGGAGAATGGCGGCTTGCTTTGTGCCTTCCGCGCGGTTCTTCGCGGCTTCCTGATCGCCCATGGATTCGGTGACAAGCGCGCGGCGGACACGTTCTGCTGTCATCTGGCGGTTCATTGCATCCTGGACATCACGCGGCGGGATGATTTCGCGGATTTCCACGTTTGTGACTTTCACACCCCAGCGCCCTGTCACTTCATCAAGGCGGGTGCGGAGCATGGTATTGATATGTTCACGTTGGGATAGCACATCGTCAAGCATGATGCCGCCGATCACGGCGCGCAGTGTGGTGGCTGCAATGCCTGCGGCGGCGGCTTCGAAATTGCTCACCTGCAAAACTGATTCCGAAGGGTCCAACACTTTGAAGTACCACAGAAAGTCGATGGAGATCGGCGCATTATCCTTGGTAATGGATGTTTGCTGGGGAATTTCACGCACTTGTTCGCGCAAGTCCGCTTTTACCGCACGGTCAACGACAGGGACAAGCAGAACGATGCCAGGTCCCTTGGCTCCTATACAGCGTCCAAGACGGAACACAACCAGACGTTGATATTCGGGAACGATGCGAATGGCATTGGCTAAAAAGATAAAGCCAATAACCAATACCGCCCCAATAATGCAAAAAATCGTACCACCAGCCGCAAAGGCATCCATATTTTTTTCTCCTTCAAAGGTTTAACTATGGGCTAACCATCTTTTTCAACGACGAGGGTAAAACCCTCGCGACGAACGACACGAATTGAACTGCCGGCGGGAATGGGCTCGTCGCTTTTGGCGGACCACATTTCTCCCGCAACATATACACTTCCCTCTTCGTGAACTTTCGATCTGGCTTCGCCAATTGAGCCAACCAGCACCTCAAGGTCATGTGTCGGGCGTGTTCCCGCAGCTTGCGTGGATTTTCGCACTGCGATCCACAAAAAGGCGGACAAAAGCCCCGAAGTTACCAAGGCAACAAATGGGTTGACGGCAGGTTTCCATCCATCCACCGCAAAAATGAACACCGAACCGATGACCAACAGGAAAATGGAAAGCCCAAGATATAGTTCGCGTTTTGGCTTTTGAATGGCATAAACGAAAGGAACGATGCTCGAAACAAGGACGACCAATGCCCACCAATTAAAGGACAGGTTGTATACAGCGTAGCCCGACAGCGCCAGGCAGAAAAAGGCGCCGACCTCGAAGAGCCCCGTGCCTGGCGTAACAAGCGACATCAAGGCAAGTAAAACGCCGCCCACCAGGATCAGGTACGCAACATTTGGTTCAAGTAGAAAGTCCATTTGTGCCTCCATTTGATTATACAACAGGAACGCTTCGGTTTTGTATACGAAATTTGCAGGGCCTGGTTGCACCCCGGGCGCGCCCTCCAAAGGATTGGGAGCATTGCCATGGTTGGGCGGCGGTCGAATTCGAAGCATCCACGTGGGACTGCCGCCCCGTTGGATTGAAGCAATTGCGCGTTCAAGGCATGCACAGTCCTGAAACACGCCTGAGCGGGTCATAATTTGCGTTTTTGAAGGGAGGAAAATCCAATTTGTGACCGTGGGTATTATATAATAGGCCCGCCAGAGTAAAATCCCTCCATTCAAGGAGTTCATGTGAACATTCAGAAAATCTGCGTGCTTGGCCTGGGCTACATCGGCCTGCCGACTGCCTCCACTTTCGCCACCCATGGCCTGCGCGTGCTTGGCATGGACGTCAACCCCAGAATCATCGAAACCCTGCAAAGCGGCGGATTACACATCCACGAGCCGGGCCTGCCTGAGACGGTCGCAGAAGCGCTCCAGTCCGGCAACCTGACCGTTTCCACCCAGGCGGAGGAGGCGGACGCCTTCCTGATCGCCGTACCGACCCCCTTCCTCGACGACCAGTTCGGGGAGTTCAACGGCGCGAAATACAAACTGGCCGACATGCGCGCCGTGACTTCCGCCGCCCGAGCCATTGTGCCGCACCTGCGCAAAGGCAATCTTGTGGTGCTGGAGTCGACCTCCCCGCCGCGCACCACCGTGGATTTGGTTCAGCCCATCCTCGAAAAGTCCGGGCTGAAGGCGGGTTCCGATTTCCATCTTTGCTACTCGCCCGAGCGTGTGCTGCCCGGCCAGATCCTGCGCGAGTTGATCGAGAATGCGCGCGTGATTGGCGGCGTGACTCCCGAGTCGGCCCAGGCGGGCGCTGACCTGTACGCCATCTTCGTCAAAGGCGACATCATCCAGACCGACGCCACCACCGCCGAGATGGTCAAGTTGATGGAAAACACCTATCGCGATGTCAACATTGCCATCGCCAACGAGTTCTCGCGCCTGGCCGATAAATTCGGCGTGGATGTGTGGGAGGCCATCCGCCTGGCCAACCGCCACCCGCGCGTGAAGATCCTCAACCCGGGCCCAGGCGTGGGCGGGCACTGCATCAGCGTCGACCCGTGGTTCTTCGTGGAGGCTGCGCCCGAGCTGACCCCGCTCATCCTGCACGCGCGCCAGGTCAATGACGGCCAGCCGCACTTCGCCCTGTCCAAGGTCGAATCGGCGCTGGGGTCGCTGGAGGGGAAACGCATTGCCGCGCTGGGCCTGGCCTTCAAGCCCGACGTGGACGACCTGCGCGAATCGCCTGCAGCCGAGGTGGTCCATCTTTTAATGGAAGCAGGCGCGCAGGTGCGCGCTTTCGAGCCGTTCAAGCCCGAGGGACTGCCCGGCATTCAATGCATGCCCACGCTCGAAGCGGCGCTCGAAAATGCGGAGGCGGTCCTCCTGCTGGTGCGCCACACCGAATTTATTCAACTGGATCCCGCGCGCATGTTGACATTGACCCCCGCCCGTATCCTCATCGACACGGTCGGAGGTTGGGGCGCGGCCTGGGACCAGGCCGGATTCACCGTCACCCGTTTGGGAGTTGGGGCGCGCTAACCGCGCTCGAAGGGAACCATGAAAATCCTCTCCGTTTTTGGCACCCGCCCCGAGGCCGTCAAGATGGCGCCCGTGGTGCGGTTGTTGGCGCAAACGCCCGGCCTCGAAGCGCGCGTGTGCGTCACCGCCCAGCATCGCCAGATGCTCGACCAGGTGCTGGGACTGTTCGACATCCAGCCCGATTACGACCTCGACCTGATGCGTGACAACCAGTCGCTGCCCGAGTTGAGCGCGGCCATCTTCACCCACCTCGACCCCGTGCTGGCCGACTTCAAACCCGACTGGGTGCTGGCCCAGGGCGACACGACCACGGTCGCCATCACCAGCCTGCTGGCCTACTATCGCCGCATCCGTTTTGGACACGTGGAGGCGGGGTTGCGCACTTACGACAAGTGGGCGCCCTACCCCGAGGAGATCAATCGCCGCATCGCGGGTGTGGTGGCTGACCTGCACTTCACCCCCACCGAATGGGCGCGCCAAAACCTGCTGCGCGAGGGTGTGGACGATGCGCTCATCAAGGTCACGGGCAACCCGGTCATCGATGCGCTGCAAGTGGTGGCCGAACAGCCCGCCCCCGCCGAAATCGAGACCCTGGTCGAACAAGCCGACGGCCGCAGCCTGATCCTGGTCACTGCGCATCGGCGCGAAAACTTCGGCCAGCCCATCGAGGATATTTGCGCGGCGCTCAAGGCCCTGGCGGAACGCGGCGATGTGGAGATCGTCTATCCCGTGCATCTCAACCCAAACGTGCAGGAGCCTGTCCATCGCCTGCTGGGCGGCGTGCCACACATCACGCTCCTGAAGCCGCTCGATTACCTGCCGCTGGTGCAGTTGATGAAACATGCCAGGCTGATCTTGACCGACTCGGGCGGCATCCAGGAGGAGGCGCCCGGCTTTGGCATTCCCGCCCTGGTGCTGCGCAATGTGACCGAACGCCCCGAAGGGGTGGAGGCGGGCGCGCTCAAACTGGTCGGCACCGATGCCCAGGTCATCCTGCGCGAGGCCTCATCCCTGCTGGACGATCCCGCCGCGTATGCCGCCATGGCCCGCGCTGTCAACCCGTATGGAGACGGGCGCGCGGCCGGGCGCATCGTATCGGCCCTGCTCGATTTTCCGCGTTAATACTTTGTAATGTTACTTGCTGGCTTTCTGAGTATAATGAAATAAATGCAAACGCTGAAACACTCGTTGGCGTATCTATTGGCAGCCTGTTTGTTGCTCTCCTCCTGGGGTCTTGCGCATGCGCAAACCCAGGATTTTGAGTTTTTCGACGAGACGGGTCACAACGTGCGCGGCGAATTTCTCGCGTTCTATTACAAAGTTCCCAATCCCACCCTGCTATACGGGTATCCCATCACCGAGGAATTTGTCCGCAGCGACGGACTGCTGGTGCAATATTTCCAGCGCGCCCGCTTCGAGTATCATCCCGAACTGCCCGAGGGACAGCGCGTTGTACTCACGCCGATTGGCCGTGAAATCTACTCTCCCATCCTGCCGATCAATTTCTCGAATCCCTTTGCCTGCCGTGTCTTCGAGCAGACGGGCTATTCGGTCTGCTTCGCCTTCCTGGAGTTCTTCGATGCCTACGGCGGGCTGGCTCAATTTGGCGCGCCTGTCTCGCCCTTCGAGTACCAGGACAACATGATCGTGCAGTATTTCGAGAATGCGCGCGTCGAATGGCAGCCCATGCGCGAGGACGGCCAGCGTGTGGTGGTCACCGACTTGGGCCGCATCTACTTCGACCGCCTGGGCGAGGACCCGGGCCTGCTTCCGCCCGTTAAGCCGCTCAATGCCATCACCGAGCCGATCGTGCTGTCGCTGCAAGTGCGCGCCTTTGTCGAGAAGGCGGTGGCGTTGTCCACTGACATGCAGACCATCTACCTGGCGGTGCAAGACCAGAGCACCCAGCCGGTTGTGGGCGCCGAGTGCATCACCACCATCCACTGGCCTGACGGGCGCAGTGAAAGCACGGCCACCCTCACCGACCTGAACGGCCTGTCGGTTGTGGCCCTGTCCTTCGCCAACCAGCCGCAAGGTGAGGTGATCTACGTGGATGCAGCCTGCTCCTTTAACGGCAGCACAGGCATCACCAGCACTTCGTTCCGCATTTGGTATTAGACCCCGTTCGAAAAAAGACCAATGCAACAGCCTCATCCTGTGCGGGATGAGGCTGTTTTTTTTGCGCGGGCGTCAAACCCGCGGCGGTTTTATCGTTCGGAGGTCGACTTGACGAAATCGAGCACCTCATCCACTTTGGCAAAGGCCAGGGCCGTGACCGTGTCTGCGCCGCCGTAGTAGATGGCAATGCGGCCGCTCGGTTCGTCGTAGAGCGTCGCGCACGGGAAGGCCACGTTCGGGACGTCGCCCACGCACTCGTACAGGGTCTGCGGGGAGAGCAGATAGGGTTTGCCGCGGGCGATCACCTTCCAGGGCTGGTCGAGGTCGAGCAGGGCCGCGCCGAAGCTGTAAACGAATCCGTTGCAGGAGGTCAGCACACCGTGATAGAAAAGCAGCCAGCCCTCCGTCGTTTCGATGGGCACGGGGCCTGCGCCGATCTTGGTGCTCTGCCAGCCGCCCTTGGTTCCCATCACGAAGCGATGCTGGCCCCAGTGCACCATGTCCGGGCTTTGGCTGATGTAGATGTCGCCGAAGGGCGTGTGACCGTTGTCGCTGGGGCGGCTGAACATGACGTATTTGCCGTTGATTTTGCGCGGGAACAGCACGCCGTTGCGGTTGAACGGCAGCAGCGCATTCTCAAGGAAGGTGAACTTTTCGAAATCGAAGGTGTAGCCGATGCCGATGGTCGGGCCGTGGTAGCCGTTGCACCAGCTCACGTAGTAGCGGTCCTCGATCCACACCACGCGCGGATCGTAGCGGTACTGGAAGCGGCTGAGTTCGGGGTCGGCGTATTCCCATGCGATGGGGTCGTTGTCCAGCTTCCAGGCCAGGCCGTCATCGCTGAAGCCGCGGTGGATGTTCATCTCACGCTTTTTGTTGTCGCAGCGGAAGATGCCCGCGAACTTCCCGTTGAACGGGACAACCGCGCTGTTGAAGATGCTGTTGGAGGAGGGGATCAAATCGCGCGGGATGATGGGATTGCGGCTGTAACGCCAGACCACGTCCGATTTGCCGGCAGGGCGGTCTTCCCAGGGGATGTTGGGGAGAGCTGAGAAATTCATGGTGTACCTCGGCAGGAGAAAGATGGTGGAACGACAATTTTTCCCAAAAGCTAAAGTGCCATTGACTCCACGCTCGAAAAAACCTATAATGCGATTGTGAGAGCGCTCTCACAATCATACCATAAACACACACGGAAAATAGCATATTTACCGCAAAACACGCTGCAAATATGCAAAACCATGAAATATGGTGGGAGCGCTGCCAATTTCAGGAGCAAATGGTGCCAGATCTAACCTTGGAAGACATCGCCAGACAGGCTGGGGTATCCCGCTCCACCGTTTCGCGCGTCGTCAACAACTTTCCCAACGTCAGCGCGGACGTGCGCCAGCGCGTGCTGGATGTCATCCAGCAGACGGGCTATCACCCCAACGCGGCTGCCCGCACGCTGGCCTCCCAGCGTTCCTGGACGCTCGGGCTGGTGCTGCCCCAAAGCGCGCACCAGATCTTCACCGACCCCTACTACCCGCACCTCATGAAGGGCATTGCCCAAACCTGCAACGATCATAACTTCACGCTGGCGCTTTTCCTGGTCGGCAATGAGGAGGACGAGCGCAAGATATCCGCCCGCATCACCCGCAAGGGCCTGCTGGATGGCGTGCTCGTCCAATCGGGCCACCACGGCGACCAGCAGATCATCGGACGCCTGGTGGATGCGGGCATCCCGCAGGTGGTCATCGGTCGGCCCTTCCGCTACGACAACGTCAGCTACGTGGATGTGGATAACGTCAATGCGGCCTTCAACGCCGTCACGCATCTCATCCGCCAGGGACGCCAGCGCATCGCCACCATCAGCGGGCTGCTGCAAAGCACCGCAGGGTTGGATCGCAAAAGCGGCTACCTCAAGGCTTTGGGTGAGCGCGGATACAAAGTGGATGAGGCGCTCATCGTCGAAGGCGATTTCACCGAAGCGGGCGGATACTACGCGATGCAGAACCTCCTGCCCGCCCGCCCCGACTCTGTCTTCGCCGCCTCGGACGTGATGGCCCTGGGCGCGATGCGCGCCGCGCGGGAGGCGGGGCTGGCTGTGCCCGACGACCTGGCCGTGGTCGGCTTCGACGACATCCCCATCGCCGCCACCTCCGAGCCGCCGCTGACCACCATCCGCCAGCCCGTCAGCCAGACGGGCATCCGCGCCGTCGAGGTGCTGATCGACCAGATCGAGAACGGCATCCAGCCGCCGCGCCATATCATCATGGACACCCAACTGGTCATCCGCGATTCGTGCGGAGCCAACCGAAAATAGCACATCTCAATCAACGGGAGCGGCGCGCCGTCTTCCGCGCTATAGGAGCTTTTCATGCGTTACGGATATTTCGACGATGTCAATCGCGAGTATGTGATCACCCAGCCCGACACTCCCCTGCCCTGGATCAATTACCTGGGTAGCGAGAACTACTTCGGCCTGATCTCCAACACTGCGGGCGGATATTCCTTCTACAAGGATGCCCGCCTGAGGCGGCTCACCCGCTACCGCTACAACAACGCTCCGCTCGACATGGGCGGGCGCTACATCTACCTGCGCGATAACGGCACAAGCGAGTCTCAGACTCGCCCCAACGCCTGGTCGCCGACCTGGATGCCGACCCGCCGCCCGCTGGATTCGTACAAGTGCCAGCACGGCATGGGCTATACCATCATCAAATCCAGGCTGGAGGGCATTGAAGCCGAGACGCGTTATTTCGTGCCGCTCGGCGCGGATCTCGAAATCTGGGATCTGACCCTCACCAACCGCGGCGCCCACACTGCGGACCTGTCGGTCTTCTCGGCAGTCGAATTCAGTCTGTGGGATGCGCTGGATGACTCGACCAATTTCCAGCGCAACTATTCCATTGGGCAAGTCGAGGTCTGGTCTGACCTCGCTTCCTCTTCTCCTTTGCGCGCACCCCTCTCCTCGGCGGGGAGAGGGGTAGCGGCTGGGGGCGCTGCCATCATCCACAAAACGGAGTATCGCGAGCGCCGTGACCACTTCGCCTTCTTCGCCTGCTCGGAACCGCTGGCTGGATACGACACCAGCCGCGAGGCCTTCCTTGGGCCGTATCGGGGCTGGGATTCGCCCCAGGTGGTGGAATCAGGCCAGTCGTCCAACTCGGAAGCGCACGGCTGGCAGCCGATTGGGTCGCATCACGTCAAAGTCCAGTTGCGGCCTGGTGAGCAGAAGCGCATCCTCTTCGTGCTGGGTTATCACGAGAACCCGAAGGACGCCAAGTTCGACCCGCCCGATTTGCAGAACGTCAACCGACAGACTGTGCTGCCGATTCTCCAGCGCTACCTCGACGCGGACGAGGTCGACCGCGCCTTCGGCGAACTGCGCAAACATTGGGACGCCCTGCTCGGCAAACTGACCGTCAAGACGCCCGACACACACACCGATCGCATGGTCAACATCTGGAACGCCTACCAGACCATGATTACCTTCAACATGAGCCGCTCAGCTTCTTACTTCGAGAGCGGAATCGGGCGCGGCATGGGCTTCCGCGACTCGAACCAGGATCTGCTCGGATTCGTGCATCTCATCCCCGAGCGCGCCCGCGAGCGCATCCTCGACCTGGCCGCCACGCAGCTTCCGTCGGGCGGCGCCTACCATCAATATCAACCGCTGACCAAGCGCGGCAACAACGACGTGGGCTCAGGCTTCAACGATGACCCGCACTGGCTGGTGCTGGCGGTGGCGGCCTACGTCAAGGAGACAGGCGACTGGGACATCCTCGCAGAAGCTGTCCCCTACGACAACCAGCCTGGCAGTGAGATGCCGCTGTATGAGCATTTGCAGCGCAGCATCCAATACACGCTCGACCGCCTTGGCCCGCACGGCCTGCCGCTGATCGGCCGCGCCGACTGGAACGACTGCCTCAACCTGAACTGTTTCTCCGACACGCCTGGTCAATCCTTCCAGACCACCACCAGCAAGGACGGCACTGTAGCGGAGAGTGTGTTCATCGCGGGATTGTTCGTGCTGGCCGCGAAAGAAATGGCGGGCTTGGTTGAACGTTACACGTTGAACGTTGAACGTTCCCGCAAAACGTTCAACGTTCAACCTTCAACGTTTTATACAACTGCCGCTTCGCAAATGGAACAGACCATCTGGGCCCACGGTTGGGACGGCGAGTGGTTCCGCCGCGCGTACGATGACTTCGGGCATGTGCTTGGGTCGAAGGAGAATGACGAGGGGCGCATCTTCATCGAACCGCAGGGAATTTGCGTCATGGCCGAGTTGGGCCTGAAGGATGGCCGCGCGGAAAAGGCGCTCGATGCGGTGGGCGAACATCTGGCCACGCCGCATGGCATCGTCTTGCAGCAGCCCGCCTTCTCGAAATATTACTTGCACCTGGGCGAGATTTCATCCTACCCGCAGGGCTACAAGGAAAACGCGGGCATCTTCTGTCACACCAACCCGTGGATCATGATCGCCGAAGCCAAACTCGGACGCGGCGACCAGGCCCACGATTATTACTCGCGCATCAACCCCTCGGCGCGCGAGGACATTTCCGAGCTGCATCGCTGCGAGCCTTATGTCTACGCCCAGATGATCGCGGGCAAGGACGCGCCCACGCACGGCGAGGCCAAGAACTCGTGGCTCTCGGGCACGGCTGCATGGAATTACGTGGCCATCTCGCAATGGATCCTGGGCATCCGCCCCACCTACGACGGCCTGTGCGTTGCGCCTGTCATCCCGTCGGCATGGACTGGCTTCACAGCGGAACGCGTCTATCGCGGCGTGCGCTACTTCCTCAAGGTCGAGCGCCAGGGCGCGGGCAACGGAGTCCAGCTTGAGGTCGAGGGCCAGCCTGTGGCGGGGAACGTCATCCCGCTTCCCGCTGAAGGGACGCAGGAAGTCCACGTTACGGTGAAGGTGTCCTGATGCAATACGGTTACTTCGACGACAATGCCAAAGAATATGTGATCGTGCGTCCCGACACGCCGCAGTCATGGAGCAATTATCTTGGCTCGACCGAGTACGGCGCGATCATCACCAACAACGCTGGCGGCTACGGTTTCTACCAATCGGGCGCACGGGGACGCTTCCTGCGCCTGCGCTTCAACAACGTGCCGCTCGATCAGCCTGGCCGTTATTTCTACCTGCGCGACAACGCCAGCGGCGACTATTGGTCGGCTTCGTGGCAGCCCGTGGGCAAACCGCTCGACCAGTTCCAGTCCACCTGTCGGCACGGGACGGCTTACACGGTTATCAGCTCGCAATACGCGGGCATCGCCAGCGAGGCGACCTACTTCGTGCCGCTCGGCCAGAACTTCGAATACTGGCGGCTGAAGGTCACCAACGAGAGCGACCGTCTGCGCGAGCTTTCGGTCTTCTCATTCTGCGAGTTCACCAACCAGTGGAACACCCAGCAGGATCAGGTCAACCTGCAATATTCGCTGTTCATCGTGCGCGGCGAGCTGACCGACGACAAGCTGCTGCGCATCGCCATTCAGGACAATCTGACGCCTGACTCTGAGGCTTTCTTCAAACATGATCTGGCCATGCACTCGTGGATGGGGATGGCTGGTTCCGCCATCGATGGCTTCGACTCCAGCCGCGAGTCTTTCCTCGGCCCCTATCGTGGATACCACAACCCGCTGGCCGTCGAGCAGGGACGCTGCACCGACAGCCAGGTCTACGGTGACAACGCCTGTGGCTCGCTGCAAACCAACCTCACGCTCCAGCCTGGCGAAAGCCGCGAAGTGCTGATTCTGCTGGGCATCGGCGACGCGCGCACGGTCGGCAAGCGCACCTTTGCTGAGTTCGGCTCGCTGGTACGCGCCGAAGCTGAATTGCAAAAGTTGAAAGAACATTGGCACGCCAAACTCGGCAGCCTGACCGTGAACACGCCCGACGAGGAACTCAACCACACGCTCAACGTGTGGGGCCTGTACAACTGCCTGATCACCTTCGCCTGGTCGCGCGCCGCCAGCCTGGTCTATAACGGCG
>JBMOMS010000041.1:0-6221 GCA_049324895.1 Chloroflexota bacterium
AGCCAGCCGCCGATGTTGACCAGGTTGTCCTTCTTGGCGCTCATCCAGGCAGCGTCGGTGTAACTGCAAAACTCCTTGAGGATCTGGGCGATGGTCTTGTCGGCGTAGCCCTCCTCACGCTGCTGGATGAAGTAGGCGTTCTCCATCATGCGGGTCGCATCAAGGTAAACCTTGATGCCGTGCCTGTCGCACAGTTCGCGCAAAGCCTTGATGTTCGCCATGCTGACGGGTTGTCCGCCCGCCATGTTGACCGTGCCGGCCACGCTGATGTAGGCGATGTTCTCCGCGCCGTGCTTGTCGATCAGCGCCTGCACCTTGTCGAGGTCGATGTTGCCCTTGAAGGGGTGCAGGTTCGCGGGGTCGTGCGCCTCGTCGATGATCACATCATAAAAGGTCCCGCCCGCCAGTTCCTGGTGCAGGCGGGTGGTGGTGAAGTACATGTTGCCGGGCACGATCTGCCCCTTCTTGATGACCGCCTGGCTGATGAGGTGTTCCGCGCCGCGCCCCTGGTGGGTGGGGACGATGTACTTGTAGCCGTAGATGTTCTGGATGGCGGATTCGAGGTGGTAGAAGTTGCGGCTGCCCGCGTAGGCTTCGTCGCCCAGCATCATGCCCGCCCACTGGCGGTCGCTCATCGCGCTGGTGCCGCTGTCGGTCAGCAGGTCGATGTACACGTCTTCCGATTTGAGCAGGAAGGTGTTGTAGCCCGCTTCGATCAGCGCCTTCTCGCGCTCTTCACGGGTGGTGACGGTGAGCGGTTCCACCATCTTGATCTTCCAGGGTTCCGCCCACGAGCGGCGCCCGAATTGCTGTCCCATGGTCTTGGGTGTGGAATTGGTCATGAAATGTTCTCCTTTTGAATTGTGATGTCATTGCGAGGGCGTTGGCCCGCAGCAATCTCCTGTTGAAATTCGGAGGTTGCTTCGGCAAAGAACGCCTTGCAACGACATTAAGTTTTTTACTCCAACGGCAGGGCCATGGTCGACTTGACTTCGGCCAGCGCCAGGCTGGTGTGAATGCGTCCCACGCCCGGGATGGGGGTGATCTTGTCCACCACGAAGCGTTCCAGGTCCTTGCGGTTCTTCAGCACCACCTTCAGCAGGTAGTCGTACTCGCCGGTGATGTGGTGACATTCGAGCACTTCGGGCATGTCCCGCACCAGCCTGCGAAAACTCTCGACCTGTTCCAATTGGTGCATCTGCAAGCTGATGTGAATGAAACACAGCAGGTCGTAGCCGGCCTGTTCGCGATCCACAATGGCGGCGTACCTGCGGATGTAGCCGTCCTTTTCCAGGCGGCGCACACGCGTGTGGGTGGCGGGTGTGGAGAGGTTGATGCGGCGCGCCAGGTCGACGTTGGTCAGGCGGCCATCCTCTTGCAGGGCGCGCAGGGCGGCTTTGTCGATGTCATCCAGCATGATGTTCTGTGAATTTTTTATCATGAATCGCACCTCGAAGTCAACTATGTTTCGAGTTTATTTGAAAACTCAAAATTAATTGTAACAACTTGGCCCAAAAATTCAAGGCCATTCCAAAAGAAGTCCTGCGGCCCGGTCGAATTGGAAGGAATGGGAAGGCGGGCACGTCCCCCGGATTCGAGGCATGGGTGAAAATTTCGTAGTGACGACTTTATCATCCCCGAAGGGGGCAGTCGTCCACCGCCGCGCAAATTTTCGGCCAGTGCGCCTGCCCGGGGTGATATAATCCCGCCACTATGAAACTTTCGGTTATCATCCCCGTGTACAACGAAAAGAACAGCATCGAGGAGATCGTCAAGCGCGTCCATGCGACCGGGCTGGCCGATGAAATCATCCTCGTCGACGACGGCTCGGTGGACGGCACGCGCGACATCCTGCCGACCCTGGATGGCAGGGATGGCGTGCGCGTCATCCTGCACGAGAAGAACCAGGGCAAGGGCGGCGCCGTCCGCACGGGCATGAACGCCGCCCAAGGCGAGATCATGCTCATTCAGGACGCCGACCTGGAATACGATCCGCGCGACTACCCCGCCCTGCTCAAGCCGCTCGACGAGGGCCTGGCCGACGTGGTCTACGGGTCGCGCTTCCTGGGCGGACCGCGGCGGGTGGCCATGTTCTGGCACATGATCGCCAACTATATGCTGACCTTCATGACCAACATCCTGTACGACACCATCCTGACCGACATGGAGACGGGTTACAAGGTTTTCCGCCGCAAGGTGGTCGACGGGATGCCGATCCACGCCAAACGCTTCGACTTCGAGCCTGAGTTTACCGCCAAGGTGCTCAAACGCCGCTACCGCATCTACGAGGTGCCGATCTCGTTCAACCCGCGCGATTACTCGGAGGGCAAGAAGATCAAGCTCAAGGATGCCTTCGAGGCGGTCTGGACGCTGTTCAAGTATCGTTTCGTGGATTGAGAGAATATCCGAAAATCGGAATGCAGACTTTAGTCTGCGCTGCAATTGCGGACTGAAGTCCGCACTCCGAGGATTTTCGGATGGAACATAAGACCAAAACGGGCTGCTCGCTGAGCAGCCCGTCTTTCTTTCCTCTTTTGTCTTTCTTTCCCTACGGTTTCACATACACCGTATATTCCAACACATACTCCCCCGCCGGGAAATCCGCCGCGCCGTCATTGATGACGGACTTGAACGTGGCGGTGGTGGTGAGGTGATGTTCGCCCGCGGGCCAGTCGCTCAGGGCGGTGTAGTACAGGCGGCAGCTTTTGCCGTTGGCATCCGTGTCGTAGACCGCAAAATTTTCGAGCGGAATTTCCTTCCCGTCCAGCACGAATTGGAGCGTGATGTCCGCAAGATTTTGTTCAAGCGTGGGCGCGTCGCTGGCGCACCAGGCGTAGGCCCAGATCAGAGGCTGCGGGGGGTCGAGCGGGATGGTGAAGGTCAACACGCCCGGCTGCTTGTATTCGTCCACGGCGTGGGTCTCGCGCGCCAGGCCTTCGAGGAAGGAGGCGCCGCCCGAAAGGGCCGACAAGGCCTCTTCCGCAGTGGCAACTTGCGGGGCGCCCGAGGGGGTCAGGCCGCTGCCCAGGGGTTGCAGCACGGCATCCAGGCCGGCCTGCAGCACCACATCCTCGGTCGAGTAGACGGTGGTCACATCCACAGGCACGCGCAGGTTCGGCGTCACGCCCTGGCCTTCGAGGAAGATGCTCCCGTCGGGCAGGGTGAAGCGTCCCGTGGGGATTTGCAATGAGAAGCCCTCGGGCAGGGCAAATTGGCCGCGCGCGACCTCGGCCTCCACGCCCGCCGTTGGGGTCTGGCCGACCGTCACCATGCCGGGCACCTGGCTGAAGCCGTAGGCCTCGATCTCGCAGGCGCTGTAACAGGCCTGCCCCACCAGCAGCACCAGGTTCTCGAAGCGGTATTGGTTTTCGTTGGGATAAATCTTCTGGCGCGCGCCCTCCGCCTCGAACTGGCGGGTAGACTCGCTGTAATATTCCAACTGTCCCAGCGGGATCTCCTGGTCGGTGAGGAAGCCCGCCAGGCCCAGCGGCGCGCCGCCGCTGTTATAACGCAGGTCGATCACCAGGCCTGTCACCTGGCGCGCTGCAAACTCCTGCAAGGCGCGCTCGAACAGGCGGATGACCAGGTTCAGGTCGTCGTTGTTGCTGTTGATGCGGATGTAGCCGATCTGGACGTTGTCCTGCGCGATCAGCTTCGACTCGACCGGCAGCAACGGGTCGCCTGGCGCGCCGAAGTAGACCGAGGTGCGGCTGAAGGACTCGCGCTCCGCGATGGCGGTCAGCGTGGCGGTCTGCTCCGCGCCGTCCGGGTTGACAAAGGCAACCTCGGCCTGCGTGCCCGCCTGGGCGCGCAGCAGGTAACGCGCCTTCTGGTAGCGCACGGCAAAATCGGAGGATTGCAGCGCATAGGAAGTAGCCGCCTCGATGGCTTCGGCGATGGGCTGCCCGTTGAAGGCCGTCACCTGCGCCCCGACCTGGATACCCGCATCGGTGGCGGGACTGCCATCCAGCACGAAGATCACCACCACGCGGCCATCGTCCAGTTCGCGCACGGCAAAGCCATATCCGCCCGTGACCACGGCGTTGAAGTCCGCCGCCTCGTACTGACCGCCATCCAGGCCCACGTGACCATCCTGGAAGGCCCAGGTGAAGTCGCGCAGGGCCAGGTAGAAGGCGTTGGGATCCCGATCCTTTTCGGCCTGTTCGACGCGCGGCTGAAGCTCCGCATACAGGATGTCCCAGTCGGGCTGTTTGCCCTCCACGCCGTTGAAGGCGTATTCCTTGCGGACGATCTCGAACATGTTGTCGAAGGCTTCCGTGTAGGACTGGGACGAGAAATCCTTGAGCGCCGCGTCGGCAGGCTCGTACAGGGTCAGCTCGGGACGGGAGTCCCGGCTCACCACAAACGGCGCGCGATCCAGGTCGACCACGCTGTAGCCCGCAGGGATGGGTTTGACCGGGTCATCCTGGGTGAAGAGCAGGCCGTCCTTGCCGAAGCCCGTGGGGAATTGCTGCTCCGCATCCGGCGACCAGACCACCAGCTTGCCGCCGATGACCTCATCCTGATTCTCGGAATCGGTGCGCACCGAGGCCAGGTACGAGGGCCAGCCGCGCGAGCGGTCGTCGCCTTCAGAGAAGGGTCCGCCGTACAGGTTGGGGGAATAAGCGACGGCAAAGACCTGCACGCCCGCATCCTCGTTCCCGTCGTTGTCCACGTCGTTGAACTCACCGCGCGGCAGGGCGGGCAGGCTCAGGTCGAAGGTGCCGCTCTGCGACTCGGCATCATAGCTCATGCGTCCCAGCACCTGCGAGTCGGCGAGCAATTCCCATTCCTCGTCGCGGATGACGAAGCCGTGCATGTCGAGCAGGGCCACGGCATGTTCGACGTAATAGGTAAACACAAAATCGTTGCTGACCGAAAAATTGCCCGTAACCTGCACCGGCTCATCACTGGAAGCCACAGGCGCAGGCAGGTCCTGCTGCTGTGGTCCACAGGCCGAAAGCACAAGCCCCAGGATAATCATCAGCGAAAACAACCGAAGTAAAAGGTACCGCATTTCTTCCTCCGTCCAATTTGAAGGATTATACCCAGTGCGGTCAAAAATTGTCCCTCCAAAATGAGAAAAGGATGATTTTTTCACCCGAGTGCGGTATATAATTCACGACATGAGCGACTGGAAAACCGACCTGAACGCCGAATTCGAACGCGCCGCGCGCGCCCGCATTCAAAAGAATGAAGGCCAAATGCGCGTTTGCGCCCGCCGCGCCGCGGGCATTGCCATTCGGGAAGCCCTGACCCGCCAGGGAAAACGTCCCCCCAGCCTGAGCGCCTACGACCTGTTGAACCTGATCAAGGAGGATCCCAGCCTGCCCCCCGACTTGCGGCGGGCTGCCGAACACCTGACCCTGCGCGTGAACGAGGATTTCACCCTGCCCGTGGAGGCCGACCTGGTGGCCGAGGCGCGCGCGCTGTGCTGCGGCCTGCTGCCCGATTTCGAAGATTGATCCTGGCAAAGGCCGCGTGGGGCGGATTGGGAATCCGCTGCGCAACAACAAAAAAAACGGACCCTGGCTTTGACCAGGGTCCGTTTTGCTTTTTCAACTCATCACCCGCTGCGGCGTCCCACCAGGTGGAACAGGGCGCGCGCCACGGTGATGAAGAGCAGGATGCCCGAAAGCGCGCCGCCCAACGCCAGGAACAACGAGCGCCATTCATTGAAACGCAGCATGATCTCGGAGCGCTGGGGAATGTGAATGCGGCGGCGCAGACGCTCACTCAAGCCGTCGGAAGTCGCCAGGGGCTTGAGCGTCCCGGCCAGGTGGGCTTCGAGATCGGTCAATTCAGCGTCAGGGTCAAAGGTCTTGCCAGGGGTCATGGGTTACTCCGCGGGGTACAGGACCACTCCCACCGTGCCCGGGCCGAAGTTGATGGCCAGCGAGATCGAAAGGTCGGTCAGGAAACTTTCCTTGATGTTAAATCGTTTTTGAGCTTCTTCGAGCAGGTTCTGCCCCGAAGCCAGGTCGCGGGCATGCACCACACCCAGGTAGACCGGCTGGTCGCCGTAGGTTTGCTTGGCCATGTCCAGCACACGGTCGAGGGCCGCCTTGCGGGTGCGCACCTTGTCCACCATGTTGACCAGGCCGTCCTGCAGCACGGCAATCGGTTTGACGTTCAGCACCGAGGCCAGCGCCGCCGAAAGCGTCCCCACCCGTCCGCTGCGGCGGGCGTATTCGAGGGTTTCCAGCGTGAGGATAATCATG
>JBMOMS010000041.1:6321-24967 GCA_049324895.1 Chloroflexota bacterium
TCGATGTAACGGACAATCTCCTCCACGCTCTTGCCCGCGCGGTCCATCATGCGGGCGGTGCGGCACATGAAACCCGTGCCCATCGAGCCGTTGAGCGTATCCACGGGGATAACGTTGAATTTGCCCTTGACTTCCTCCGCCGCCGCAACCGCCGAAGCGTAGGTGCCCGAGAGTTTGCTGGTAATGTGAATGGACAGGATCGTATCGCCCGGCTGCGCGATCTTCTCGTAATATTCCACGAACTGGTGCGGGGAGGGCTGGGAGGTCTTGGGATGCGGCAGGCTCTTGCTGTCCACCAATTTGTAAAAGTTATCGAGACTCAGTTCCACATCCTGCAAATAGGTTTTCTCCTCCCCAAAATGGACATTGATCGGAATGCGGTTGATGCCGTACTCCTCGTACCATTCGAATGGCAGGTCGACTGCCCCGTCCGTCACAATTCTAAGCATGTCCTACTCTCCTTCAAAAGTTATGGGATGGTCACCGATCTGGTCGCGCAGCGCCAGGAGTGTGCGATGATAGAGGCTTTTGACGGCCCCTTCACTGCGTCCCATAATCTGCCCGATCTCCGCGTTGGACAGGTCCTCGACGAATTTGAGGATCAGCAGCTGCTGTCGGTCTGGCGGCAGGCGGCGGATCAGGCGAAGGAGAGAGTCCTGTTCCTGGGAATGGACTACTTTCGTTTCGGGGTGGTCGCCACGGGCAGGCAGGACCGGCAGGTCGTTGAGCGGGATCTCCTGCTTGCGGCTGCGGTCACGGTGCCAGTTGGCCACCAGGTTGTGGGCAATGCGGTAAAGCCAGGCAGAAAAGGGAACGCCGCGGTCTGTGTAGTTATGAATGTGGTTCATCGCGCGCTGGAACACGCGCGCGGTGAGGTCCTCCGCGTCATGGAGGTTCCCCGTTCGGTAATACACGTAGTTGAAGATACGGTCCACGTAACGCTCGTACAACATCCCAAAGGCGTCTTTGCTACCCTGGGAGGCCAGCGCAAGGATCTCTTCATCTTTGAGTTCCGGTTCCGTCACTGGTTAAACCTTACCGGCGGGGCTTACAGAAGATAACCCCGCCGGATTTGAGAAGTTTCACAGAGTATATCACGGCGGCAAAGGTAGGGATGCAAAGTAGGGTTAACCCTACCGACAATTTCGGGGCAATATGAAACAATAGGCGCATAAGGAGACCGACTCATGAACAGAAAACTCCCGCCTTTTGCGCTTGCCCTGATCCTTTTGCTGGTTGCGGCCTGGCCTCTCAGCGTTGTCCACGCCCAGGACAACTGCGTCGACCCAGTCACAGGCCGTCCCATCCCCTGCCCGCCCGCGGAAAAGCAAAGGAAGACGGCCACCCTGCCCCCGCCGGCCACGTTCACACCGACCGCGACGGCGCTGCCTACCGAGACACCCCTGCCCACACCAACAAACGGCATTGCGCCCGCCCTTCCAACCAGCTACGCCCCGCCGTCGCTTCCTCAAGGCCACATGGTTGGCTCCTGCGAGGCCGCCACAATACGCGACCTGTCCGCATGCCTGGATAATTTACTCCAGCAATGCGCCGATGGCGAAAGAATTGTCGAGGCCGACCCGGCCGGGCGCTACAATGCCCACTGCGTTCCCGCAAAGGAGCTTGCCCAACTCGACCTGCCGCTGGCCTTCGCACCGGACGCGGCGGAAGGCAACTGGAGTGGATACTGCATGGGACCGGCGGGCGGGATGCTGCACTGCCTGGGAGGCCTGTATGAAATGTGCCTGACCATTGGCGGAAACCCAGAGGTCACATTCCTGGACCTGGACAACCCGGATAACACCTTTGGCAAGGCCACCTGCGACGACATCCCCTCTCCTTCCGACATCCCGCTTCCACCCCCGCCCGGTGTGCCGCAGGCTCCCGCCCCAACCTTCCCACCCGGCGGATGGCTGCCGTGGTTCACCGGCCTGGGCGGCTTGCTGATCGGCATGCTCCTGCCAGTTGTGCAAAAGTTTCGCGCCCAACCCAAAGAGGATCGCGCCGGGGTGGCCATTCCAGGCCTCATGAAAATGGATCTGCGTTCCGGGAAAATCCTGGATGGCAGGCCCACTCCTCCACCGCCGCCCAATAACAACGCACCCGCCCCGCAGACCCGCGAACACATCCTGCTGGCGAATGAACCGCCGAAACCGTCCGATTTTGGAAGCGGCAATCGGCTCGAAAAATCCCCCTTCGCATCCGATAAAGCCGCCGACAGCCTGACCACCGGCCGGGACGATGTCATCCACCGCGAAGATAAGGATAAAGGCTGAATCAGGCTTGGTACAATATCCACGGTCACGCACCTGCCCTGACGGGAGACGACGGCGAAGTGCGCATTCCACCCCTAAAAAAGCGTAATTTTCACCCAAGTGCGGTATACAGCAGAAAGTCCATTGGAAGCCGCCCCCAAAATATCGGGGGCGGCTCTGGTTATTCCCTGGCGTCCGAGGCCAGTCCATGCTTCATCGCCCAGGCGGCAGCCTCGGTGCGATTCTTCGCTCCCAGTTTGCGCATGATCCCCCCGACGTGCTTCTCGACCGTTTTGAGCGTAACAAACAATTCCCTCGAAATCTGCTGGTTGCTCTTTCCCTGCACCAGTAAACGCAGTGTTTCTATTTCACGTTCGGTGAGACCGCCAGGAGGTGATCCCCCGTCGACAGGGGCAGAAAGAGGCGCGAGGAGGCAGACATCCAGAAGGAATACAAGGGCCTCCTCCAGCGGGGTAACTCGCCCGCGCTCCATTTCTGCCTCAAAGGCGGCATCGCCAAGTTGGGCGCGCGCCGCTTTCAAGGCCGCTTCTTTCTCCTGCCACATGTCTGGGATGGTATCGAGGGCGTGCAACCCAGACCAGAGCGATTGATGCATTCCGACCAAAAACGCCAGATGCAACAGATTCTTTCGCAATGAAGCGAGCCACGCGCCAGCACGGACGAAAGCCGCCAGCATCACCCAATCGGACTGTTTGAATGCCAAAGGTGCCCCCTCACGTATAACCTCCGAGGCGCCGGGCAGGTCGCCCTGCAAAAGCGCAAGGGAACACAGACCGGTCAAGGAATTGGTCAATGCTTGATGATAGTGATGGAGACGGCCCAACCGCGCAGTCTCCCCATAATGCGTCAGCGCCTTGCCGATATCTCCCTGCAACATGAAGAATTCGCCCATGCCCAGGTTTGCGGCAGCAAGCATAAAAAGGTCACCGGAACGCTCAGCGTGGAATAATCCGCGTTCGTTGTGATGCGCAAGTCTGGAAAAATCCCTGCGGATGAGGGTATAGTAATTGGACAGGTTCCAGTGCAGGCGGGTTTGTCCCCAGTGGTCGCCAATCTCTTCATAAAGCATAAGAGATTCAGAGTAACACACAAACGCTTCATCATTATCGCCCAATTCGGTCAGGCAGACGGCAATGTTGTTCAATGCAAATGCGCAATGAGACTTGTCTCCCAATTCGCGGTAGATGGACAGGCTGGCCTCATGCAAGGCCACGGCGCGTTGAAAATCGGTGGAAAGCCAGGCGCAGGTGCCAGCCAGGCTGAGCAGGGCAGCCTTCAGGGACAGGGTATGCTCATCAGTCAGGGTGCTTTGTTCGATCAGGGCCAGGGCGCGGGCGGAAAGCGGCATCAGCTCGTTGAATAAGGCACGCATCATCCAGTATTGTTCGAGATAAGCGAGAATCCACAAGCCATCCAGCCAGAGCGGCGAATCGACTGGTGCGGTTGCCCCGATCTCCATGGACATTATCAAATTGGCATACTCGGTCTCGATTACGTTCATCCAGATGGGCTGTCCCACGCCGCGCAAATGGAGTTCGGCCTGCCGCGCCAGGTCAAGATACAAGGCCACGAAGCGCCGCTTGAGCTCGTCCAGTTCAGCCTGTGCGCGAATCTCATCCCAGGCAAATTCGCGGATGGCTTCGAGCATCGAAAAACGCGGCTCGCCCTCCTCCACCTGGTCGGTCTTGAGCAGGTTCTTGTCGGCCAGAGAGTCGACGATTTCCAACACGCGGAATTCATCCAGATCGAGGAGCTTGACCAGGGTTGGTACGCCAAACCCGCCCGGGAAAATGGAAGCCGCGCGCAGGATGCGTTGTTCTTCGGAATCGAGCAGGCTGTAACTCCAGGCTATGGTCTTGCGCAGGGATTGCTGCCGCTCGGGCAGGTCGCGCGCTCCCGCGGAGAAAAGGCTGAGGAAACGGGAAGCCGGCTCGAGGTCCGAGCGAAGGCGGGCGAGCATGGCCTGCGGGGTAAAGAGTTTGGCGCGCATGGCGGCCAGTTCCACCGCCAGGGGCAATCCACCGAGGCGTTCACACAGATCGGCAATCGCGCGACGATCCCCGGCGGCGGGCTGGAAATCGGGCTTGACGGATTGGGCGCGCTGGATGAAGAGATCCACGGCGTCGCCGGTCTCGAGCGGCGGGAGCGGGTAAACGCGTTCGACCCGCAGGCGCAGCGGGTCGCGGCTGGTGACGATGATCTTGAGGTGCGGCAGGGTTTCGAGCAGTTCGAGCACGAACCCGGCGCCCGGCATGAGGTGTTCGAAATTGTCGAGAATGAGGAGCAGCTTGCGGTGGGTCAACAGGTCTTTCAAGCCCGCGGAAACGCTGCGGCCCGCCTCGTACGAGACACCCAGCGTGTGCGCAATCTCGAGCGGGATGGCCTCGATCTTTGTGACCGTCGCCAGGTTGACGAAGAATATGCCCCCGTTGAAGTGTTCCAGCAGGGTGGAGGCCACATGCAGGGCCAGGGTGGTCTTGCCTGCGCCGCCAAAGCCGGTGAGGGTGACGAGGGTCACATCCTCGCGCAGAAGCAGGTCGCGCAGGGACGCCGCCTCGTGTTCGCGTCCAATGGGACGGGTGAGATTGTGCGGCAGGTTCCCTGGGATGCTGGCGTTCAGGGCTTCGGGCAGTTGGGAAGTCGTTTTTCCCGCTCGCGCCTTATTGCGCGCCGCCATGGAGGGATCGGTCATGCCCAAATTATACCCAGCCTGACCCGACCTCGAAGAGGGAAAAAGGGGGGATGCGGTGTGCAACAGTCTCGAATTTTTTTCATATAAAACAAATGTGCTATAATTCAAAGCCGTTCTCCAACCAACACAAAGGGTTCCCTTATGTCATCCAATGTCATCCGTGTCGTGGGCGCGCGCGTTCACAACCTGAAAAATATCACCGTCGAGATCCCGCGGGACAAGTTCGTGGTCATCACCGGCCTCTCGGGTTCGGGCAAATCGTCCCTGGCCTTCGATACCATCTTCGCCGAAGGCCAGCGCCGCTACGTCGAGTCGCTTTCGGCCTACGCGCGCCAGTTCATCGGCCAGATGGACAAGCCCGACGTGGACTACATCGAAGGCCTGTCCCCCGCCGTCTCCATCGACCAGAAATCGACCAGCCACAACCCGCGCTCCACAGTCGGCACCGTGACCGAGATCTACGACTACCTGCGCCTGCTCTTCGCGCGCGTCGGCATCCCGCACTGTCCCATCTGCGGGCGCGAGGTGGTCAAGCAGTCGGCCCAGGAGATCGTGGACGCGGTCGAGAAACTGGAGGAGGGCACGCGCCTGCTGGTGCTGGCTCCGCTGGTGCGCGGACGCAAGGGCACCTACCAGGCCGTCTTCGAGGAGATCCGCAAATCGGGCTTTGCCCGCGCCCGCGTCGACGGCCAGGTTCACAGCCTGGACGACGAGATCACCCTGGACCGTTACAAGCAGCACACCATCGAGGCGGTCGTCGACCGTCTGGTCATCAACCACCCCGAGGACAGGGAAGAGAAGAAGGCCGCCCGCACGCGCCTGACCGACTCGGTCGAGACGGCGCTCAAGTTTGGCGAAGGCTACATTACCATCCACCTGGTGGATAAGGGCGAGGATGCCAGCTATTCGGAACACCTCTCCTGCCCCGAGCACGGGGTCAGCATCGGCGAGATCGAGCCGCGCACCTTCTCCTTCAACACGCCACACGGCGCCTGCCCCGACTGCCAGGGCCTCGGCTCCAAGCTGGAGATCGACCCCGAGCGCATCATCCCCGACCCTGACCGCTCCCTGAACGAAGGCGCCATCGCCAGCATGGAATGGAGCGGCCCCAAGGAGGAGGGCGGTTACTACTGGCAGAGCCTCGAAGCCGCCGCCCGCGCCTACCGCATCGACCTGAACAAGCCCGTCCGCGAACTGACGAAGGAGCAGATGGACATCGTCCTGTACGGCACAGGCGAACGCCAGGTCCAGATGACCTACCACAACAGCAACGGAAACGAGTTCAAATTCAGCCGCGCCTTCGAGGGCGTCATCACCAACCTGGAACGCCGCTACCGCGAGACCAACTCCGAGTACATCCGCGAAAAGATCAACGAGTTCATGTCTGACCGTCCCTGCCCGACCTGCAACGGCCAGCGCCTGCGCCCCGAAGCCATCGCCGTGACCGTGGACGGCATCAACATCATCCAGGTCACCGGCTGGCCGGTCAACAAGGCGCTCGAATGGTCGCAGAAACTCGGCGCCGCCAAATCCCCGCTCAACGCGCGCCAGAAGGCCATCTCCGAGCGCATCATGAAGGAGATCACCGAGCGGCTGGGATTCCTGGTCAACGTCGGCCTGGATTACCTGACCCTCAACCGCTCCGCCGCCACGCTCTCGGGCGGAGAGGCCCAACGCATCCGCCTGGCGACCCAGGTCGGGTCCCGTTTGGTGGGCGTGCTCTACGTCCTGGACGAACCGTCCATCGGCCTGCACCCGCGCGACAATGCGCGCCTGCTCACCACCCTCAAGGGATTGCGCGACCTGGGCAACACCGTCCTGGTGGTGGAACACGACGACGAGACCATCCGCGAAGCCGACTGGATCGTGGACCTGGGGCCTGCCGCTGGCGAACACGGCGGGCGCGTCATCGCCGAGGGCACGCCTGCGGACATCCTGGCCCACCCCAAGTCGCTGACCGGGGCCTACCTCTCGGGCCGCAAGCAGGTCGAGGTCCCCGAGGAACGGCGCGAGGGCAACGGCAAGAACCTGAAAATTGTCGGCGCGCGCGCCAACAACCTCAAGGGCATCGATGTCTCGATCCCGCTCGGCCGGCTGGTCTGCATCACCGGCGTGAGCGGCTCGGGTAAGTCCACGCTGATGACCGACATTCTGCACAACGCCCTGGCCGCCAAACTGATGGGCGCGCGCTCCATCCCGGGCGAACACGACCACATCGAGGGCATCGAACACCTCGACAAGATCATCAACATCGACCAGTCGCCCATCGGGCGCACGCCGCGCTCGAACCCGGGCACCTACACCGGTCTGTTCGACGAGATGCGCAACCTGTTCGCCGAACTGCCCGAAAGCAAGATCCGCGGCTACAAGCCCGGGCGCTTCTCGTTCAACGTTCACGGCGGACGCTGCGAGGCCTGCCAGGGACAGGGTGAGCTGCGCATCGAGATGCAGTTCCTGCCCGACGTCTACGTCCCCTGCGACGTGTGCCACGGCTCGCGCTTCAACCGCGAGACCCTGCAGGTCAAGTTCCGCGACCAGTACAGCATCGCCGACATCCTGGGCATGACCGTCGACCACGCCCTGAGTGAGTTCAAGAACTATCCGCGCATGTTGAGCAAGCTCAAGCTGCTGCAGGAGGTCGGTCTGGGCTACGTGCGGGTTGGGCAGCCCGCCACCACCCTCTCGGGCGGAGAGGCCCAGCGCGTCAAGCTGGCCAAGGAACTCTCCCGCCGCGCCACAGGCCGCACGCTCTACGTGCTGGACGAACCCTCCGTGGGCCTGCACGCCGCCGACGTCCACAAGCTGATCGAGGTGCTGCAGCGCCTGGTGGACGCGGGCAACTCGGTATTGATCATCGAGCACAACCTGGACATCATCAAGGTGGCCGATTGGGTCATCGACCTCGGCCCCGAGGGCGGCGACCGCGGCGGCGAACTGATCGCCGAGGGCACGCCCGAGCAGATTCTCAAAGTCAGGAAGTCGTATACAGGGCAATTCCTGAAAAGCCACATGAAGTCCTGAGCGCATGGAGCGCGGGCTTCAGTTTGCAATTCCAAGGCAGACTGGGTAGTGGGTCAATATATAATACTCACGGTCACAAATTGCGCCTTCCCGCCTGTTGAAAAAGCGCAATTCCCTGGCACCGCCCGCCACCGCCGCAGGGATGCCGCGAGCATCAGCGCAGCGATCCTGTGAACGACGGTGCGAGATGGCAGGGCAGGTGTGTGACCGAGTGCGGTATAAGTGATGAACTCGTGGGGCAGGATGGAATCCCGCCAAATTATGCGTATGCGGAATGCCATTCCGCACCACATCCCATACTTGATGCCATCACCGGCAGACTGAAATCTGCGCTCCAATTTCTCAGAGAGACCCCTGGTCGCCCTGTGGAACGAACGACGAAACTCGTTACCACCCGGGAAATTGCCTACACGCAATTTCAAAACCCTTCCCAAAAAGCCGCAAAGTTCAGGTAGAATTGTCGCCATGCGTGGGTGGGAAGTCTCGCTCCGCCCGACTGAAAAGGATTGACCATGAGAAAACCAACTTCCGACGTCATCAGTTCCTACCGCAAGCGCAGGAAGGCTCGAGGCCCGTACGTCATCTACGGGCTGGCTGCCCTCCTCTTCGTGGGCGCCATCGCCAGCCTGATCGTCTGGCTGACCGGCCCCAGCCAACCCCTGAGCGCCATCTTCGCCACCGATACCCCCACCCCCACCATCACCCCCTCGGCGACGCTCACCTTCACGCCCACCGCCACCTCCACCGAGACGCTGACCCCCACCATCACCTTCACCCCCACCCCGTCGGCGCCCTTCGATTACGTCGTACAGGAGGGTGAGTACCTGGCGATCATCATCGAAAAGTTCGGCCTGGGCGAAAACGGCCTGCCTTTGATCGTGCTGCTCAACAGCTACTCGGCTGAAGGCGCGGATTTCAGCATCGACCCGGGCACCCTCAATGTGTACCCCGGGCAGAAGCTGCATCTGCCCTACCCGGGCATGCCCCTGCCCACCGCCACCCCCATCCCGCCCGACCTGCCGCGCGGCACCAAGGTGGATTACTACGTGCAAGCCGGCGACACCCTGGCCCTGATTGCCTCCAAGTTCAACAGCACCATCGACGATATCATCAAGGAAAACAAGCTGGATGACCCGAACGCCATCTTCATCGGGCAAAAGCTGGTCATCCCAATGAACATGGTCACCGCCACCGCCACCCGCCCGCCGACCAGCACACCGGTCACCCCGGGCACGCTCTTCCCGACCTTCACCTCGGTCTTCACCGTCACCCCTTCGATCACGCCCACACCCTGACCTGAGCAAAACCGCGAAGATTAATTTTGGAGGCGTCTTTTTCTGGACAAAAAGACGCCTCTCAAGTAAAATAGCGTGCCGTTGTAAAAAGGCAAGTATTATTTTGGAGGAAGACCTTGGCTAACATCAAGTCGCAAATCAAACGAAACCGCCAGAACGAGAAGCGCCGCCTGCGCAACCGCGTTGGGCGCGGTTCGACCCGCACGGCGGTCTCCCAGGCCCGCTACGCTATTTCAGAAGAAGCTCCCGAATCCCAGGAAGCCGTCCTCAAGGCCGTCAGCGCCCTGGACAAGGCTGTGAGGAAGGGCGTCATCCACAAGAACAGCGCTGCGCGTCGTAAGAGCCGCCTGGTGAAGCAACTCGCGTCCATGGCGAAGAAGAGCGAATAAATTTCCTCTTTTGCACCCGCAACGGGAGTCGCGAGACTCCCGTTTTTGTTACCTGTTATAATTTTCCCGAACCCTGAACCCTGCAAAAGCGCGGGGTATATATCCAATAGCAGCGGACAACCATGTTCAACGATATCCAGCAAACCATCGAAGACAAGCTCAAGGCCTTTTGCGCCGCAAACGACATCGCGCTGGCACCGCTCAAGTGGAGCGCCATCCCCTTCTCGGGCGAATGGGGCATCTCCACATCCTTCTTCCAGACCGCCGCCGATGAAGCCCGCGCGGGCAAAAGCACGGGCAAGCCCGTCCCGCAGCGCGCGCAGGAGTTGGCCGAGCAGGTCAAGCTGCAGATGGGCAGCATGGAGGGCATCAGCCGCGTCGAAGCGGTCAAGGGCTACCTCAACGTCTACTTCGAGACGTCGGCCTATGCCCGCCGCGTGGTGGACACGGTGCTGGCCTCGGGAGTGGATTTCGGGCGGGGCGCCGCCAAAGGGGAGCGCGTCATGGTCGAGTATTGCCAGCCCAACACGCACCACTCCTTCCACATCGGCCATTACCGCACCACCATCCTGGGAGAGTCGCTGGCGCGCCTGACCGAGTTCGCGGGCTTCGAGACCATCCGCGCCTCGTACCCGGGCGACCTCGGCCTGGGCGTGATCACCGTCATGTGGGCCTACAACAAGTTCTACAAGGGGCAGGAACCTGCGGGCGTGCACGAGCGCGGACAGTGGCTGCTGAAAATCTACGCCGAAGCCACCGCCCTGCTCGAAAAGAAGGACAACGAAACACCCGAGCAGACTGCCCTGCGTGAAGCCTACGACGCCGAACGGCGCGAGATGTATCGCAAATGGGACGCGGGCGATCCCGAGGTGCGCGCGTTATGGCAGGTCACACGCGAGTGGAGCCTGGAGGAAATGCGCGACATCCTGGACGCGCTCGACGTGAAGATGGATGTCTGGTTCTACGAGAGCGAAGTGGACGAACCCTCCAAGGGCATCGTCGAGGAATTGGTCGCCCGCGGCATCGCCACCGACGAACGCCCCCAGGGCGGCGCGGTGATCGTCAAGATCGACGAGAAGCTCGGGCTGGCCAAGGAAAAATATCGCACCGCGGTGCTGCTGCGCAGCGACGGCACCACCCTGTACCTGACCAAGGACCTGGCGCTGGCCAGGGTCAAGTTCGAGCAATATCACGTCGACCGCTCGATCTACGTGGTGGACTTCCGCCAGAGCCTGCACTTCCAACAGGCCTTCAAGATTTTGGAGATGTGGGGCTTTCCTCAGGCTGCCAAGTGCTACCATCTTTCGTACGGCTACATCACCCTGCCGGAAGGCGGCATGTCGGCCCGCAAGGGACGCGTCGTCCTGTTCAAGGATGTGGCCGACGAGGCGGTGAAGCGTGTGCTGGCCGTGGAATCCGAACGCAGCGGCGACATCCCCGCCAGCGAACGCGAAGCCATCGCGGCGCAGATCGGGCTGGGCGCGCTGGCCTACTCCATCCTGTCGGTCGACAACAACAAGGATATCGTCTTCGACATGAACGAGGCGCTCTCCTTCGATGGGCGCACGGGACCGTATATCCAGAACGCGCACGTGCGGGCCAGCTCGATCCTTAAGAAAGCCAACGTTGAACGTTTAACGTTCAACGTTGACGCACCGACCTTCGACTATGAGTTGAGCAAACACGAGGTCGAGCTGATCGAGCAAATTTCCCGCTTCCCGCAGACCGTCCAGCAGGCCGCCAACGAATACCGCCCGATGGTAATGGCCATGTACGCCTACGACCTGGCCAACACCTTCCACTCCTTCTATCACGCCGTGCCCGTCCTGCAAACGGACGACGAGGCGGCCCGCAACGCCCGCCTGCGCCTGGTGGCCGCCGCCAGGCAAACCATCGCCAACGCCCTGCGCCTGCTCGACATCCACGCGCCCGATGTAATGTAAAAAACAGGCTAAACGTACCTTTACGTTTAGCCTGTTTTATTTTTAGAATCAGAGCAATGTCATTGCGACGACGCTTGCGCCTGCACAAACCGCTGGTGCAGCGCAGGTGAGCAACCTCCCCATAACGGGAGCCTGTTCCAAATCAATCGCAGCGACATCCCCGTCCTTCGACTGCGCCGCAAAAAGCGCGGCTCCGCTCAGGACGCATAAAATGTGAATCATGTCCCTCCCGGTAAAAACGAAGAGGCTCAAAACCCACCCCGGGCATCTTCGGACACTGTCCCTGGAGAGGCATTTCAAAATAGGAGCATTCCATGCCTATCAAAACCATCATCATGGGCGCCGCCGGGCGCGACTTCCACAACTTCAATACCTTCTTCCGCGACAACGCGGATTACGAAGTCGTGGCGTTCACTGCGACGCAGATCCCGGACATCGAAGGCCGCCGCTATCCCAAGCAACTGGCAGGCTCGCTGTACCCGAAAGGCATTCCGATCCACGCCGAGGAGGACCTGCCCGCGCTGATCAAGAAACACGGCGTCGAACAGGTCATCTTCGCCTACAGCGACGTGCCGCACGAGTACGTGATGCACAAGGCCAGCCTGGTCAACGCCCTGGGCGCGGACTTCCGCCTGATGGGCACGCACTACACCCAGATCAAATCCACCAAGCCGGTCGTGTCGGTCTGCGCCGTGCGCACCGGCTCGGGCAAGAGCCAGACCACCCGCCGCGTGTCCCTCATCCTGCGCGAGATGGGCTACAAGGTCGCGGCCATCCGCCACCCCATGCCCTACGGCGACCTGGTCAAACAGGAAGTGCAGCGCTTCGCCGACTATGCCGACCTCGACAAGCACGAGACCACCATCGAGGAACGCGAGGAATACGAACCGCACATCGACAACGGCGTGATCGTGTACGCCGGCGTGGATTACGAGAAGATCCTGCGCGCGGCCGAACAGGAAGTGGACATCATCCTGTGGGACGGCGGCAACAACGACTTCCCCTTCTACGTCCCGGACCTGCAGATCGTGGTGGCCGACCCGCACCGCGCCGGGCACGAGGTCTCCTATCACCCCGGTGAGACCAACGTGCGCGCCGCCGACGTGTTCGTCATCAACAAGGTCGACACCGCCGACGCCGACAAGGTCATCGCCGTGCGCGAGAACCTGCGCAAGCTGAACCCGAAGGCCATCGTCATCGAAGGCGCCTCCCCGCTCTTCGTGGACGACCCCGCCGCCATCCAGGGCAAGCGCGTGCTGGTCGTCGAGGACGGCCCGACCCTGACCCACGGCGAAATGGCCTACGGGGCTGGCTACGTGGCCGCCCGCCGCTTCGGCGCCGCCGAAATCGTCGACCCGCGCCCGTTCGCGGTCAAGTCCATCGCCGCCACCTACAAGAAGTACCCCAAGACCGGGCCGATCCTGCCGGCCATGGGCTATGGCGGGGCGCAGATGAAGGACCTCGAGACCACCATCAACAAATCCGACGTGGACCTGGTCATCATCGGCACGCCCATCGACCTGACGCGCGTCATCAAGATCAAGAAACCCTACCAGCGCGTGCGCTATGAACTCCAGGAGATCGGCCAGCCGACCCTGGAAGACATTCTGAAGAAGAAATTCGGCCAGAAGAAATAAACGGAACGCATCGCGGGTATTTGCAAACGAACCGGGGCCGGGTGATACAATTCACCCGGCCCTTGTTTTTTTGGAGGCGGCATGGACCCAGCCTCCCATGCTCACGAAAGGATAATGCTCATGTCGAAACGATCCCCCCTCCTGGTATTCCTGGTTGTTGCGCTGCTGTCGCTGGCCTGGCCCGCGCCGGCCCACGCCGCCGTGTATTGGGATGTTCCCGTCGTCGTGGACGGCAACGGCGTCGTTGGGACCTATGCCTCCATGGAAATGGCAAACGGACATCCCGCCATCGCCTATTACAACGCCTCCAATGGCGACCTGCAATTCGTGCGCGCCGCCGATGCCACGGGCGCTGCCTGGAACGCGCCCATCGTGGTGGATGCCGGCGGGACGGTCGGCGCCCACCTCTCGCAGGCCATCGTCAACGGCAACCCGGCCATCAGCTACTACAACGGCAGCGACCTCAAGTACGTGCGCGCCCTCGACGCCAACGGCGCGACCTGGGATGATCCGATTGTATTGGACGCGCTGGACAACGTCGGCCTGTACACCTCGCTGGCGGTCATCAACGGCAACCCCGCCGTCAGTTATTTCGACTACACCAACAACGACCTCAAATACGTGCGCGCCCTCGACGCCGATGGAGCGGAATGGGGCACGCCCGTCAGCATCGACACCGACAACCTGGTGGGCGAATACAGCTCCCTGGCCCAGGTCAACGGGCGCCCGGCCATCAGTTACTACGCCCGCACGGCCGGCCAACTCCGCTACCTGCGCGCCCTCGACGCAAATGGCGACAGTTGGGGCGCCCCCGTCAACCTGGATAGCGGCAACAGCGGCTTGTACCCCTCGCTGGAGGTCATCAACGGCAACCCGGCCGTCAGCTACCAGGACCCCGGCTCGGGCACCTCCTCGCTCGAATACGTGCGCGCCTCCGACGCGGATGGGACCGCCTGGGGCGCCCCGGTCGTCATCGAAACGGGCAGCCTGGGCGCCTACACGTCGCTCAAGTCGGTGGATGGCAAGCCCGCCATCAGCTACCAGGGCAGCGGCAGCCTGCGCTACGTGAGCGCCCTGGACGCCGACGGCGCGGCCTGGGATGCGCCCGGGAACGCCGACGCCACGGCCGTCAGCCATACCTCCCTGCTCGACGTGGGCGGCCTGCCCGTCATCGCCTATCATGACTCGACCAACGGCGTCTTGAAATCGGTGCGCATCGACAACACCCCGCCCACCGTCACCATCGACCAGGGCGCGCAGCAGCCCGACCCAACCTACCTGACCCCGATCACCTTCGACGTGGTCTTCAGCGAACCCATCCTCGGCTTCGAGGAGGCGGATGTGGACATCAGCGGCGCGTCGACCATACCGGTCGTCGGCCTGGTCAACAGCGGCGACGACATGCGCTTCACCGTTACCATCTCGAACCTCAACGATGGAGACTTCATCTCGGCGGTCATTCCGGCCGGCTCGGTGCTCGACCGCACGGGCAACCCCAACCTGGTTTCCTCCAGCACCGATAACGCCGTGTTCTACACCACCTCGCTGCCCCTGGTGGTCTCCAGCACGCGCCTGGACGCCAGCCCCACCTCCGCCTCGACCGTGCGCTTCTCCGTCACCTTCACCGAACCCGTCACGGGCGTGGACGAGAGCGATTTCACGGTGACCGCCGACGGTGTGGGCGGATCCTTTGTCCAATCGATCAGCGGTTCGGGCGCCAACTACACGGTGACGGTCTACACCGGCTACGGCGGCAACGGCAGCCTGCGCCTGGACCTGATCGACGACGACAGCATCGTGGACTTCGACCTGCACCCGCTGGGCGACATCGGCGTGGACAACGGCGACTTCACCCGCGGCCAGTCCTACCAGGTCAAGCGCGCCACCTTTGCAGACGTGCCCACCAACTATTGGGCCTGGAAGCATATCGAATCGGTCTACTTCGCCCAGATCACGGGCGGCTGCAAGACCGCCCCGCTGCGCTACTGCCCGGGCGATTATGTCAAGCGCGAACAGATGGCGGTCTTCCTGTTGAAGGCCAGGCACGGCCCGGCCTACTTCCCGCCCGAGGTCGGCAGCAGCACCGGCTTTACGGATGTGCCCACCAACCACTGGGCCGCCGCCTGGATCAAGCAGTTGGCCGCCGAAGGCATCACCGGCGGCTGCGGCGGCGGCAAATTCTGCCCCACCGCCAGCGTCACCCGTGAGATGATGTCGGTCTTCCTCCTGAGCGCCAAGCACGGCACGGGCTACGTCCCACCCGACGCGGGCGCGAGCACCGGCTTCGCGGACGTGCCCCCCACCTATTGGGCCGCCGACTGGATCAAGCAGTTGGCCGCCGAGGGCATCACCGGCGGCTGCGGCGGCGGCAACTTCTGCCCGCTCAACCCCGTCACACGCGACCAGATGGCCATCTTCCTGCAAGCCGCCTTCGACCTGAACATGCCGTAATGATCACAAATCTGGGAGGTCTGCACAGGCCTCCCAGGTTTTCTTTTTCGTGCAAAAAAATGCTTGACGACCCCGCGGGTGGATGATACAATCCGCCCGCTTAAAAAAACGCCTCCATCGTCTAGAGGCCCAGGACGCAACCCTTTCAAGGTTAAGACCGGAGTTCGAATCTCCGTGGAGGCACTGGGAAAAAAGTCGCGCAAGCGGCTTTTTTGTTTAAGACCCGGGTCCCCACAGGGGGGATGCTATTCGAATCTCCGTGGAGGCACCTGGCACCTAAAAAAGTCGCTCCACAGCGGCTTTTTTTGTTTAAGACCCGAGTCCCCACAGGGGGGATGCTATTCGAATCTCCGTGGAGGCACTGGGAAAAAAGTCGCGCAAGCGGCTTTTTTGTTTAAGACCCGAGTCCCCACAGGGGGGATGCTATTCGAATCTCCGTGGAGGCACCTGGCACCTAAAAAAGCTGCGCAAGCGGCTTTTTTGTTTTCCCCGCCTGGAGTCCAAAGTCTCCCGACTTTGGACTCTCCCGCAGGAAGACGATGATACAATTCCCCATCACTCAAAAAGGAGACTCTCATGAACTTCATCCTCTGGATCATCTTCGGCGCGCTGGCAGGCTGGATCGCCAGCATCATCATGAAAAAGAACGCCAAAATGGGCGCCCTCGCCAACATCATCGTCGGCATCATCGGCGCCTTCCTCGGCGGGTACATCGTCAACTTCTTCGGCTTCCCAGGCGTGACCGGCTTCAACCTGCCCAGCCTGCTGGTCGCCATCCTCGGCGCGGTCGTGCTGCTCTACATTGTCGGCCTCTTCACCCGCCGCCGCCGCTGATATCATACCCACGGGTGAAAATTGCGCATCCCGCCCTCCAGAAAAGCGCAATTCACCCAAATGCGGTATAACCCAACCTCCCAATCAAAAATCCCCGCATTGAGGCGGGGATTTTTGATTTCAAATGTTCCGCCTGGCCGCCACCCGGCCCGCTCATGGCCTTCTCTTCAACAACTTAAACGCCACAAAATACGCGCTGGAATACATCGCAAACCCCAGAGCCAGACTGAGCAGCTGTTCGAGGAAAAAGGAACCAAACCCCGCCTTCACGCCTCTCCAGGGAACGAAATGACGCAGCTGCACCAGCGACCCGAGCACGATCCCAAAAAGCACCCAGCGCAGCGCCCCCTCCCGCCCAAAATGGGACTCATCCCAATTGTGGATCACGAACGCGAACGGCAGGAAGATCAGCAGGCACAACAGCGTCACAATCGCCAGCAGCCCCAACGCCTGCCAAAGGGAAAATTCGAGGCGCACCCCAGCCAGCTCCCCCAGCCCGCCAGGCAGCCTGGCCGTCTCCCAACACGCCATCGTCCCCAGCGTGGACAAGCCCGCCACGCCCGCCATCAGAATCGCTCGTCTGCCTTTGTTTGGTCGCATAGTTCACCTCGATGGGGAAATATCCCAAGCATGAAAATACTGTTCCCCAGAAACCTGTTTTGGAAATTGGGGATTTTCTTGATTGTACCAAAGGCATTTGTTGTATAATTTTGTTATCCGCGGCATTGTTAGTGGAGAGATTGGATCCGTGTCGTTTTTGCCGCGCTCACATGGTTCTGCCGTCATATCGAAAGATGCCCATCGAGGATCGATGATAGGGGCTCCAATGCAGACATTGCACCTAGGAACAACCAACGCGCCATTGCAGGCTTTGACAATCGAAAAACTTTGGGCCTTGTCGAAGTTCGAGCCGAATGCCGAACAAAAACAAGCCATCCTGCACGTGGATGGGCCGCTCTTCATCACCGCCGGCCCGGGCTCTGGCAAAACGCGCGTCCTGCTTTGGCGCGCCCTCAACCTGCTCGTGTTTCATGGGGTCAAACCTGAAGAGATTTACCTTTCCACATTCACAGAAAAAGCCGCGCACCAGCTCAAGGAGGGACTGCGCACCCTGTTGGGCCTGGTGACAAACGAGACCGGCCAGCCTTATGATCTGACGCCCATGTATCTTGGCACAGTCCATTCGCTGTGCCAGCGCATTCTCTCCGACCGCCGCCATTTCCTGGTGGATCGTCATCGCAGCCGCCCGCCTCAGTTGTTGGATGAACTTGGGCAGTATTTTCATCTATCGCGAAATCGAAATTGGGCTTTCCTGGTCGGTCAGGCGGGACTTCCCCCGGAAGAGGAAAATTCGATCATCAATGGGATCTGGGGCTACCCTTCTTTGTCCAAGCACGTTGCGGTCACGAATTGCCAGGGAATTTTCAATCGTTTTTCAGAGGAGTGCATCGATCCTGCGCGCGGACTGGAACTCCTCTCCCGAGGCAAAAGGGAGTTGCGCAAACATCTGAAAGATTACGACATTTCTCATGAGCAGATGGAATACCTGCTCAGACTGTATTCCGCCTACCTGGAATCTCTGCGGGGATCGGGAAATGCCCGTCTGACAGATTTCGCCCTCCTGCAGCAGGAAGCCTTGCAGGTCTTGGATCAATTCGATGGCGCGGGAAAGGTTTTCAAACACGTCATTGTGGATGAGTACCAGGATACCAACGCCATTCAGGAACGCATCTTCTTCAAGCTGGCTTGCGGGTCGGGGAATATCTGTGTCGTGGGGGATGATGACCAGGCCCTTTATCGGTTTCGCGGCGCGACGGTGGAAAACTTCGTCGAATTCCCGGCGCGCTGTCTCAAGTACCTCGGGGTTTCGCCCCGCCGCATTGCCCTGGAAGCCAACTATCGTTCCCGCCAGGGCATCGTCGATTTCCATACCGCCTTTATCAAACAGGCGGATTGGACAAATCCATCCGGGGGACAATATCGCGTGGCAGACAAGGACATTCGCGCTCATCGCCGCGGCCGCGAGGTTGCCGTCATCGCCAGCACACCTGAAAAACCAGACTGGGTCAGTGAGGAGATTGCCCACTTCGTGCGCAGGCTGATCGATG
>JBMOMS010000042.1:0-24810 GCA_049324895.1 Chloroflexota bacterium
AAAAGTTTCCAGTAGCTGAAGCCATATCGTTGTCAATATCGTCTTGACCACAACGACCTGCCACCCAATCCAGCCATTCAACGGGAATTGGAGAGTATTTTCGGAAATACTCGCTGAGTTGTTCCAGGCTCATTCCCTCCATCCATTTGTCCCAAGCAATCATATAAGCTTCCCCGTACCCCATCCGCCAGCCAATGGAATATCGCGGTATTTCAGAGTGTCGCTGCCAGGGAGGAAGTAAATCACCGTGCGGCGTCAATTCCTTCGCGACTAGTTCGCTTATCCATTGTTCGTGTTTTTGGCGTTGGGCCTCATTCATAATCCTACTTTTTCCTATGCCCTGCCGCCCTCCCCTTCGTCATCCTGCGATAGGGGGGCATATCGATCACGTGCACCGGACTCTTGGCCGCGTCCAGGATCTTATTCCACAAGCTGGGGTAACTTTTCGCAAAATTATCTGGATCTAATTGTGATGTGATAACTGTGGGCAATGAATCATAATGCCGATAGTTCAATATTTGATAAAGTTTATCTTCAGCCCAAGTTGAACTCATATTGCTCTCTTTGAATCCATCCAATATTAATAATCGTGCTGTTCGGATTTCATAGAAACGCCGATCAAACGATACGTCTCTGTTAGGCTGAAAGGTTTGCCGTAAGTAATCCAGTAATACTGCAACATCAGCCATGATTGCTTGTCCTCCGTTGCCAATACGAAAATTACCTATTGCTGCTGCAAGATGGGTTTTTCCGCAATAAGAGGGACCAAGTAATATCAACCATCCATTTGGATCGTCGGCAAAGTTGGCAGCAGCGTCATGGGCCTGTCTAAGTCTTTTGATATGCTCAGAAGTTACTTTTTCTCGTACAATCTCCTTGTCTTTCACGCTACTGTAACCAATGGATGATTTACGTTCGACAGTTATGACGGTGACAATTTCCTTTCCGATTTCATCTTCACGATCTTGCCAATTAATAAAATTCATCTCTTTGATATTCCGTAAACTAAGCATTGAAAGACCGGGATTGCTGGTTTCATCTGGATGGCGGTAGTCTAGCGTGATAAGACGTATGTGTTGAACCTTCTCATCATCTTGCAAGCGAGAGCGAATACGCCCTTCTATTTCATCCAGTATTAAATTTGTTGTTATCACTGTGGGTAAATTATTGATATACCGATAATTGATAATTTGAAACAATTTTTCCTGTGCCCAGTTAGTCGCATTTTGCGTTCCAAAATCATCCATCACAAGTAATTTTGAATTGCGTATATCATCAAAACGCTCTTCAAAAGTAATCTCCTCACTATTGTACGAGATACGTAAACTGTCTAGCAGGTCAGGAACTGTGATAAATAAAGTTGATATGTTTCGTTCGACCGCATAATTTGCAATTGCCGCGGCAAGGTGAGTCTTTCCACTACCGTATGGCCCTTCAAGCAATATCCATCCTTTTAACGAATGCGCAAACTCTTCGCATATATCTTTTGCGTGTGCGCGATTGTCCTTTTCTAGCTGAGTGGCAGTGTACTTTCCTTTAGGGTTACCTGCTTCGTTAAAGTTATCAAATGTTAAGTGCTTTAGCTGAGCAAGATGGCTTAGTGCATACAGTCGTTCACGAGCATTATCCACGATTTCGCTGGCGCGGCAGACGCAAGACTCCAACCGCCCGAAGCGCGGGTCGCCCACGGGCACATCGTAGCGCACATAGCCCGCACCCTCGCAGTGCGGACAGTTCGGGTCACCGAGCGTCGTCTGTGTCGCGGAAGTAGTCGGCAAACTCGCCTTCGGTGTATCGTTTGAAATCTTGGACAGCGTCTTTCCGATTTTTTCCGTCATAACCTTTTTCCTTCCACCGTCTTAAAACCGCTTCCACGTACTTCCAACTGCGCGCATTCTTTGCCACTGCGATCTCAAAGGCCTCGGCAAACCACGGCTGGGGATATTCACTCTCAGCCTCGCGCAGCATGTCCGCGATCAATGGGGTCAGCACGCCGATATTTTCTTCGTATAGCTGAAAGATGTTCGAGTGCTCGACGGGTGGCATGTGCTGAATTTGACTCGGGTTGATCCTGCCGCTCTGGATGGCCTCCGCCGCCATGCGTCCGCGCGGACTGTTGAGCAGGATGAAGGTCCCGTCCCCGGTCTGGACCTTGAGCAGGCTCCCGCGCGAGACGGCCTTGTCCACGCCCGAAGCGAATCCACCGAAATCCTCGACCCGCAAAAAGCGGAGTTGTCCCTCCTGGTGCTCGATCCGCCACAGCGCGTGGAGCGTAGCCTTTAACTCGTCCGCATCCTCGATCTCCGCCAGCAGTTCGCGGAATAACGTATCGGGCATGGACGTGAAGGTTTCCGTGGAGTTAAAGCCGTTGAAGGTTTTCATATTTGGTGAACGTCATTGCGAGGGCTGGGTTTCGAGTAATGCTCGGTACACATCGAGACCAGCCCGAAGCAGCGACATTGTTCTTATGTATCGAACGTCACGTGCTTGGTGGCCGCGTTCTCGAACTTGGCCAGCGCGCCGCGGAAGATCATCTCCACACTGCCGACCGGTCCGTTACGATGCTTCGCCACGATGATCTCGGCCACATTCTGCTTGGTCGTGTCCTTCTCATACTGGTCGGGGCGATAGATGAACATCACGATGTCGGCGTCCTGCTCGAGACTATTGTGGACAAAAATGTTATTCGCAATGAAGTTGTGATGCCCCGGCACGGTCAAGTCGTAAACCTTTTCCTCGCCAGCAGGCTCAATGGAAACAATGCTGTCCCAGTACACATCACTTTCCGCCAGCGCAGAAAGAACCGGTGATTTCACCACATCCGCGACCCGCTCGGCGCGTTCACGGCTGACGTTTTGCTTGTAAAGGCCGGTGCCGCAATATTGGGTTTCAATGGCAGCCTGCATGCGACGGCTGGTTAGGCCAACTTTTTGCATGGCAGGTACCACGTGCATCCGCCAGATTTTGTTGGGAATTACGTCACGATTGGTATTGGCTTCATGTTGAGAAAGGTAAGTCTGAATTTCTGTCAATCGTTTCTGGCGGTATTCTCCAACAGCGCCAATTTTTTGTGCAAAAATCTCAAGGTCGGTCTTGCCAGTTACAATGACATTGAGTTGATCGCGACCTTTCCCATTCTGCGGTACACGTTTTTGGATGGCGTTGATCCCTAATCTTAATAGGAGTGTTTGCACATCGCGAGCCAAATCAGGGCTGCTGGTGGCGTAATACGCAACCGGGCGAACTTTCTTTCCCTTCACCAACTGAATGCTTCCATCTGTCGCCCATAGGTGGCGCAGGAAAAGCGCAATTGCATCCTCTGGCTGTTCGAAAACCTGGGTGGGTACCCGCTTTTCATAAGAGCGTAACCCAAAGGCTTGCAACTCCATCAGCCAGTCGGTTATTGGGCTGTGAATATTGTGCGTGTGGTGCCTGGCGGAACTGAGATAGACTTGATACCAGCGTTTTTCAGGGGATATGCGCGGGTTCACTTCCTCGCCAAAAACATTCTTTGTCAGATGGGCTACTTTATCAGCTAGATCACGTTCACGAGTGGTGTATTGGATAACGTGTCGAGGAAGGGTGCATCCATCACCTAACAGGTGACCAAGCAGTGCCAATTCATCGTTTGACATGGTTTGTTCGACGTCGCTGCTTTTCAAAACCCGCGGAAGGGCGATGTGCTCGCCATCCGTCAATTCATCCAGCCGCTTCCAGCCCTGGATGGTAAGGAAAGGATGATTGGCGGTGGCGCGGATTTCCCGTCCCAGGCGGGTTTTCAAGCGAAAGACAGGTTTGACACCGGTGCAGAAAGCGCGGCTGACTGTTGCAACTTCTGTCTTGAATGTTTCAGGATTGAGTGCCCAAACGTTGAAACCTGATCTCCCCTCCAATTCATGGAGTGGGATGAGGCGTCCGCCATCGGCAAGCGGGATGAGCGTGTCACCTGTCAGGCAACCCGATTCTCTCAAATCCGACAGCACCGGCCGCTTGTCCGAGCGCTGCTCGACGGCGCGGCTCAATTGCGCGGCGGTCAGCACGGGCACATTCAACTCGCGCGCCAGGATCTTGAGATTGCGCGAAATGTACGAAACTTCCTGCACGCGGTTGTCGTTGCGGGTGTCGCCGCCCATCAACTGGAGGTAGTCGATGATGACCAGATCGAGGCCGTATTCCATGTGCAGGCGGCGGCATTTGGTGCGCAGCGCCAGCGGCGTGATGGCGGGCGTATCGTCGAGGAAGAGTTTGGTATCCGAGAAGACCTCGATGGCGTGGGTGAAGAGCGGCCACTCCGTCTCGGTTAACTTGCCCGAGCGCAGGCGCTGTGAGTCGATGCCCGTTTCCTGGGCGATGAGACGCTGCACCACCTGCTCGTTGGACATTTCCAGCGAGAAGATGGCCACGTGCTTCTTGTGCGTCAGGGAGGCGTTCTTGGCGATGGACAGCAGAAAACCCGTCTTACCCTGGCCAGGGCGGCCTGCGATGATGATCAGGTCCGACTGGTTCAAGCCGTTCAGCAGGCGGTCGAGGTCGATGAAGCCTGTCGGCACGCCCATGATGTCTTCGGGGCGTTTGGCCAGGTCGTCGATGCGGTCGTAGAAATCGCTCAGGACTTCGCGGATGGGTTGGATGTCGTGCTTGAGCCGCCGCTCGCTGACGTTGAAGATGGCCTTCTCGGCCTCGTCCATGACCGTGTCCACCACGGATTTTTCATCGTACGCCAGGGCCGCGATCTGGTTGGCCGCGTTGATCATCTTGCGGCGGATGGAGTGTCCCTCCACGATGCGGCCATAGGATTCGGCGTTGAGCGAGGATGGCACCTGGTTGACCAGCGAGGTCAGGTAGGCGGGGCCGCCGATCTCGGCCAGTTGGTTGACGCGGTCGAGTTCCTCGCTGACGGTCAGCAGGTCGACGGGGATGCGCTGCTCGTGCAGGCGCGTAAACGCTTCCCAGATCCATTTGTGGCGGTGGATGTAGAAATCCTCCGCGATGAGGAATTGGGCGACGTCGTAGTACACCTCGGGGTTAATCAGCACCGCCCCAACCACTGCTTCTTCGGCTTCGCGACTGTGCGGTATGCTTGGGGCGGCGGGGGCGGCCTTTTCATCCCCGTAGGGGGCTTCCGGGGGAAAGATGTCGGTCATGGGGCGGAATCAGTTCTTGGTCGGAGGTGGGGGGGCGTCCGGCGTATTCTTATCGTCCAACTTGTCGAGGTCGAGCTTGTCGAGGAAATCCTCGAAGATGGACAGACGGTCGCCTGAGACCTCGGGGGCGGGGCCTTTCCTGGGTTCGGGCGGCGGCGGGGCGCTGGGCATATCCTGTTCGGGGACGATGCCGGCGGCGTCCATGACGCTCGCATGGACCAGGATCGGAACGTGGGTGCGCACGGCCAGGGCGATGGCGTCGGAGGGGCGCGAGTCGATGTTGGTCTCGAAGCCGTTCACCTCGGCAACGATGTTTCCGTAGAAGACATCGTTTTGCAGGTTGACGATCTCGATGCGCTTGACGCGCGCGTTGAAGGCAAGAAACACGTTCCTGAGCAGGTCATGAGTCAGCGGGCGGCTCATCTCGATCTCCTGCAGGGCGACTGTGATGGCTTCGGCCTCATACGGCCCGACCCAGATGGGCAGGTAACGGTCGGCGTCATGCTGTCTCAAGACCACCACACGCTGCGGGGACATCAGGCTGACGCGGACACTATCGATGACGACTTCAATCATATCTGACATGGCAACTCCAGGTAGCTTATTTTAGCATATTGACGGGGGAATAAAGTCACAACCTGCCTTGCGGAAAACTGGTGGCAAATTGCGTTTGCAAAATTTCGGTAATGAGGCTATAATGCCCTTCGCTCAATCGGGGCGTGGCGCAGCCCGGCTAGCGCGCTTGCATGGGGTGCAAGAGGTCGGAGGTTCAAATCCTCTCGCCCCGACAGCAGTACGAAAAAACACCGTACCGGGACGGTGTTTTTGTTTTAACCAGGTGTGGCGTGAATTGATAATTTGCGCATATTTTCTTTGTTCCGCCGTTAGGCGGCGGTTTCCCCACAGGGGGGACGATGCAAATCCTCTCGCCCCGACAGCAGTACGAAAAAACACCGTACCGGGACGGTGTTTTTGTTTTAACCAGGTGTGGTGTAAATTGATAATTTGCGCTTCTCTACCGTACAAATACGGGTAAAACTCAGACACAAAATGTAGGTTAGCAATTTGTCGGAGAGAGATGTTTCAAGGCGCAAAACGCTAATTTGAACCGCGAAGGACGCCAAGAACGCGAAGTTTAAAAGGTTTTCTTTGCGATCTTAGCGCGCTTCGCGGTCAAAAAGCGGCATTGGTTGGGTTCTCCGACAGCCTGGTAGGATCTCGACAAGTTAAAGATGTAGGGGAAATTGCCAATTTGCCAGGCGCAATTTAGCAAATTGCGCTACATCTTCATCTGGTAGCGGTACTGGATGTACGGTAGAGAAATTTGCGCTACATTTTCTTTGTTCCGCCGTCAGGCGGCGGTTTCCCCACAGGGGGGACGATGCAAATCCTCTCGCCCCGACAGCAGTACGAAAAAACACCGTACCGGGACGGTGTTTTTGTTTTAACCAGGTGTGGCGTGAATTGATAATTTGCGCTACAGACTGTCAAATCCCCGATGTTATAATTTTTACAATGTCCACCGTGCAGAACCGTCTCTCCCGCGTCAAAGTTTTTTTCGACATCCCCAATGCCTCTCCGCGCTGGTTTTGGAATCTGATCCTGCTGCCCTTCCTGGTGACGCGCGCGATCTGGGTGCTGGTGGGATATTTCGCCTACGGCAATTACGTCACCAATCCCAATTACACCAAATACTATGAGCGCGGGTTCTTCCTGACGAAATACTTCCTGCTGGATATGTTTGCGCGCTGGGACTCGGCCTGGTACCTGTCGATCATCCAGAACGGCTACCAGCCTTCGGCAGATTTGACCCAGTCGTACAGCAACATGGCCTTCTTCCCGCTCTATCCCTACCTGGTCAAGAGCCTGGGCTGGCTGGGAGTGGACTTGCCGGCTGCCTATTACATCCTGGCGGGCCTGCTGTTATCGAACATCCTGTTCCTGGCGGCGATGGCCTTGCTGTACCGTCTGACCCTCGTCGAGCTGAAGTTCAACGAAGCGACCGCCCGCCGTGCCCTGGGCCTGCTGTTCGTTTTCCCGTCCGCCTTCTTCTTTTCGAGTTTCTATACCGAAAGCCTGTTCCTCTTCCTGGCCGTGCTGGGATTTACCCTCGCCATGCGCGGAAATTGGCTGGGCGTGGGCCTTGTCGCGGCCCTGGGGGCATTGACCCGCTCCCAGGGCGCGGCGCTTGCCGTCGGCCTGGCCTGGTTGTATATGGAAAGCCGCCGCTGGGACTGGCGGCAGATCCGCCCCTCGCTGGGTTGGTTTGCGCTGGCGCCGCTGGCCTTGCTGGCGCATTTCCACCATCTGTATGTGAAGTCGGGACGGGTCTTCGCGATGTTCGAGGCCATGTCGGCCTGGGGCCGCATCAGCGCCGACAACGTCAACGATCCCTTTCGCAACCTGTATGCCCCGCGCCTGGACGTGTTCAAGATCGATCTGGTCATCTTCCTGGTCTTTCTGCTGTGCAGCCTGTACCTGCTGTGGAAGTGGCCGTACAAGGCATATGGTATCGCGGCCCTGCTGATGTGCATCCTGCCCGTCTATACCGGACTGCTGGTTTCGGTCTCGCGTTACATGCTCATTATTTTTCCCGTCTTCATCCTGCTGGGGGAGAAGTTGGAAAACCGCAACGCCTATGACGCCCTGCGGGCGGCCTTCTTTGCCTTGCAGGTGATCTACTTTGCAGGCTGGGTCAACTTCTACTGGATCGCCTGATGACCTCCCAGGCCCCACTCAATACGCGCGCCGCCCTGAGCGCCCTGTTTGCCGTGCTGACCGCGCTTTCCTTTTGCGTGGGCGCTGCGCCGATTCCGTTCACCGCGCTGGTGTGTTATCCTGCCGCCATCCTGTTGGGAGGGGTCTCGTTGTGGACGGGCTGGGCGGGATTGCAAGAGATCCGCCAGCGGGGAGAGCGCGGACGCCGCCTGGCCCTGGTTGGCCTGTGGATGGGCGGGTTGATTGTCCTGGCTGTGCTGTGTCTGTCGGCCCTCTCCATTGCCCTGCTCCCCTCGCTCTTCGACTATTTGCGGCAGGTGTGGGAACAAGTGAGCGTTTCTTAATGTGCCTTTTCTCTTCCTTGCGCATCCACCCTGCTTCGGGTATCCTTGACCCTGGGAGTGGTTAGGTCCCGGTGGGTCTCCTGGTCTTCAAAACCTGTGGCGGGTCGCGTTGCGGGCCGCGGTGGGTTCGACTCCCATCCACTCCCGCCTCTCTTTGAGTCGTGGACAATGAACACGTTTGGGTTTGTTGTCCACATTCTTTGTTTTACAAGGTGTTGCATGCCCTTTCCCGAAATTGAAATCCTGACCTCCCTCGTCTCCCCCATCTTTCACATCGACGACGTGACCGCGGGCGACCCGCGCCAGTACATCGTCCGTTACCGCGGACATTTGCTGGTGGACGATTCGGCCCGAGCCTATGACCAGCTGGCGGCGGCGCTGGAGCCGCATGGCATCACGCCGCTTTTCCGCATCGAAGACGGGCGGCATGTCATCCTGCTCGTTCCGCGTCTGGCAGACCCGAAGCCCGCCAATATCACCGTGAACCTGGCCTTATTCCTCCTGACCGTGCTGACTGTGTTGTGGACTGGTTCGCTGATGGCTGGGGCCGAACCTCTCGTCCCGCCCAATGCCGGTTTTGGCGAACAGGCGCTGGTCTGGTTCCAATCCCTGCTGCAAGGCTGGCCCTTTGCCGTGAGTTTGTTGAGCATCCTCCTCTTTCATGAATTCGGGCATTACCTTGTCAGCCGCTATCACAAGACACCGGCCACCCTGCCGTATTTCATCCCCCTGCCGCCGCAATTGAGTCCGCTGGGAACGCTGGGAGCGGCGATCTTCATGCAGGGCGTCCCAAAGAACAAACGCATCCTGTTCGACATCGGCATCGCCGGCCCGCTGGCGGGTTTGATCGTGGCCATCCCCATCCTTTGGCTGGGACTCTCCCTCTCGGATTTGGACGTGGTGGACGATGCGATTTATCCAGCCCTGGCTGCAAACGAGCGGCCCCTCTGCCTGAATGCTAATTTCAACCAGGACGGCACCTACACCTGCCTCGGCGACGGCTTCCTCGAAGGCAACTCCCTGCTGTACCTCGGCCTGAAATACCTGCGCTTTGGGCAGCTCCTGCCCGCGCCTGCCAGTTACAACGGCCAGATGCCCATCCTGTACTGGCTGCGATATTTCTTCACGGGCGGCCCCGTTCCCCTGGGCGGCACCGACGTGATGATCGATCCTGTCGCCTTTGCAGGTTGGGCGGGGTTGCTTGTCACGGCACTGAACCTGCTGCCCGCAGGCACGCTGGACGGCGGGCATGTCGTCTACGGCCTGTTCGGTGAAAAGGCCAAAAAGGCCTATCCCTTCCTGCTCGGGCTGCTCGTCCTGCTGGGCTTCTTCTGGAACGGCTGGTGGCTATGGGCCGCCATCCTGCTTTGGCTGGGTAGGGTGCAGGCCCAGCCGCTCGACCAGATCACCACGCTCGACGCGCCGCGCCGCGCGCTGGCTGTCGTGATGCTTATCATCTTCGTGCTGGTCTTCAGCCCCGTTCCCGCCACGCTCTTCTAATCCGATGAAGCGCACCTCCCGCATTTTCATCCTGCTGGCTTTTCTCCTGGCGGCCTGCACGGCCCCCACGCCCGTCGGCACGGCCACGCCGACCCCCACCCACACTCCCACCCCCCTGCCGAGCCGAACCCCCACCCCAGCCGGCCTGCAAATTCGCGTCGAAACCCTGCGCGGCCTGACCCTGCGCGTGGCGCATCCCTGGTTTGGCCCCGACGCCAGCCTGTTCGAGTCGATGGTGGCTGAGTTCAACGGCTCCAACCCCTGGGGCATCGAAGTGCAGGCTGAAGGCAACGTTAATTACAGCGTCCTGTTCGAAAACGTCACCGCCGCCCTGCCCACCTCCGAGACGCCTCATTTGGCCGTGGCCCTGCCCGAGCATGTCCGCTTATGGGATGCCGAGCGCTTTGTGGTCGACCTGGCGCCCTACGTGACCGACCCCAATCACGGCTGGAGTCAGGCCGAACGGGACGACTACCCGGCCGTATTCTGGGCGCAGGATGCGGATGGCGACCGCCGCCTGGCCCTGCCCTTTCAGCGTTCGGCCCGCTTTTTGCTCTGGAACCAGACCTGGGCGGCCGAATTGGGCTTCGCCTCCGCCCCGGCCTCTCCCGAAGACTTCCGCCAGCAGGCCTGCCGCGCCCAACAGACCATGACCACCGACAGCCTGCCCGAAAACGACTCGCTGGGCGGCTGGGTCGTGGATACCGATCCCATGACGGCCCTGGCCTGGATGCAGGCCTTTGGCGGCGGCGCGCTGGAAGGGAACGATTATCGCTTCATGACCAGGCCCAACATCGACGCCTTCACCTTTGCCCGCAAATTGCAGGAGGACGCCTGCGCCTGGATGCCCCTGTCCGATGTCGACCCGCTGGCAGCCTTTGCCGGGCGGCAGGCTCTGTTCGTCACCGTCGACCTGGCGGAGTTCCCCGCCGTGACGCGCGCCTTTGGGGCCGCAGGCAATACCGACGTTTGGACGCCAATGGCCTTCCCCGGCGACGACCCTGCCCTGCCCATCTACGGCTCCTCGCTGGTTATGTTCAGGACCGGCGCAGAGGAGCAGCTCGCGGCCTGGTTGTTCATGGACTGGCTGGTCTCGGTCGAAAACGACGCCCGCGCCGCCCGCACGACCGGCCTTTTCCCCCTGCGCGTCTCGGCCCTGGGCCAGCTGGGCGACTACGCGGCCAGCCACCCGCAATGGGCGCAGGCCGTGGAGTTGATTCCCGAAGGCAGCATCCAGCCGCAGTTGGGATCCTGGCGGCTGGTGCGCATCATGCTGGGTGACGGCTTTGCGCACATGTTCCGCGTCAGCCTGGCCAGCGGAGAGGCGGCAACCATCCTCTCGCAGATGGAAGCCACTTCGCGCGAATTGAGTCAGTGAGGCCCTGTTGAAGAAATCTGTTTTGTGGTTAATTACGGCCAGCCTGGCGGTCATCATCGGCCTGGCGGTGTATCCGTACTTTGCAAACGTTCCCCTGCCTGACGCTAATTTTTCCGCCTTCGGGTCCGAGACCGTGCGCGCGCGCGTGGTTCAGATCATCGAGGAGGGTGAGATCGACCTGGGCGGACAGGTTCAGCCGTACCAGGTTGTGCGCGTGGAGATTTCGGAGGGAGAATACCAGGGCATCCCAATGGAGATCGATTACGGTAAACGCCAGATCCGCAGTGACGATTACCGCCTGGATCTGGGCGACCACGTGCTGGTGACCATCAGCAAAACACCCGATAACGTGGTCAATGCCTATTTCGTGGATTTCGAACGCTCGCCTTCCCTGCTGTGGCTGGCGGGCATCTTCGCGGCAGCCATCCTGTCCATCAGCGGCTGGAAGGGTTTGCGCGCCCTGCTGAGCATGGCCTTCAGCCTGGCGGTCATCATCGGTTACATCATCCCGCACATCCTGGCGGGCGAGGACCCGCTTACGGTCAGCATCATTGGCTCGGCCCTTCTGTTGGGTGTGACCCTGTACCTGACCTACGGCTGGACGCTCAAGACCCACGCGGCGGTGTTGTCGATGGTTGCGGCCCTGCTGCTGACGGGTGGGTTGTCGGTGCTGTTCGTGGTCGTCACGCGCCTGAACGGCACGGGCGATGAAAACACCATGTTCCTGATGCAAAGCCTGCAAACCCCGCTCAACATGCGCGGGCTGCTGTTGGGCGGCATGATTATCGGCGCGCTGGGCGTGCTGGACGACCTGGTCACCACCCAGGCGGCAGCGGTCTTCGAACTGCACCACGCCAACCCGAATTTCGGCTTCGTGGGTTTGTACCGTTCGGCCATGCGCATCGGGCAGGATCACGTGGCGGCCACGGTCAACACGCTGGTGCTGGCCTATGCGGGCGCCTCCCTGCCCATGCTGTTGATGTTTTCGCTCGGGCGCGGAAGCTATGCCTACCTGGTCAATTTCTCGGTGGTGGCCGAGGAGATCGTGCGCACCCTGGTCGGGTCGCTGGGACTGATTGCGGCAGTGCCGCTCACCACGGCGGTCGCCATCGGCTTTGCCCTCTACGCCGACCGGCTTGGGGGGCTGAGGCAGGTCCTCGGTCCCGAGGGGGCAGGGGGCGGGCATCATCACCCGCATTAGCGCCCAACCCGAAAATGGTTTTGAACCTCGGAGACACGCGAAACCTGAGGTAAGGCCATAAAAAGGCTCTTTGGGATTTCCCGCGACGTTGTAGGGCGGAATTAATTCCGCTCTACAACTGGCGGTCTTTCACGGCAATTCCTGGCGAACCGTAAAACATTTGTGGCTTGGCATCTTCACGATGGGCTCCGAACCAGGAAACACATGGCCGCCTGGCTGAAGCGAGAGCAAATTCTGCAACGATGAGCATCTACAGCCTGACCAAGTATACTTGTAATTTGGGGTAACTTTATCACTTATATGTACTTTAGACTCCTTTTCGAGTATAATGCGCCCCGCCGGTGGGGCTGACTTTCTGAGGAGAGAGTACATGAAACGTATTGGATTTGCCGCTTTTTTGGCCCTCGTCCTGATTTTACTCGGGACGAGTCTCGTATCTGCGGGCGGGGTGTACCAAACGCAAGACCTGGTGGAGGGGGCGCAACTGTATGACAAATGGTATGCCGTCCTGGGTGTGCAGCCCGAGGGCGATATGCCCATTTGGAACCGCCAGTCCACCAACAGTCGTTCGGGCGCCGAGACCTGGCGCTGCGCCGAATGTCACGGTTGGGATTACCGCGGTGTCGACGGCGCGTATGCCAGCGGGTCGCACAAGACGGGCTTTCCCAGCCTGATGATTCTGGTTCCCGACCTGTCCGAAGAGCAGATCGTGGCCCATCTCAAGGGTGGGAACGATGTGCAGCATGATTTTTCCGCCTATCTCGACCAGGCCTCCATGCAAAAGGTGGCCCTCTTCCTTAAAGAGGGGTTGATCGACGACTCGAAATATATCGATTCGGCCTCGCTCAAGGTGATCGATGGGGATGTGGCGTATGGCAAGAACTTGTTCGATGCCACCTGCGCGGAATGTCACGGCGCGGACGGGGCCAAGATCGTCTTTCGCGGCGAGGGGGTGGAGGAGTACCTGGGCGACGTGGCCCACCGCGATCCCTACCGCTTCCTGCACCGCACCCGCTTCGGCGTGGCCGGGACGACGATGCCTGTGGGCGTGACCCTGGGCTGGACTCCCGCCGACGGGCGCGACGTGCTGGCTTACGCCCAGTCCCTGCCCCGGGCGGGGGAAACAGCCGAGGTAACGGGGGCAGGCGCAGGCTCCGAACCGGCCCCGCAGGATGTGGGCGGCCCGAGCGACAACTGGGTGGCGGGCATTTTCACCGGCATCCTGGCGGCGCTGGGCACCCTCGGCACGGCTCTCATTTTCCTTTTCTTCATTATCATGATCGGCGTGGCGGTGGTCTTTGTACTGCGCCGCAGCAAGTAATTCTTTCAGGAGACTCCATGGTCAATCGTTTATTTTCCTGGCTGAATGACCCGCTTGGACGCATCGGCGTGCTGATCGTCTTCCTGGCGGTGTTCAGCGGCGCGGCGTTTGGCGTGAGCCAGACCCAGGCCGCCCCCGCGCAGCCCATCGAATTTCCGCACGACCTGCACGTGGGGCTAAGCATCCAGTGTCTGTATTGTCACCCGGGCGCCTACCGCCAGGCCTCGGCCGGGCTGCCGACCCAGACAAAATGCTGGGGCTGCCATCAGCAGCTTTCGAAATACGCCGACCCCAGCGTGGTCTGGCCGGCTGATTTGCAAAAGCTCAAGCAGTATGTGGAATCGGGCGAGCAGATCCAATGGGTGCCGGTGGCGCAGGTGCCCGATTTTGTGCATTTCAACCATCGTCCGCACATCGCGGCCGGGCTGAACTGCGAGAACTGCCACGGCGACATGTCCAAGCTGAAAGTAGCCGAGAACCCCCAGGTGATGAACATGGGCTGGTGCCTCGAATGTCATCGCACCCGCACCGAGGACAATTCCCAAAACAACCCGGGCGGCGATCCCGCCGTGTCTGAGACCTTGAGCGAGAAGCGCATCAAGCTGCTCGACTGCGGCACCTGCCACTATTAGAGCGGGCGAAAGGATAGCGAAATTATGACTGACAATTTTTCCCGGCGCGATTTTCTCAAGCTGGCCTCGGTCGGCGCGGCCACCACGGCCATTTTGACGGGCTGCGGCCCGGCTTCGCGTTACGTGACCCGCGAGCCGTACACCCAGATGCCCGAGTACACCTACAACGGCCAGAGCACCCATTACGCCACCACCTGCCGCGAGTGCGCGGCGGGCTGCGGGCTGGTGGTGCGCACCATGCAGGGCCGCGCCCTTAAGGTGGAGGGGAACAAGAATCACCCCGTCAACCTGGGCAAGACCTGCGCGCGTGGACAGGCCACTTTGCACGGCCTGTACAATCCCGACCGCGTGCAGGAACCCGCCAAACAGTCGAAGCGCGGCTCGCGCGATTATTCCAGCATGGAGTGGGACGCCGCCATCAACGTGGTGGCCGAGGCGCTCAAGAGCACCAAACCCTCCGAGATGGCCTTCCTGATGGGCATGGCCCCCGACCATCTCTTCGACCTGGTTTCCGACCTGGCCAAGGCCATCGGTGCGCCCGCCCCGATCCGCTTTGGGGCGTTGGGCATGTTCGAGGCGCGCGCCACCCTCAGCAAGGCGACCGAGGTACTCTTCGGCCAGACGGCCATGCCGTTCTTCGACATGTCGAACGCCAGCCTGACCTTCTCCTTCGGCGCGAACTTCCTCGAAACCTGGATTTCGCCCGTAGCCTTCACACGCGGATTTGCCAACATGCGCCGCAACGTGAATGGGCGCGGCACGCTGGTGCATTTCGAGCCGCGCATGTCGCAGACCGCTTCCAAAGCGGATATGTGGATCCCGATCAAGCCTGGGACGGAAGGCCTGGTGGCGCTGGCGATTGGCCGCATCGCTGCGGAAGCGCGCGGCGGAGTCATGCCCGCCGCCTTCGCCGACGTGGACGTGGAAGCTGTTGCTGCCGCGTCCGGCGTCAGCGCCGAGAAGCTCGACGAGTTGGGCAAGCTGTTCGCTGCCGCCAATACGGCGTTGGCCCTCCCCGGCGGAGCGGCGCTCGGTCACAGCAATGGACTCGAGACCGCCCAAGCCGTGCTGGCGCTCAACGCGCTGGTCGGCGGACTGGGCCGCGCGGGCGGCATGTACCTGACCCCGCTGGCCCCCATGCAGGCCGAGTATCATCGTCCTGCCAACTTAAAGGAAATGGCGGCCTTCGTCGAGAAGCTGAAGGGCGGCGAGATCAAGACCCTCTTCATTCACGGCGTCAATCCCGTCTTCGAATTGCCCAAGTCCCTGGGCTTCGAGAACGCGCTCAAGAGCGTGCCGACCGTCATCTCGTTTGCGACCTTCCCCGACGAAACCGCCGTCCAGGCCGATTACGTCTTCCCCGATCATCACAGCCTTGAGGCCTGGGGCTACCAGCGCGTGGCGGCGGGCGCGGCCCAACCCGCGCTTTCGGGCGCGCAGCCGGTTGTCTCGCCCTACTACAACACGCGCGCGACCGCGGATGTGTTCCTGGCTGCCGCTGCCCTCGCGGGCGGCAAGGCCGCTGAGGCGCTGTCCTTCAAGGACGAGGTCGAGTTCATTCAAAGCAAGCTGGTGGCGCTGGTCGGCGAAAGCGACGGCTACTTCGGCGCGCCCGAGATTAATACCTTCACGGCCTACTTCCAGCAGTACGGCGGCTGGTGGAAGACCGTGGACGAGTTGTCCACCCCGGGCGGCGATGCCCTGGGCAAAGCCATCCATGTCGATGCAGCGGAGTTTGCGGGTGAGGGCGAGTTCTACTTCCACCCGTTTGTCTCGCCCGTGCTGGGTGAGGCGGGCGCGAACAAGCCCTGGCTCCAGGAAGTGCCCGATCCGACCACCACGGTCATGTGGAGTTCCTGGGTCGAGATCCATCCCGAGACCGCGCACGAACTGGGCGTGGACAACGACGACGTGGTGCTAATCACGTCCGAGGCGGGGGCGGTGGAGGCGGTCGTGTACAAGTATCCCGCCATCCGCCCCGATACGATTGCCATGCCCTTCGGGCAGGGTCACAGCGCTTATGGCCGCTACGCCGAGGGGCGCGGGTCGAATCCCGCCGACCTGTTCGGTGAGCAGGTCAATGGCGCGGGCGACCTGGCCTTCGCGGGTATGCGCGTGAAAGTGGAGAAGACCGGCAAGACCTATCCGTTGTCCCGCCTGGAAAGCCGCATGGGCGTGTACGGTGAGGCCCTGGGTGAGGAGCATTAATCATGGCGATTGAATTGAAGATTTCCGAATACAGCGCGAACTTTTCCGAAGCGGAGCAGGGCAAATGGGGCATGGCCATCGACATGGACATCTGCACCGGCTGCCAGGCCTGCGTGGCCGCCTGCGCGATGGAGAACAACGTCCCCTTTGTGGGTGAAGCCGACTCGGGCTACGGCCGCTCGATGCACTGGATCCGCACCGAGCGCTTCTGGGAGGGCGAGTTCCCCGAGATCAAGATGACGCCCTACCAGCCGGTGCTGTGCCAGCAATGCGGGCATGCGCCCTGCGAGCCGGTCTGTCCCGCCTTTGCGACCGTCCACAGCCAGGCCGAGGCGCTCAACCTGCAAGTCTACAACCGCTGCGTGGGCACGCGCTACTGCGCCAACAACTGTCCCTACCAGGTGCGCTCGTTCAACTGGCGTGACTATGAACGCCCCGAGCCGCTGCCCAACCAGCTCAATCCCGATGTGACCGTCCGCCGCCGCGGCGTGATGGAGAAATGCACCTTCTGCATCCAGCGCATCCACCGCGCCGAGGATGTGGCCAAGTCCGAGGGCCGCGAAGTGGCCGATGGCGAGTTCGCGCCCGCCTGCGCCCAGGCCTGTCCCGCCGACGCCATTGTCTTCGGGCGCATCGACGATCCCGAAAGCGCCGTCAGCAAGCTGGCGCGCGGCGCGCGCGGCTTCCACATGCTCGAAGACCTGGGCACGCTGCCGTCCGTCACCTATCTCAAGGCAGGTTAGACATGGCTTCCGAAAAACATACACACCACGACGACCACATCGCGCACCTGCGCGAGAAGCACCTGATGCTCGACCCGCTTCCGCGCGGGCAGATGAACGACATGGTCATGGAGTCGATGCACGCCACCTCCTGGAAGTTTTGGGTCGTGTTCGGCCTGTTGAGCGTGATCGTGGCCGTCTTCCTGTTCGGAGCCTGGGGCTACATGATTGCCAACGGCCTGGGCGTGGCGGGCGTCAACCGTCCGTCGTATTGGGGCATCTTCCTGGTCAACACCGTCTTCTGGATTGGCATCAGCCACGCGGGGACATTCATCTCCGCCATCCTGCGCGTGTTCAAGGCCGAGTTCCGCCGTCCCTTCACCCGCGCCGCCGAGTTGATGACCACCTTCGGCCTGGTGCAGGCGGGCTTCAGCATCTTCATGCACATGGGCCGCGTCTGGCTCTCGTACTGGCTGATGCCCATCCCCAACCAGCGCGGACTGTGGCCCAACTTCCACTCGCCGCTCTCGTGGGACTTGCTGGCCATCACCACCTACCTGCTGGCCTCGACCATGTACCTGTTCCTGCCGCTGATCCCCGACCTGGCGATGGCCCGTGACCGCACCCCCGATGGCAAGTGGCAGAAGATTTTCTACCGCGTGCTGGCGCTCGGTTTCCGCGGCACCGAAGGCGAGTGGACGCACCTGCGCAATGCGATGAACATTTTCGCCTTCGCCATCATCCCGGTCATGTTCTCGGTACATACCATCGTATCCTGGGACTTTGCCGCCGCCACCCGCCCGGGCTGGAACTCCACCATCTTCGGCCCGTACTTCGTGGTCGGCGCGCTGCACTCGGGCATGGGAGCAGTTGCCATGGTGCTGGCCGTCGTCCAGAGCCGCATGAAGCACATGAAGTACTTCATCCGCGCCGAGCACTTCGACGCGCTGGGCATGTTGATGCTGCTGGTCTCGATGTCCTGGGCCTACTTCTTCTTCAACGATTACATGGTGCAGTGGTACGGCGGCGACAAGTGGACGCAGCAACTGCTGCACTTCCACGAAGCCGGCCCGCTGGGCTGGATGTGGTTTGCCATGCTGATCTTCAATGTGGCCCTCCCGTGGGCCACCCTGTGGAACAGGAAATGGCGTTCCAATCCCTGGCTGCTCTTCGGGGTCGGCCTGTTCATCAACTTCGGCATGTGGTTCGAACGCTACATCATCATTCCCATCTCGCTGACCATCAACCGCATGCCTTTTACCTGGCGCATGTACACGCCCGGTGTGGAAGTCTTCCTCGGCATCGGCACGGTGGCCTTCTTCATCCTGTTGTACATGGGCGCCTCGCGCCTGATCCCGCTCATCCCAGTCTGGGAAGTGCAGGAGGGCCAGATGGCCCACTCGCTCAAGACCTATGGCCGTGAGACTGTCGTCGCGGTCAGTGAATTGGAATAGGAGGATGACCATGACGACGAACGTATCCCTCATGGCGATTTTCCCCGACCTCGAACCGGCTGCCGACGCCATCGAGCGGCTCCGCAGCCTGGGCGTCCCCGACGACCAGATGAACGTCATCTCGGGCGTCCCCGTGACCGAGGCCATGCTCGGGCGTCCCCGCCAGTGGACGAATGTCCCGCGCCTGGCCTTGGGCGGCGCGCTGGCAGGCTTCACCATCGGCGCCTTCCTGGCCTTTGCCGCGCCGGTCTCGTATCCCATCCAGGTCGGACGCCAGGCCATTGTGCCCGGTCCGCCCAGTGTGGTGGTGCTGTTCGAGTTGACCATGCTCGGCCTGCTGCTGGCCACCTTCCTGGGCGTGTTCCTCGACAGCTACTTCCCATCCTACCGTCCGATGCATTACGTGCCCGAAATCAGCGACGGCAAGATCGGCGTGTTCTTTTCCTGTGACCAGGAGAATTCCGAAAAAATCACCCAGGCCATGACCGCCCTGGGGGCTGAAAAGGTCGAGGCCGCGGAGGCGCAACGATTATGAGACTGTTCAAACAATTGGTCGGCGTGTTCGCCGTGCTGGGCATCGCCTTTGCCGCCCTGTCGATGTTCACCTACGACATCGTCAAGATCGACTGGGTGGCCTTCATGGAAATCCAGCCCGCCTACAAGCCAATGGAAAGCCCGCTGGCCGTGCCCGCCCGTTCGATTCCCGTGGATGGGGCCATCTCCATCCCGAACATGGGCGCGCCCGAAAACCCCGTCCCCGCCGATGAGACCTCCATCGCCCGCGGCACGCAACTGTTTGCGATCCACTGCCAGATGTGCCACGGGGAAACGGGTGTGGGTAACGGAACGATTGCGGGCAATCTCGTCAACAAGCCCGCCAACCTGACGCTCGACGTGACGCAATCCAAGAGCGACGGTTCGCTGTTCCTGACCATCTCGAACGGTGTGCTGGGACGCATGCCGCCCCTGAACGAAAACCTGACCGTGCGTGACCGCTGGGACCTGGTCAATTTCATCCGCACGCTGGCCGCGTCGAAGTAGGGGAGGAGGCCTTTCATGTCCGAAACCAACGACCTGCGCAAGTTCATCTACACCACGATCATTTTGTTCCTGATCGCAGTGGTGCTGTTCATCGGGATGATGTTCGTCTTTGCCTGCGGGCCTTCGCTGACCTGTTCGCAGGCGCCCGATACCACCTATCGCACCCCCGTCCCGACCCTGATCCCTGCCACCCTGCCTGTGGCTGACCGCAACGCGCAGACGGCCTTCAACAAATGCCAGGTGGCTGCCGTTGACCTGATCGGGGCCTGGGTCTCGGCGGGCTACCCGGAGAACGACAAGTTCCCCTTCACCGACGTCAAGGGTACGCCCTGCGAAGGCAGTTTCAAGAAGGATGTCCAGCCGCTGTTCCTCGAATCCAGCCTGTGGTACCCGGGCGCGCTGGCCTGTTCTTCCTGCCACCAGTCCGACTTGAAGCTGGCCATCAAGAACATGGACTTAAGCTCCTACGCGGGCATCGTGGCTGGCTCGAACCGCGCCAACGGGGAAGCCAAGGGGAATGACATTTTGGGCGGCGGCGATTGGGAGAGCTCCCTGATGTACCAGATGCTCTACGCCCCGAACGGACAGTCCACCATCGGGCGTCCCATCATGCCGCTTGGCCGTCCCGCGGATGTTCCCGAGAAAGGCCCGCTGGTTTACGCCGGCGCGCCTGTCGGCGAACCGCTGGCAGGCGGGGCCGCACCCGCTCCGTAGTCATTTCGATAAACATCCCGCTCCAACCTGGAGCGGGATGTTTTGTCATTTTCCAAGCGGGATGTCGGCGATCCCAGGACGAGCACTTTTTTCAAAAGACCAACACCTTATCCGCCTCCAGCGTCCAATTGGTGAGCAATTCCATGGTTCCCGCTTGCACGTTGGCGATCATCATCTCCTGCCCGAGACCTCGGGCTTTCTGGCAGGTCCCTCAGGCGGCCACTTCGCCGGCTCTCATGACGGATGTGAACATGCGCTCGATGTTGTAGTACCCCTGCGGTGTGTCCTGCCCCTTGATGGCGCACTGTACCCCGTCGCCCATTAGGAAGACGCGCACCTTCATCCCCTCCCTCTTGGCAACGTTCATGGCAAGCCGCAAGGCATTGTAGGGGCGCTCGTTGCCATAAGGCGCATCGTTGATGATGAATAGATGGTTCATGGTTTCTCCTTGAAATTAGTGTAGAAGTGATGTGATGAAGCCAATCAGCGCGCCGCCGAGGATCAACCAGGTCGTGTTGACCTTGTAGCGGATCAATAGGATGGCAGACAAGCCGAATATAACAAGTGCCGTCAGGTCGATCAGGGAAGCCAGCCCAAGTTGGAACGTGACCGCCGCCATCAACCCCAGCGAAGCAACGATCACTCCGTCCAGCAGACTGCCCATCCACGGGGATTGACGGAGTTTTGGGATGATCGGGTTGCTGATGGCGACAAAGATGTAGGACGGCAGAAAAATTCCGAGGGTCGCGACCAGCGCGGCAGGGACTCCGCCAAGCAGGTAGCCAATGAATGTGGCGGAAGTGAACAAGGGTCCCGGCGTGATCTGCCCGATGGCAATGGCGTCTATGAGTTGCTGCTCGGTCAGCCAGCCGAGTCGTTCGACAAAGTCGGCGCGCAGGAAGGCGACCAACACATAGCCGCTCCCGTACAGGATCGCGCCGATTTTGAGGAAGGTCAAAAAGAGGGTGGATAAACTAAATGTAACGGGAGCCGCTGTCAGCGTGGGAAGCGCCGCGTTGAGTAGCGAAGCCGTATCGAAACGAAGCGGGAGCAGGATAGAGAGTTTTGCCTTGCGCAGTCGAGTCCAGTTTTGGATCAGCATGAGGGCCGATCCACCCGCGAAGAGCAGCAATACTTCGTTGACTCCCAGGAAATACAAGACGACACAGGCAATCCCGATGGCGAGAGTCAATTTTCCCTTGATGGCTTTGCGCCCCAATTCCCACAAGGCTTGCAGGATGATGGCAATCATTACCGGTTTGACGCCATAGAGCAGCCAGGAGGCCTGCGGGGTGGAGCCATATTCCACGTAAAGCCAGGCAAAGACGAGCACAATCAACATGGCGGGAAGGGTGAACGCCAGTCCACCAACGATCAAACCTGCCCAGCCTGCGCGCAGATAGCCGATATGGATTGCCATCTCGGTGGAGTTGGGACCCGGAATCAGGTTGGTCGCGCCGAGCAGGTCCAGGAAAGCTTCGTCGGTGAGCCATTTGCGGCGGCGGACAAATTCATCGCGGAACATGCCAATGTGCGCGGCGGGTCCGCCAAATGCGGTAAAACCGAGTTTGAGAAAGGAGGTGAATACTTCTAAAGTCGGGGTCATTCGACTACTTGCTCCTCTGGAGGTTTGATGGTCTTGAAACTATGAAACAGGCTGAAATCGTAGATGAGTTTAAGCACACCTGAAATGATGAATGGCAAACCCGACAAGGCAGTGATTCCGATCAGTGGCGCGGCAATAATGGGCGCCAATGACGCGCCCAATGTGCGAGCGATGCCTGTCACACCCGCGGCGGAAGATCGCTCCTCCGGCGAGACAACTGCCAATGTGTAAGACTGCCGCGTGGGGACGTCCATCTGCGAGATGCTGAATCGCAAAAGCAGTATGGTGATCGCCAAAGGCAGGTTGGGCATGAGCGGAACAAGGATCAGTAATATATTCGATGGCACGTGCGTAAAGACCATCGTATTGAGCAGGCCGATCTTCTTCGCAATCCAGGCAGCGGAGAGCGCTGAGATGCCAGCAAAGATATTTGCGCCAAAGAAAATCGCGCCGAGCGTGGCAGGGTTCACGCCATAACGGACATGGAACCAATACGCCACGATGCTTTGCACCACGAATCCGCCCGCGAACGCATCCAGGGAAAATAGGACGGCAAGCCTGATCACTGTTTTGCTCGATTTTCCCAACCCGAGCAGGTTGACCTTTGCAGCATCACTTCCATTTTCTGGGACTTCGACCCGCGGCGAAACAAAATTGAACAGCACACCAAGCGCCAATCCCAGCGCGGCATAGACGAGGATGATGACCCGATAGCTGGATAACGGATCTGCGCCCCCATTTTGCATGATCTGTGACAACCCGCCTCCTGCCAGGCTACCCAAGGCTGTGGCAAGCGATCCTGCGAGCTGGTACCAGGCGAAGACTTGAGTGCGTTTTTCGGCGGACAAGGTTTGTGCCAGCGCAGACTGTTCGATGGCAAGGAAGGGACCGACTTCATTCCCGCTGGGGCTGATGACGCCGATGGTTGCGGCAAACAGGAGCAGGTAAAAGTCACGCGTGAACGCAAACAGGATTCCGGCGAAGATCATCAACGCCGCGCCGATCAATAACATTCGTTTGCGACCGAAGCGGTCGGCGCGGGTGGTAATCCACAAGGAAATGAGCGTATCGCCAAGCAGGGTCAGCGTAAGCAATAGGCCAATCTCTGAGTCGGACAATCCCGCTTCGGAAAGGTAGAGGGCAAGGATGACCGCCAGCAATCCATAGGAGAACATGCGCACAATCCGAGTGGCAAACAGCAGGCGGATATCAGCATTGGAGAACATGGTTGTTTACCTCATGTTTCGTTGAGTTCAGCGATCAGTTCCTGCACCTGGCGCATGGCTTGTGCCAGGATGGTTCTGCCAGACTTCGTAATCTGGTAATATTTGCGAACCTTTCCCTCCACCACCTGTTTTTGTGATTTGAGACAACCATCCCGTTCGAGACCATGCAGGATGGGATATAGTGTGCCAGGGCTGAGACTGTAGCCATGCCTTTTCAATTCGCGGATCATTTCCAACCCAAAGATGGGTTCGATGGAGGCATGGTGCAGGATGTGCAGGCGGATGAAGCCCAGGAAGAAGGTGCGGTTTGTTGTATCGGGTTTCGTTATTGACATGCGATAATGGTAACATAAAAATATCAGCGGTACACGAATAGTATCAATTTGTTCATCGGCGCAGAGGGCAGGATTCGAACAGCGGCCCCTTTGGGGATATCATCCCCTCAATGGGGGCGCGCGAACCTTAAAACAAAAGACTCCCCAGGCGGGGAGTCTCAATGGCGGAGAGGGCGGGATTCGAATTATATCCCCTCAATGGGGGCGCGCGAACCTTAAAACAAAAGACTCCCCAGGCGGGGAGTCTCAATGGCGGAGAGGGCGGGATTCGAACCCGCGAACCGTTTGGGTTACACGCTTTCCAAGCGTGCGCGCTAAGCCAGACTACGCGACCTCTCCAAAATTCAAGCGGGCGAATTATACACACGTTGCCCGTTTCAGGCAATGTCTATACTCGATCCGGTTGGCGGGGATTTTACAAAATCTCCACAATTTGTCCGTATTTTTTTCACCATGCGCAGTGTCCATGCCGCTAGAATATCGGGCATCCAAAGGAGACGATACCAACATGGAAAGTAAAACCAAATCGCGCAATCAAACGAAAATAAAACTATGGATCGACCTGGCGATCTTTATCGCATTCCTGGTGACGATGGATCCGCATTCCAGCGGAATCCCGATTCACGAATGGCTGAGCATTGCCATGATCGCCGTGGTGCTGGTGCATCTGCTGCTGAGCTGGGACTGGATCGCGCAGGTGACGCGTCGCTTTTTCGGGCGGGTGGGCGGCCTCTCGCGCATCAATTACGTGCTCAACTGGCTGCTGTTCATCGACGGCATCCTGATCATGCTTTCGGGTATCCTGATCTCGGAGGCGGTGATGCCCGCCCTGGGAATTTCCCTGCCGCCGGGTTTTGCCTGGCGCAGGCTGCATGACATGTCGGCCAACCTGTTCCTGCTGCTGCTGGGACTTCACACCGCCCTGCACTGGAGTTGGATCGTCAACACCTTCAAACGCTACATCATCGAGCCGATGGGCCGCCTGTTCTCCAAAAAGCAGAAGGATGTGACGGCATGAAAACCCTCGGACGAATCCTGATCATTTTGCTGGCAACCGTCCTTGTGGGCGCGGCGCTCTATTTCCTGGTCGATGCGAACAGTTCGAGCGCGGACCTGCCTTTCGACCGCCCCGAAGGCGCCGAGTTTCGCCCGCAGGGGGAACGGCCCCTGGGAGACTTCCCCGAGGGGATGCGTCCCGAGCGCGGCGGCGGAGAGCGTGGCGCCGTGGGCGGGCGCTGGATGTTCGGCCTGGTCAAGAATGTCGGT
>JBMOMS010000043.1:0-24664 GCA_049324895.1 Chloroflexota bacterium
GGTATCCCGCAATGCCAGATATAGCCAGAAACTTGCTGCGATCACCAGATATGGTAGGCGGATTGCCAATCCGCCCCACGAAATTAGGTCTGTTAAATTTTGGCGAAGGTATTGTTCCGTATGATCTTATAGTATTGCTCTGCGAAAACTATGCCAACCGCGAAGATTCTGTAGCGCGATATTCATGTCGCCATTTGGGTTGCGACTTGAAAGTCGCGCTACGAATTTCGTCCTCTTAAAAATGCCGCTTGATCTCCGAGGCATACTCCGCGCCGACGGTGGATTTGTGTTCGGCCAGCCAGTCGCTCAGGCGGGTGGGGCAGCGCGCAGGTGCCTTCGAGATGAGCAGGTTTGCCATCAGGCCGTCGACTTCCTCGGGGGTCAGCAGCACGTCGCGCACGAACAGGCTGAGGAATTGCGCCGCCTTGAGCGCCAGCTGCGGATGCACCTCCAGCAGGGGACGGGGATGCCCGATGGTTTGGCCGATCCGCTCGACCATCGCGCGGAAGGTGAAATCCTCCGGCCCGACCGCATCCCAGATGAAATTCCCTTGCGCGCAGCCAGCATCCAGGGCCAGCGCCGCCAGGTCGTCCACGTAGACGGGCTGCAGGCGATAGCTCCCGTCGCCAGGCAGGGCAAAGAAGGGGAAGCGCCGCAGCAGCCAGGCGATGTTGTTGATCAGGATGTCCTCCTTGCCGAACAGCACGGTGGGGCGCAGGATGGCGTACTCCATGCCCGACTCGATTACGGCTTTTTCGTTGGCGGCCTTGCCCCAGAAATACGGCAGGGGCGAATCCGCGCTGGGATTGGTGATGCTGATGTGGACGATGCGCCGCACGCCCGCCTCGGCTGCGGCCCGCACCAGCTTGCGTGTGTTTTCCACGGCGGCGGGTTGGGTGTTGGAGCCTTTGTCGAAGCGCACCCAGTAGGTGTTGTAGAAGGTGTCCACGCCATGCAGGGAGTCGACCAGTCCGCGCGGATCGTTGAAGTCCAGCGGAAAAGCCTTGACCTTTCCGCCGAATGGGTCGGGACGGTTGGGATGTCCCGTCAAGGTGATGACCTGCTCGCCGCGTTCCAATAACCGTTGGGTGATGTACTTGCCCGAGTAGCTAAATGCGCCTGTCACTGCGATCTTCATGTCAAATCCTTTCTCTGTAAAATAGGAACGTTAATCCACGCCGCTGAATGAAGATTCAACGGGATCATCGCTTCGATGTCGTTGGCGGGAAAATTACTTCAACACGCCCAGGATTCTTTGCACGTTGCCGAAGCCCAGCTTCTCCAGCTTGATGACGGCCTTGTTCAGGCTGTCGATGGCGTCGAAGAAATCCTGCAGGGCGCGCACGCGTTCGAGCGTGAACTGCCAGTCCGCATCCTTCGATTTCGATTTGGCCTCCAGCGCGGTGAGCGTCTCCCGCACCGAGCGGATGGCGCGGTCGAACTCGCTGTTCTGGCGCTCCTTGAGAATCGAGCGGATGGCGGCGTAGAAGTCGGTCTCGGCTTCGTAGTAGTCCTTGCGGTCGCCCAGCTTGCTGGAGCGATGCACCAGCCCGATGCGCGCCAGGCTGCGCACCTCGGTGCTGATGGCGCCCTTGGTCAGCCCCGTCTGCTCGACGAGCTCGTCCAGCGAGAGCGGAGCGGGGGACAGGTACAGCACGCCGAAGATCGCGCCCATGCCCCTGGGGAAGCCCCAGAAGCGGCTGATCTGGCTCAGGCTTTCGACGAAGTTTTGTTGGATGGTTTGGAGGTCAGGGGTCATGTTTACCTTGTATACTACATTTAGTAACTACTAAACGCAGTATACAGCCGATGGGGCAAAGAGTCAAGAGAAAAAAGGAGTCCGCAAGCAGAGCTTGCGGACTCCAACTCGGAGTGCGGACTTCAGTCCGCCGTCCGTGCTATTTCTTATCCAACGCTTGCAGCAACGCCGCGCCGCGCAGGCCCTGCTCGTAGGCAGCGATGCCCGCGCCCAACTCGAAGCGCAGGTAGCGGAATTCCTGTTCGCTGACGAAGAAGCGCACGTCGATGCGGTTGAGGCGGGCGGGCAGGCCGTCGGTGGGGTAGGCGGCCAGGAAGGGGATCAGGCGTTCGAGATACGCGCCCAGCGCGCCGTCATCCGTCAAGTCGCGGACGGGGAGGTCGACCGTGAAATCGGTTTCCATTGCGCCGAAGGTGCGCGAGCCATCCGCGCGGACGCAGTCCTCACCAAAGGCGTAGGCGTCGCCCGTCGCGGAGGGAATCAGTTTTTGGAGGTCCGCGTTGAAACGCTGGCCGATCTCGGGCAGGTCCCGTTGGGCCCAGGTGTATCCGCAGGGTTCGGCCCCAGAATCGGCGGGAGGCAATCCAAAGGCGGTGGCTTCCGTGGGCGCGGCGCGTGGATAGGCAAAGTAGATGACCGGCAGGAGCAGCGCTCCGAGCAAACATAAGAGCAGGAGGAGTTTCGTCTTGCGGGTCATGGCGCTCCTATTTCAGGAAATTCATTGCGGCGGCGGCCATCAGGGCGGCGGCGCGCGGCAGGGCCTCTTCGTCCACGTCGAACTTGGGATGATGGTGGCCGTAGTCGAGGCCCTTCGCGTGATTGGCCGAGCCGACGAAGAAGTAGCAGCCAGGGATGCGTTCGAGCATGTAGGCCATGTCCTCCGCGCCCATGGTGATGTAGCCGTTTGTGTCCAGGTTCGATTCGGGCAGCACCGCGCGGGCGGCCTCCTGGACGCGGGCCGCGGCGTCCCCGTTGTTGAGGACGGCGGGTGTGACGCGCTTGATCTCGATCTCGGTCTGGCAGCCCATTGCGGAGGCTATGCCGCGCGTGATCTCCTCGAAGCGGCGGATGACCTTCTCGCGCACCGACGGCTCGAAGCTGCGGATGGTGCCGCGCAGTTCGGCGTCGGGCGGGATAACGTTGAAGGCTGTGCCCGCATGGAGGGTGGCGACCGTGACCACGGCGGTTTCGACGGGAGCAACGTTGCGCGCAACGATAGTTTGCAGGGCGGTGACGATCTGCGCCGCCGCGACGATGGGATCGACCGCTGCCTGCGGGATGGCGCCGTGGCCGCCCCTGCCGATCAGCCGCACCTTGAACTCGTCCGCGCCCGCCATGACGGGACCCGCCGCCACGCCCAGCCAGCCGAGCGGCTGTTCGTTCCACAGGTGCAGCGACAGGGCGTAATCGGGCTTGGGCGCGTCCAGCACGCCGTCGCGGATCATCATCTCCGCGCCGCCCAGGCCTTCCTCGCCGAGAGTCTCCTCGGCGGGCTGGAAGACGAATTTAATGGTACCCGCCCACTGGTCGCGGCGGGCATGGAGCATCTTCGCCACGGTCAGCCCGATGGCGGTGTGACCGTCGTGTCCGCAGGCGTGCATCACGCCCGTGTTGTGCGAGGCATACTCCGCGCCCGTCTCTTCGGTGATGGGCAGGGCGTCCATGTCGAAGCGGACCAGCAGGGTCGGGCCAGGCTTCGCGCCTTCGAGCAGACCCACCACACCCGTCTTGCCGACGCCTTTGGTCACCTCCATGCCGAGCGCTTCGAGTTCCTTCGCCACGATTCCGCCCGTGCGGATTTCGTTGAATCCGAGCTCAGGGTGCATGTGAAAGTCGCGCCGCAGGGTTTGGGTGTAGGGGAAGAGTTCGAGGGCTTGGTCGAGAAAGTCGGTCATGGGGGCTCCGTTAAAGGTTGGAAGGTTGCAGGTTGAAAGGTTGATGAGCTTTGGCTTATTCAAATCGAGAGTTCGCCAGCGGGATGACGTTGATCAGAGGTTCGTCGTAGGGATGCACGCGGCGGATGACTTGCAGCGCGTCGCGGACGTTTTCCTTTGTGCAGTTGACCTCGACTTTGGCCTCGGTGCCTTCGCTGATCTCGCCGACAGTTCCGTTATAGGGATTGGATCCCTCCAGCGGACGCCAGGTTCCACGCACCAGGCTGAAGGCGATGCAGTGGTCGTAGTTGCCGATCACGCCGACATTGACCTTGGCCAGCTCGTCACGCAATGGGAAGACGAATTCCTCGGGGAGGAAGACTTCGATCTTGTAGTCGTAGAGTGCGGTCATTTATTGTCCGTGGGCGGGGAAGATGCGTTGAATCTTGTGCTGGTGGATTCTATCCCAGCTTTGGCGCGAGAGCGTGTCCTCTTCGGATAGCAGGAATTCAGGAGGCAGGTCGCCAGTGAAGGCATAGCCTTCGTCCAGGATCAGGGTGACACTATCGTTGCTGTGGCCTGGGGTGGAGAGGATTTCGCCGCTCACGCCGATGCCCGCCAGAAAGGCACGGCTCTCGGCGAATTTCAATAGGATATTATTCTGCGGTGCGATCTCGGTGTAGGGAATCTTTTTTGCCTTGAAGGATTCTGCGAACGGGGTCATGAAATCCACCTGGCTTTCCATCAGGATGAATTTCGCGCCCAGGTTCTTGAATTCCTGCACCAGCCCCGCATGGTCAGGATGGAAGTGCGTGACCAGCACGTATTTGACGTCCTGCGGCGAGGCGCCCTTGCGTTTGAACTCGGCTGCGAATTGAGGATAAGTATCGGGCCAGCCGCAGTCCACCATCAATTTTCCGCCCTTGCAATCCAAAAGGTAGTAGTAGGTGGATTTGTAGGTGAGCGTAAGAAGGTTCATGGCTATAATAAGAAGGTTGCTTCAGGCTTTGCCCTTGCAACGAAATTGCTATATTTTTTCGCCCGCAATTGCACTGCGCGCGGAGCGATGACGGCATCTCTTTCCAGAGGGGTTGTATCCACAGCCAGGCTGTCTCGCATCCCCTTGAAAGGGATGCGGCCTTCATGGGGTGGTTGGCTGGCGTTTTACCAAGTGATACCCATTTTGCTGAACCATCTTTCAATATCATGTAATCCTGTGACTTGTGTTATCAAACCAGAATACACGTTCAACCTATACAGAGCAATCTTGGACGAATATTGTTGTTCTTCGGCCGCGAACATGATATGGGTGCTATCTATCCAAATATAATCTTTCCAAGTTCGGGAGTATATTTCTTTTGTTACACTATATTTTTCTATTTGTAGGTCATCTAAGTTCACAATTTCAAATAAATAATTTCCCGTACTAATGCGGGTCAGACGTGTTAGCGTTTTACCGTCTGGTGAAATGGTGATGTACGCCCCCATATCTCTTGAGGTATTGTCAAGCGAAACTACACATTCTAGTTTTTGTCCTATCACATCGTAACGTAATAGTCGCGGATCTGGATCGGACGGTGGGTTATCAGGGTTGAAATCGATTGCTGCTACATACAAATAACGCCCTGTACTATCCCATACAGGCGATGTAGCATGTCCTTTTACGTCCAACCGCGCATTTTTATCTTCTAAATTAGTAATACAGACCCAACCGTGACCGTACCGTCCATTACCGTAATGGGAATGAGCTATCCATTTTCCATCTGGTGACCACAGGATATCCCCAAACATACCGCCACAAAGTTCAGAATTGGCAATGTCGTGTATAGCCTTATTTTCAGTCTCCACGACTTTTATATTCATGTTGTATGTCAAGGCTATGCTTTTACTATCTGGAGACCACGCTAATAGTATTGGATAACCCGTCGTAACACTAATAACATCGGTAACAGCAACATTTGAAACAACCACTGTTTTAATTGTGGCTATCTCTGGCTTATCTGAAGATATTGTTTGTAGAAAGGCTATTTGCTTGCTGTCAGGTGACCAAGCAACTGTTTGTAGTTCCCCAAACGCGCGATTGACAGATACAAGTTGTCTCTCACTAATACCGTCTGGCGAAATAATCCATAGCTCATATGGCTTTAATACAGCTATCCATTCTCCGTTGGGAGACCATGCAAAATCTTTACCTTTTATATCTAACCGCCTTTCACCGCTACCATCTGCGTTAGCAACCCAGAGATTGCCATCGCTGGTTACAAAACCAACAGCATTTGAAATGACAGTATTGGCGGTTGGGAATACTGTGGCCATACCCGTTGCCACGGCAGTGGGGTTTGGATTTTTAGTAAGGGTAGGTGCAGACGGAGTAAAGACTATCGTTGAAGATGGCCTTGTGGGTGTATTGGCGAGCGTTGGGACGGCAAGAGTTTGGGTGGCATGGGTACAAGAACTCCCCCACATCATCAATATCAAGACAAAAAAGAATAGGGGGCGTTTCATTTGAGTTGAGACTAATTAACCAGCCAAAGGCAGAGATGGAAAGGTTGCCGACAATTTCGTGCAGGGGAATTGATCCAATGGTTTGCCATACAAGCGAAGCTGACGCTGTTGTCCGAAATAGGCATAGTAATCATTCCAGTTATCATTTTCGGAAACCATACACGTACGCATCAAGCCGTTCTCACTCCGCTCAGTGCACAGGTTCACCCGTACTTCACCACGCGGAATTTTTCCTCGAAGCGCGGATTTTCGTCGGTGCTGTCCTCAGTGTGGCGGGAGGCCATGCGGGCCTTGAACTTGTCCACATCGCCGATCTGGGAGGCATGATGCAGCAGGGCCTCCAGTTTGATCGGCCATTCCTCGGTCACATCCAGGGTGACGTTGGGCTGGTTGGTGAGCGAGGCCCACACTTCCCTGGGCATGTGCGGCTCCAGCCCTTCCTTCAGCAGCTCGGGGAAGTAGGCCTTGTTGCCCGCGGCCGGGAAGACCGCATCCAGCACGACCTGTCCCGCCGCGCGGTGGTCGGGGTGATTGATGCCGTAGCCCGCGAACAGGTTCTGCGGATCGCAGGTGACCAGCACCGTCGGCTTGACCTTGCGGATGATGCGCACCACCTCGCGGCGCAGGGCCAGGTCTGGGACCAGGTAGCCGTCCTGATGATCCAGGAAATGCACTTTCTTGGTGCCGATGACGGCGGCGGCCTTGCGCTGCTCCATGTGACGCAGGGCGCACAGGGCGTCGGGGGTCATATCCGCCGTGGTCGAGTCATTGAAGCCCTTGTCGCCGCAGGTCAACAGGTAATAGATGATTTCGTGTCCCGCGCGCGCCCAGCGGGCCAGGCTCGCCCCGCAGAAGAACTCGGGGTCGTCGGGGTGGGCAAGGACAACCAGAATGCGCTGGGGCGATTCCCAGACGCCGGGCTGCGGGGCGGCTGTAGGCATGGTTAACGGCGATTCTTTTTGGGGCGGTTCTGCTGGTGTCTCTGTCCGCCGCCGGGGCGCCCGGACTGGGGCCGGTGGACCTGCGGGTTGTTGACGGGGGCCGGGGCGGGGCTGCTGTCGGTTTTCTCGCCGCCCTGACCTTCCTTGCCGCAGGTGCATTCGCCGCCTTCGTGGCGGTCGCAGGGAGCTTCGGCCTTGCGCCGCAGGGCTTCGAGTTCATCCCAGGGCTGGATCTCTTCGCGGCTGAAGGTTTGGGGCTGTGAGCGCTCCCCTTCGGGGGCGTCCACAAGCACGATGATCTTGTCGGCCAGCGGCAGCACGTCCAGCACCTTGCCCTCGCCCTTGGGCGTGATCACGCGTTTGTTGCGCTTGGGCAGCTGCTTGCGGGCTTCCACGTATTGCTCGTACTCGTAGATCAGGCAGCAGCGCAGGCGTCCGCACATGCCCGTGATCTCAGAGGGGGTCAGCGAGATGCCCTGTTCCTTGGCCATCTTGATCGAGATGGGCGAGAAGTCGGTCAGGAATTTGGAACAACAGCGGGTTTCGACGCCGCAGGCGCCCATGCCGCCCAGCATTTTCGCCAGGTCGCGCGGGCCGATCTGGCGCAACTCGATCTGGGTGTTGGGGCGCAGTTTCTGCATGTCCTTCTTCAGCGACTTGAGGTCGACCTTTTCCTCCGACTCAGTGCTGAAGAGGAAGGACAGGCGCGAGCCGTCGTAGTTGTACTCGGCGGTCACGATCTTCACATCCGACAGGTCCAGTTCGGCGGCGCGGGCGCGGCAGTCGATCATGGCCTCGGTCTGTTTGGCCTGCCAGGATTGCTGGAGCAGCAAATCGCGCGGGGTGGCGCGGCGTTCGACGTTCTTCCAGCCGCCCTCCGGTTGGGGCGGGGCCTCATCCAATTTTTGGACGACTTCGCCCAGGTGCCTGCCCCGGGCGGTATCCACGATGACGTACTCGCCCGCCTTCACGTCGGGCAGGCTGGTCGAGTCGAAATGGTAGACTTTTCCGACTTTGGTGAAACGAACACCGATAATTGTAGGTTGCATGGGCGCAATTATAACGTATGCCCGCCGGCGACATCCACATTCGTCCCGTAAATCTGCACAAATTCTGCACATCCGCCGGCTATGCTTGGGAAAAATACAAAAGATCCATTCGCAAAATTTCCCGCTGCCGTTCCGACGGCGCGGAAAACAGGATCAAAAGGAGACCGATTGATGAGCGCTTTTTTCAAGAATAAAAATGTCCGCGTGTGGGGATCTTCCCTGACATTGCTGCTGGCCGGCCTGCTGGCCTGGTGGTTTTTCGTGCAGGCAGCCCCGGCCTCTGCCTCTGCCGACTCCGCCAATACGGTGACGGTGGCCTCCATCGACCTGGCCGAAACCATCGAAGTCTCGGGCGAGCTGAAGACGCAGCCCTTTGCCAGCCTGTCGTGGAAGACCGGCGGCGTGGTGGAAACCGTCCACGTGCAGCCCGGGGATTGGGTCAAGGCGGGCGACCTGCTGGTGACCTTGCAGCCCGAGAGCGCCTCGGCCAGCCTCGTCTCGGCCCAGGCGGACCTGGAAGCGGCCCGCGCCGACCTGCAAGCCCTGACCGCCCCTGACGGTTCGTCCGTGGGCGGCGCGCGCGAGTCGGTCGCCAGCGCCTTCGACGCCTGGGACAACGCCCGCGAAGACTTGATGGATGAGATTGCCTACAACAAATTCGGCGGCGATGATGAACTCTACGCCGACGTGGTGGACGCACGCGACGACCTGAGCGCCGCCATCGAGGATTATCCCCTGCTGGTGAACCCCGGCGCGCAATTCTATTACTGGGCTGCCCGCGCCGAATCACAGGGGCATGTGGGTGAATACGACTACGCCGCCCTCGCCGCCTCCCTGCGCGCCGAACTGGGCGCGGCGGATGCCCAACTCGTGGATGAAATCCTGGCGAAGCAGGCGGGGTTCGAGGCGCAGGCCGCCGCCTTTGCCGCTTCGCTGGAAGACCAGGACGACGCCATCCAGGTCATGAAGGAACTCGGCGCGTACGAGAAATCGGCGGATGCGCTGCTGGATGCGCTCGAATCTGCCTATGGGGTGCTGGTCGAACCCAGCCGCAGAGACCTGGTCTCGGCCCAGGCGCGTGTGGATGCGGCCCAGGCCAGCGTCAACACCCTGAGCATCATCGCCCCCTTCGACGGGCAGGTCCTGTCGGTGAACGACCGGGTTGGGGATACGGTCAGCGCGGGCCAACTCTCCGTCAACCTGGCGGATATGAATCACCTGTACGTGGAGGTGCAGGTCGATGAAACGGATGTGGCCAAGGTCCAGGCCGGGGCCGCGGTCGAAGCCACGCTGGATGCCGTGCCGGGCGTTACACTCACGGGCGTGGTGGCCTCCGTCGACCCGGTTGGTGAAACGGTGGGCGGCCTGGTGAAGTACACCGTCCATATCAGCCTGGAGGCCGATGGGGAGAGCTTCCTGCCGTTGGGTTCGACCACCAACGTGGTCATCGCGGTGGGGAATACCCAGTCGACCCTGGCTGTGCCCATCGTCGCCATTCAGAACGACAGCCGCGGCGAGTACGTGTGGGTGTTGCGCAACGGATCCGCTGTGCGCGTGGACGTGGTCGGCGGAATGATCCACGAAGACATGGTGACGGTCACGGGCGATTTGCAGCCTGGCGAAACCCTGGAAGTGGTGCATGAAAGCAGCTTCACGCCGCCCAATCCGTTCTCGGGAGGCCAGAAATGATCCACGTGGAAGAATTGACCAAGGTCTACCAGATGGGCGAAAGCGAGGTGCGCGCCCTGGATGGGGCCAGCTTCACCATCGGGAAAGGCGAAATGGTCGCCATCATGGGACCCTCGGGTTCGGGCAAGAGCACCCTGATGTCCATCATCGGCTGCCTGGACGTGCCCACCAGCGGGCGCTACTCGCTCGACGGGGTGGCGGTGGAAAGCCTGGGCGAAAGCCGCCTGGCCGACATCCGCGGGCGCAAGATCGGCTTTGTGTTCCAGCAGTTCAACCTGCTGGCGCGCACCAGCGCCCTGGAGAACGTCATGCTGCCGTTGACCTACGCGGGCTTTTCGGGGAAGGAACGCGAGCGGCGCGCCTTTGCGGCCCTCGAACGGGTGGGACTCGGTGACCGCACCCATCATGCCCCGAACGAACTCTCAGGCGGGCAGCAGCAGCGCGTGGCCATTGCGCGCGCGCTGGTCAACGAACCGTCCATCCTGCTGGCCGATGAACCCACGGGCGCGCTCGACAGCAAGACGGGCGTCGAGATCATGGAACTGTTCCAAAGCCTGTACCGTGATAACGGACAGACCGTCATCCTGGTCACGCACGATTCGTACGTGGCGCGGCACACCCGCCGCATCATCCGCATTTCGGACGGGCGCATTGTTTCCGACGAGGCCAACCCCAACCCGATCAAGGCGGGCACGGCAAGAGAAGAGTAAATGGTAATTGGGGATTGGTAATTGACCCGCCAATTTACCAATTGCCGCTTGCCAATCCCTTTCCGCCACTTACCCTCAAGCAAGGAGAACCAAATGTTACTTTCTGAAAATTTCAAAATCGCCCTGCGCGCCTTGCGCGCCAACAAAATGCGCTCGGTGCTGACCATCCTGGGCATTGTCATCGGGGTGGCGACCGTGGTGGCGCTGCTCTCCATCGGCAACGGCGCAACCGCCAGCATCACCAGTTCCATCCAGAGCGGCGGTTCCAACCTGTTAACCGTTTCGCCGGGCCGCCTGCAAATGGGCATGGCCAGCATGGGACAAACCCAGCAGATGAGCCACCTGTACTATGCCGACTTCGAGACGCTCGAACGCACCCTGGAGAGCAGGGGCGCCATCGTGGTGCCCGTCTATCAGACCAGTTACCAGGTGGTGTTCGGCGATCAAAGTTTCAGCACCACGATCTCGGGCGTGGTGGAGGAACATGCCCAGGTGCGCTCCTTCACCCTGGCAGACGGGCGCTTCATCACCCAGGGTGACAACGACTCGCGCGCCCGCGTGGCCGTGCTGGGCGACACGGTGGCCGGCGATTTGTTCGGGACCCTTTCTCCCATCGGCAAGACCATTTCCATCAACGGCCTCAAGTTCGAGGTGGTCGGCCTGCTCGACTCGAAAGGCGCGGGGCTGGGTTCGCCCGATGACCTGATCTTCATCCCCATCGAAACGGGATATGCCAAACTGTTCGGGGATACAGCCAGCTACAACGACCGCAAGACCGTCAACAATATCCTCATCTCCGTTGTGGACACCGCCGAGATGGATACCGTCTCGGCGCAGATCACCTACATCCTGCGGCGCGCCCACGAGTTGAAGCCCTCCGAGGAAAAGGATTTCAGCGTGTTGAGCCAGACGGACACACTGTCCACCCTCAACTCAGTCACGCAGACCCTGACCATCTTCCTGGGCGCCATCGCGGCCATCTCCCTGCTGGTGGGCGGCATCGGCATCATGAACATCATGCTGGTTTCGGTCACCGAGCGCACGAAGGAAATCGGCCTGCGCAAAGCCGTGGGCGCAACCAGGAACCAGATCCTGACCCAGTTCCTGATCGAGACTGTGACCCTCAGCCTGCTCGGCGGCATCGTCGGCATTCTGCTGGGCATCGGCATTGCCTACTTCTTCACCATGACCGGCATGATCCCCTCGGTCATCACGTATGATTCCATTTTGTTGGCCTTTTCCTTTGCCCTGGCCATCGGCGTCTTCTTCGGCCTGTATCCCGCCCTGCGCGCCGCTTCCCTGCACCCCATGGTGGCGCTGCGATATGAGTAAGAGAGTGGAGAACAGAGAGTAGAGAATAGTCGGTGCGCCAACTCATACGGACATTCTCTATCCGTGCCGGCCTCCTTCACTCACTACACAACACAAAATACCATCCTCACTTCTCTCTATTCTCTACTCCTCTACTCTCTTATAATAACCTTATGCCCAAGAAAATCCTGCTCGTCGACGACGAACCCGAGATCCTCGAAATCTGCCGCGATTACCTCAAGGCCTCCGGCTATGACGTGGTCACTGCCAGGGATGGCGCGCAGGGACTATCCGCCGCGCGGCGCGAACAGCCCGACCTGATCGTGCTCGACCTGATGATGCCCGAGATGGACGGCCTCGACCTGTGCCGCGCCGTGCGCCGCGACAGCGACGTGCCGATCATCATGCTCACGGCGCGCGTCGAGGAAGCCGACAAGCTCATCGGCCTGGCCATCGGCGCGGACGATTACATGACCAAGCCCTTCAGCCCGCGCGAACTGGTGGCGCGCGTCAAGGTCGTCCTGCGGCGCATCGGCGGCGACCGCGCCTCCGACATCCTGCGTGTGGGGCGCGTTTCGTTGGACCGCGCCCACTACCAGGTCCAGGCAGGGGAGCGGGCGGTGCAGCTCACCCCGACCGAATTCGAGATCATGGCCACCCTCATGAGCCAGCCGGGCCGCATCTTCTCGCGCATGCAGTTGCTCAACGCCGCGCACGGCGTGGCCTTCGAAAGCTACGAACGCGCCATCGACTCGCACATCCGCAACCTGCGCCACAAACTGGAACCCGACGAACTCATCATCACCGTGCATGGTGTGGGATACAAATTCCATGCCGAGCCGGGCAGCGAGGCTGCATGAAATCGGTCCGCCAGATTCGCCTGCGTTTGCTGTCACTGCTGGGCCGCGCCTTCTTCGGCGTCCTGTTTCTCCTGCTGATCCTGTTTCCCCTGTTGACCGCCTTCGTCCTGACCAATTTTTCCGAGACGGCCAGCGTGCGCTTCCCGCTCATCGGCTACCTCGAAGGCTATTACCAGGGGCATGGGAGTTGGGAGGGCGTCGAAGCGGCCTTTCGGATCTATGACGCCTTTCCCGCCGAATTCACCCTGCTGCTCGACCACGAAGACCGCATCCTCCTCGACGGTGGGCTGGCCTCCGCTTCGACGGTTGGTTCCCTCTATGAGCCTGGCCTGACCGACCTGCGCTTTCCCCTTTCTGTGGACGGACGGCATATCGGCACCCTCGTGGTCAACTCGCTGCCCCTCGAATGGCGCGGGCGCATGGCGGGCGGCATCCTCTTTCCCGTGGCGGCTGTTTCCCTGTCGCTGGGACTGTTCGTGGTGGCCCTGGCTTTCATGCTCATGCGGCGCTTCGCCAACCCGCTGGCCGATGTGATCTACGCGGCGCGCGCCGTGGCCGATGGAAAACTGGACACCCGCATCCAGGTCGAAGGTCCCCAGGACCTGCGCGGCCTCTCGGACAGTTTCAATGAGATGGCCTCGGCGCTCGAACGCAGCGACCGCGAACGCCGCGACATGCTGGCCGACGTGGCGCACGAACTGCGCACCCCGCTATCCGTCATCCGCGGCCGACTCGAAGGCATTGTGGATGGCATCTATTCCGCCGACGGGAACCAGGTCTCCCTGGCGCTCGAACAGACCTACCTGCTCGAACGCCTGGTCGACGACCTGCGCCTGTTGACCCTGGCCGAGTCCCGCCAGCTGCCTTTCGACAAACGCCAGGTCGATCTCGGCCAACTGGTCGAGCGCACGCTGGAGGTCTTCTCGGCGGAGGCGCGTGAAAAGAACATTGCGCTGGCCTTTGCGGAATCCGACGGCGACCTGATCGCCAGCGTCGATTCGCAGCGTTTCGAGCAGGCGCTGGGGAACCTGGTTGGCAACGCCATCCGCTACGTGCCCGAGGGCGGGCGGGTATGGGTCACCGCCCACGGCGGCGCAGACGGCCTGACCCTGACCGTCAACGACAACGGTCCCGGCCTGCCTCCCGAAGATCTGCCCTTCATCTTCGACCGCTTCTGGCGCAAGGACAAATCCCGCGCGCGCGTTTCGGGCGGCACAGGATTGGGACTGGCGATTACCAAGCAGCTGATCGAAGCCCAGGGTGGGAAGATCTCAGCGCGCAACCTGCCCGGGGGCGGCTTGCAGGTGGTGGTCGAGTTGAAGCCCGTCGTGTGACCTTGCGGTCTTGTGGGAGCGAGTATTAGCGCTTATATTGGCGTCGAACGCGCAAGGTCTGTCGCGCCATCCTGTTACTGCATATCGGGAGGTAACTCCGGGTTTTTCCCCGGCCCGGAAAGCCGACGCGGGTTGGCGTTGAACTCGACAATGATGGGGGAAAGCAGCATCAGAATCAGTTCGGCGAATAACAGCAGGCCCAGCAGGAAGGAGCGGCTTTCCCGCAGCCACATCGGCCAGGCGTCCTGGCCCAGGTTGAACATCAGCGCCAGGGTGGGCGCGGCCAGGACGCAAAAAACAGCGATCAAGAGTCGGCGGGTCCTGTGCGCGACCCGCTGCTTGTATTCTTTGAAGTGAACGTCTGGTGTCTTGTTCATGGGATCCTCCAATTTACCAATTATTCCCACCCCTTTACGGCCCCCAACTGGGCTGCCAGTCGGGTTCGGGGTCGGTGGTGAGCTGGCGCAGGTTGGAGCCGTCTGCATTTATGATGTACAGGTCGGCCTGACCGTTGTTGCGCAGCGAGTTGAAGACGATGAATTGCCCGTCGGGGGAATAGCAGGGAGAGGCATTGTTGCCGCCGTTCGTCAATTGAGTGAGGGCGCCCGTCGCCGCGTCCAGTCGGAAGATTTCACGTCCGCCCACGGGACCGGCGTAGATCAGCAGAAATTGTCCGTCGGGCGACCAGCTCAGCGAGCCGCCCACCCCCTCGATGTTGGTGAGCTGGCGCGAGGCGGTGCCGTCCACGTTCATCAGGTAGACCTGGTACTGGCCTGCCAGGGCGGTTTCCATGGCGTAGGCAATCGTCTGCCCGTCCGGCGACCAGGCTGCCGCCACGATGGCGCCCGGGCCGGCGTAGACCAGGTGCGGGTCCGAGCCGTCCAGGTTGGCCATCCACAGCGCGGGCGGGGCATCCCCGGCCTGGTTGGCAAAGACCACCCTGCTCCCGTCGGGCGAGAAGGAGGGCGAGATCACGTTGCCCACGTTGGTCGTGATCTGGAAGAGGTCGCGCTGGCCGAAGACCATCAGGTAGATGTCGAAGGCTCCGTTGCGGTTGGAGGCGAACATCAGGGCCTTGCCGTCGGGGCTGAAGATGGGATAGTAGTCATTCGCGCCGATGCCGCTGGAAAGTTGCTGCGGGTCGCTGCCGTCGGCGTTGATGAGACATAACTGGTTGTATTCGCCGCGCGTGCAGGTGTAGACGATGCGCCCGCCGTGTTCGGAGACCGGCCTGGGGGTAAAGGTTGGCGTGGGGCGGGGTGTGATTTCGACCACAAAGGGCGTGACCTGGTCGAGGTTGACGATGGGCTGGGTATTGGTGGGCACGAGAAAGAACAACAGGGCCACCAAGCCCAGCAGAATCCACACCCACGGGAAGCGACTCCGCTGTCGGCGGCGGTTGAAGATCGGACGGGACGCGGGTTGTTTCCCAAACATGATATTCGCTCGTGGATCGCTTTTGCTCCCGCTGGATTTGCACTCCAGCGGCTTGTCTGCCAATCGTCAGGTGGATTATAAATTTGCCTGGAGCAGAAATACAGCCTTATGGCGCCTTCACCGGGCGGAAGGAGCGTGCGATGCTGTCGAAGGTGGGCTGGAAGGTGAAGGAGTCGACCAGGGAGGCGTCGCAAACGATCTCCCAAATGGTGTCACCATCCGCCACCAGGTAATGGTGGAAGTTGACGTACACGTTGCTGAAATTGGTCTGGATGACCAGCCGTTCCCCTTCGGCCTGATAGAACTCGAAGGGGCCGCGTTCCACCACCGTGGAGGTGATGTCCAGCCTTTGGATGAGCTGGTCGGTGAACTGCTCCAGGCTGCGCCCGTTGCGCCCGTATTCCTTGACATATACGAAGGGAACGTAATAGCTGCCCAGCGGCGGGCCGTGGCGGAATAACAGCTCGTAGGAATGAATCTCCCTGGCGCGCAAGTCGAGCAATTCTTGCAGCCCGATGGTCTTGTAGATCGGGCTGATTTCCTGCAGCAAGCCGTCGGGATCGCCGGTGATGGCAAAGGTGACAGGCAGCCAGATTTCCACCCGCCCGTTGTCATATCGACTCCAATCTGCGGGCACATAGGCTTCGTACGGGATGGGCGTGATTGTGGGCGTGCGGGAGGGCCTGGGGGTGCGGGTGGAGGTGGGGAAGGGCGTGGCGCTCAGGTAGGGCGTGTGTGTCGGCGAAATTACAGCGGTCGGCCAACTGGAGAAGGTCACGCCCATGCCGCTGGCAAGCATCCAGGCCCCGCCGCCCAGCAGCGAGAACAGCACGCACCCCAGGCAGGCGAGGAGCGTCAATTGGGCCAGCGTCATTCCCAGGATGCGCCTGGATCGGCTTCTCTTCATTTTGAGATCAGGATGGCGCGCGCGGGAGCGCCGTCTGCGCCGACGAGTTTGAGCGGCAGGCAGTACAGGTCATAAAATCCGCGCGGAATTTGGGAAAGGTTCAGGCCTTCGACCACCACCACACCCGCCTGGAGCAGGACCGTGTGGGTCGGGACCGAGTCTTCGTAGGGAGAGACGGAGAGGTAGTCCACGCCGACCAGTTGGATGCCGCGTTCCACCAGCCATTGCGCCCCGTCTTCGGTGATGGCCACGAAATCAGTCTGGAACTCGGTCTCGCCCCTGGCCCACAGGTGCGAGTTGCGCGTGCCGAACAGGATGCGCGTGGTGCCCTCGGCCAGGGGGATGCCCTCCAACACGCCGGCGGTGATGGCGTCCACGCCGTCGGGCAGCTGCGCCACGTAGCACAGACCTGTCAGGATTTCGAGCGGCAGGTTCTCGACCGTGCGATGATCGTTGAGGAAGTGATGCGGCGCGTCCACGTGGGTGCCGATGTGAACACTGGCGCTCAGGCGGGTCATGTTGTACTCGGCCCCCTGGTCCATCGACTCGGCCGGTTCCAGCACGATGGCGGGGTCGCCCGGCCAGACCGGCAGGGTGGGCGAGATGGGCAGGGAAATATCGTGAATGCGCATGGGGTCTCCAATAAAACCTATCCAAAACAAACCAGAAGATTCTGTGACTCCACTGCAAAAACCTTTTTCACCACAATGGACACGAAGTCTTGCGCTGCGACCGCAGGGAGTATCGAAGCAACACAAAGGAATTCTTAAAGGTCTGCTTGAGAATCTCAAGCCTTTGTGATTTCGACTTCTAAAAAAAACTTAGCGTTCTTCCCTGGCGCCGCCCGCCAGGGCAGGTGTGCGTGCTTCGCGGTGAGAAGACCTTTTTGCAGTAGACTCTTTTGTTAATCCACGAAAGTCCGCACTCCGTAAGGTATCGATTCTACGGCCTGGGCGTGGGCGTGGAAGTGGGAACCTGGCCCATGACGGATGGCAGGAGGTACGGGGTCAGGGTGGGGGTCGGTCCCGGGGTGGGCGTTTCCACGGCGGGAATCCAGTTGCTGAGGGCGAAGTATTCCTGCAGGAAGGCGGCGCGCTCCTCGGGGGTCATCGGGCGCGGGCGCGAGTAATCTTCCATCATGCCGGTCAGCAATTCGGTGCTGATGTAGCGCCCGTCGTAGATCACGTGACGGTCCATGAACAGGCGGCGGATGCCGGGCTGGGGCGGAATGTCGCCCATCTGGTCGAAGAACAGGTTGCCCAGGCCGTAGTGGATGAAGGAGCCGCGATGGAATTCCATCACCTGCGCGTAGTGCGCCTGGCTGCCGCTGACGATGGCCGCGCCCGCATCGGCCATCAGGTGGAAGTCCTGCGTCTGCCAGGGGCGCGCCTCGGGGGAGTAATACTCGTAATACTGGAAGGTGGTGATGACGATGTAGCCCTGGGTGGCCAGTTCGCTGATTTGCTGGGTCATGTACTCGAAGTCGCAGGGCGCCGCGCCGGGCCGGCTGCTGGTGGCGGTGGGGAATTTGCCCGTGTCGACCGGGTTGCAGCCGATGAAGGCGATCTTGTTGCCGTGGTTTTCCAGCAGCAGCGGCTTCATCGCATCGGCGGCGTCCCGCCCTCCGCCGTAGTAGGGGATGTTATTCTGATCGTAAATATCGATGGTTTCGAGCGTGGCTCCAGGCCCGTAATCTCCGAAGTGGTTGCCGGTCAGCTCGATTACATCCACGCCGATATCGAGCAGCAGTTCCATGTAGCGCGGGCTGGAGCAGAAGACCAGCGCGGTCTGGCTGGGGTTGGGAGGACTGCACGGGGTGTAGAAGGGGATCTCGTTGCTGACGTGGGCAATGTCGGCTTCGCGCATGATGCCGCGGATGTCCTGGCCCGGGTAGGTGATGCCCTTCACTTCCATGGTCTTGGCGGTGGCGCGCACCAGGGCCGTCACGCCGGTCAGGATGATGGTAGTCAGCTTGTTGGCGTCGCGGTTGGTGGCAGGCAGGGTGTAGGTGGCATCTGCGGCGCTCAGGCGGAAGCCCGCCAGCAGCGGATACTTCGCGCTGTCGAAGTCCTTGCGGACCGGCGACTGCCCGTCCACGCTCAACACCTTCCACTGCGGGTTGAGGTCATCGAAGGGCACGATGGCCCAGGCGGGTTGGTCGTACCAGGCGATGGGCTGAATCTTGTCGGCTGGCAGCACCCGCACCGCGTCTGCGGCGGGTGCGCCCCACAGGGCGGTGAACGCGGCCAGGGTGGATTCCGTCATCAAGAGTGGGCGTTCCCCAAAATTGGCGGAGGGGGTTCCGCTCCAGGCGGAGCGCAATTCAAAAGAGGAGACATCGTCCAGGATGGTGGGGAAGGGCGCCACGAGCGCATAGACCCATACGACCTGGTTCGGGGCCGACGGCTGGGGCAGGACCAATTCCAGTTTGACGGCGGCGGTCACGGCGTCTGCGGCGGCGGGCAGGTTCCATTGGGCGGCGGCTTGCGCCAGTTGCGCGGGCGTCGAGGGGTCGAGCCACAATCCGCTCCTGGGCGGTTCGGGTGTGGCCGTCGGCTGCATGGGCGCGGAGGTGATAACGGGCGCAGGCGTGGGGGTGGCTTGATCGAGCGTGGGCAGGGCGCAGCCGCTGAGCAGCAGGGACAGGCACAGCCCGCAAAGGATGAAACGATGGATGAATTTCATTGGACGGTAAGTTCGGTTTCTTTGAGGGTGAAATCTTTCAGGGCTTGGGGATCGATGCTGACGCCCAGACCGGGCGCGCTGGGAACGTCGATGGTGCTGTCGGGGTTCAGGGTGAAGCGTTCGCGGGTGATGTCGCGCGCGTAATAACGGTCCGAGGCGGAGATGTCGCCGGGCAGGGTGAAGCCGGGCAGCGAGGCCAGCGCCAGGTTGGAGGCGCGCCCCACGCCTGTTTCGAGCATGCCGCCGCACCACACGGGGATGCCGTTGGCGCGGCACAGATCGTGGATGGCGAGGCCCTGGCTCAAGCCGCCCACCCGCCCGGCCTTGATGTTGATGATGCGGCAGGCTTCCATTTCCAGGGCGTAGCGGGCGTGACGCAGCGAGACCACGCTTTCGTCCAGGCAGATGGGAGTCTTCATCGTCGCCTGCAATTTGCGATGGTCCCAGATGTCATCCTCGAAGAGCGGCTGCTCGATCAGCAGCAGGTTCAGGTCGTCGAGCGGGCGCAGGGCTTCGGCGCTCTCCAGGCTATAGGCTGAGTTTGCATCCACTTGCAGGCGCAGGTCGGGATGGGCGCGGCGGACGGCGAGCGTATCCTCCACATCGCGCCCGGGCTTGATCTTGAGCTTGACGCGGCGATAGCCGTCGGCCAGGAAGCGTTCCACGGTCTGGAGCATGGCCGCGGGCGAGGCCTGGATGCCAATCGAGACGCCCACCTGCACCTTGTCATGTACGCCGCCGAACAGTTCGCGCAGCGATTTGCCGTCGCGTTTGCCGATCAGGTCCCACAGGGCCATTTCCACGCCTGCCTTGGCCAGGTTGTGCCCGCGGATGCCCTCCACGCGGCGCTGAAAATCCGCAGGGTCGAGCAGGTCCCGGCCGAGAATCAGCGGAGCGATGAAATCGTGGATGATGTGCCAGGCCGTGCCCGTGGTTTCGTAGGAGTAACCCGGGTCGGCGTCGGCCACGCATTCGCCGTAGCCGGTCAGGCCTTCGGAGCGAATCGTGATGAGGATGCATTCGCGTTCGGTCTCGCGCCCAAAGGAGGTTTCGAAGGGCGCAACCAGCGGCATACGGAGGAGGTGGAGGGTGATCTGTTCTATTTTCATGGAAGTTGAGACTGGGTCGGCGCGGCTATTCGATCCTGACCTCGCCGGCATCTTCGTTGATTTGCAGGCCCCTCAGGGCTTCGTCCATGTTCACGCTTTCGCGGCGGACGCCCACAGCGGGTGTGCCGCAGAAGGGGCAGATGTTCCACGGCAGTTCCATCAGACGATTGCAATTATGGCAGGCCTTCTTCAGCTTGGTGTGACAGTTGGGGCAAACCTGCCATTCGTCGCGCACGCGGCGTTCGCAGCCCGGGCAGAGCGGCAGGTCCTCCAGCGCCTGGAGCAGGGCTTCCTCTTCGAGCGTGCGCTGGTACTCCTCTTCGAGTGTGCGCGGGGGCCGCAGGATCAGGTAGACCAGGATGCCGGGCAGGTTGAGCACGGCCACCAGCAGCGCCGAGAGGATCTGCACCAACGGGTCACGCGCGCGGGAGCGGATATCGCGGTAGGTCCAGATGATCAGGGCGATCCACAGCACGACCAGGAATGCCGCGCCAAAGGCCGTAAGGACCAGCAGCAGGCTGTTGAGAAAGGTTGGGTCAAGGGTCATGAGCGCCTCATGGGACTAGGCCAATTCTACCCGCAAATCACGCCACTTTGAGTGGGAGTCTGCAAATTTCGGCCCGCCTGTTTGGACGGAACCGCGAACAATGGGAAGGACTCCTGCGGATGGAAAAATCGTTCCCACGGAATTTTTCGTCCGCCCCAATCCCTGATACAATACGCGCATGAATGAAATTGCCCTGATCCAAGACGCCCAACACGGGGACCTGAACGCCTTCAATACGCTGGTGCTTCATTATCAGGATATTCTATTCAACACCGCCATGCGCATCCTGGGTGATGAAGACCAGGCCGCCGATGCCACGCAGGAGGCCTTCATCTCCGCCTTCCGCAGCATCACCGGCTTCCGCGGCGGGTCCTTCAAGGCCTGGCTGATGCGCACCGTCACCAACGCCTGTTACGATGAATTGCGCCGCAAGAAGCGTCGTCCCACCACGCCGCTCGAACCCGAGATGGACGACGGCGAGGAGGTGGAGACCCCGCGCTGGCTGGCCGATCCCAACCTGACGCCCGAGCAGGCCGCCGAAGCCGACGAGGTCGAGCACGCCATCCAGCATTGCCTCGACAACCTGCCCACCGACTTCCGCACCGTGGTGGTGCTGGCCGACATCCAGGGTTTGGATTACGTCGAGGTGGCTGCCTCCGTCCGCGCGCCGCTTGGCACCATCAAGAGCCGCCTGGCGCGCGCCCGTCTGCGCCTGCGCGAGTGCCTGCAAGGCTTTGCGGAACTTTTGCCTGCATCCTATCGTCTGGAAGGAGAAAAGGTATGAAAACTCCCACCTTCCGCGACGTTGAACTGTTATCGGCCTACCTGGACGGCAAGCTGTCCCAGGCCGATGTTGCGCGTCTCGAATCCCGAATTAAAGTTGAACCCGATCTGCGAGGCATCCTGGACGACCTGTCCCAGTCCCGCGCCCTGCTCCGCAAGCTGCCCAAGCGGCGCGCTCCGCGCAACTTCACGCTCACGCCGCAGATGGCGCGGGTCAAGCCACCCCTGCCGCGCGCCGTGCCTGCCCTGCGCTGGGCCACCTCGCTGGCCGCCCTGTTGTTGTTCGCGACCTTCGCCGTCAACGCGTTGACGCCCTCGCTGGCCTCCCCTGCGTACATGTCGATGGGCAAGGGCGGTGGGGGCGAACCTGAGGAAATGTCTGTGGCGGAAGCCGCCCCGGCCACCGAAGCCCCCGCCGAGCCGGCCCTGACCGAATTGCCCATGGCGGCGCCTGCCCCCGCTACCGAAGCTCCAGTCGCCACTGAGGCGCTGTCCCTGTCGATCAATCCCACCGCGCAGGCGCTGCCCACCGAAGACCTGGCCTTGAGGAGTGCCGACGCCGCGCCGCCCGCCGAACCGCCCCAGGAAGTGCAGCCTGCCCCGCGCGCCGTTCCCCTTGCCTGGCAGGTTGGCCTGTTGGTGGTGGCCCTTGCCAGCGGCGGCCTGGCCTGGATCTTGAGCCAGCTTGCGGACCAGGCATGGCACAGGAAAACGAAGTAAAGTACTGTCCCCGTTGCGGCGCGGAGGTGATCCGCGCCGAACGTTTTGGCAAGCTCCGTGCTGCCTGCCCGCAGTGTCAGTGGATTCATTTTGCCGACCCGAAAGTCGCCGCGGCTGTCCTGGTTGAACAGGATGGCCGCGTGTTGTTGGTGCGGCGGGTCAACGAACCCTTCCGTGGATTGTGGACCTTGCCGGCTGGCTTCGTCGACGCGGGCGAGGACCCGGCCGAAGCGGCTGCCCGCGAGTGCTTGGAAGAGACCGGCCTGTCGGTCCGAATCACAGGGGTGCTGGATGTTGTCCCCGGGCGGGAGCATCCGCGCGGCGCAGATTTCATCATCGTGTATGCCGCCGAAGTCCGGGGTGGTGAACTGCATCCCGCCGACGACGCCGATGCGGCTGACTGGTTCGAGCGCGGCGGGCTTCCACCGCTGGCCTTTCGTGCCACCCGAAGGGTGCTGGGCGAAAAATAGCCCCAAAGTAAGGTTGTACCCAGGGTGGATATTTTATATAATGATTACACCTAATATCCAAGAGGAGATGCTCATGAAAGCCACCGGTGTCCATCGTTTGTTTGCATTTTTCTTTGTGTTTGTGCTGGTCAGCCTGGCCTGCACCGGCGGACAGGGAACGCCCTCTCCCGTGCCGCCCCAGCCGCAGCCCCAACAGCCGCAGCCTCAACAGCCCCAGCCGCAACAGCCCCAGCCTCAGCAACCCTCGCCCCAACCGGAACCTGAGCAGGAGCCAACACCGTCGCCCACAGAAGAACAACCGACCTCGGGAGGCTGGACCAGCTTTACCGACGAGAACGATTTCTATACCATCCAGGTGCCCGCCGACTGGGATTATTCGCACGAGATCGGCAATTACTATTACATCGATCAGTTCAAGTCGCCCGATGAGCAGGCCCTGGTGGAGAACCTGGTCTACGATGAGGGCGCGGCTTTCACGGGCAACGTTAATGGCAAATTTGCCCTGGCCCTCCTGCACACCTTCTACAGCAACACAGGCAAGGAAGGCGACATCCGCATTACCGACGACAATATCCAGCCCGACGGCAGCGAGCGCCTGATCTGGCAGTCGCGCGGCGGCGGTTACTCGGGCATCTCGTACTTCGAGGTGCGCAACAAGACCACCTTCCTGATGTTCACCGTCGAATGGATCAACAGCGCCGAAGACCTGTACCTCGATACGCTCAACGCAGTCATCGAAAGCTACACCTCGTATTGATCTCAAGCCGCGTCCCGACCGCCAGCCCAACCGCTGGCGGTTTTTTATACCGCACTCGGTCACAAATTGCGCTCTTTTAGGGAGGGGAAGCGCAATTTGTGACCGTGGGTATTATATTTCGATGCGCTCGGGACTTCTGTCTTTGACCCCTTCAAAGTTGGAAAGTTTTGGATTCAAAAAAATCATGTGCTACAATGATTTCGATGACTCTCAATTTGCGTCCCTCCCCCTTGGCTGGCGCCTGGTATCCAGGCGATCCGCAGGCACTGGCCCGCAGTGTGGATGAATACATGGATCAAGCTGACCTGCCCGAACTGAACGGGGAGGTGCTGGGCGTGATCGCCCCGCACGCGGGACACATGTACTCGGGACCTGTGGCGGGCTACGCCTTCGCCGCCCTGCGCGGACGGACGCCCGACGTGGTGGCCGTGCTCTCGCCGTATCACAATTTCCACTCCAGCCCGCTGCTGACCAGTTCGCACAATGCCTACGTCACGCCCTTGGGCGAGGTGTTGATCGATCACGCCCTGCTCGACCAGCTCGATGACAATCTCAGGCACGGCCTGGGCCTGGGATTGACGCACGTCGCGCGCGACCACGAACATTCGCTCGAGATCGAACTGCCCTTCCTGCAGCGCGCCCTGGCCAAGCCGTTCAAAATTCTACCGATCATGGTGCGCACCCTCGACCCGCGCATGGCTGAGGCGCTGGGCAAGGCGCTGGCGAATCTGCTGCGCGGCAGGCGCTTCCTGCTGGTGGCCAGCACCGACCTGTCGCATTTTTACACCCAGAAGCAGGCCGAACGCTTCGACGCCGAAATGCTCAAGCAGATCGAATCCTTCTCGCCCGACAGCCTGTTTGCGACCGAGGAGCTGGGCAAGGGCTTTGCCTGCGGCCTGGGCGCGGTGGCCTCGGTCATGTGGGCCGCCCGCGGTCTCGGCGCGGACACGATCAAGGTGCTGCATCACGCCACCTCGGGTGATGTCACGGGCGATACCTCATCCGTGGTGGGTTACGGCGCGGCGGCGATTTTGAGAGGCATGAACTAAAGCCTGGTAGGGCGGGCTTGCAGCCCGCTGTTTTACCCGTTTATGAAAAATGTCAGGCCACAGGCCTGACCTACTTTTTAAAGCAAGGGAAAATTCCCACCACAGAGACCACGGAGCGCATGGAGTTTCTTTGAGCTTTTCTCCGTGACCTCTGTGAACTCCGTGGTG
>JBMOMS010000044.1:0-3260 GCA_049324895.1 Chloroflexota bacterium
AAATTCGCACCTTTCTCGAAGCCGCGCTGGGATGCGAAAACGTCAGCGAAGCGTTGGCCAGGGACCTGGCTGCCTATTCAGGCGGACTGCCCCTGCTGCTGCGCGAGGCCGCCGACAGCCTGCTGGAGGCCCAGCGTTTGCACTACGCAGGCAAGCTCCCGCCCGGGCTGCGCGAGGCCCTGCGCCTGCGGCTGGACCGCCTCGAAACGGAACCCCGCCGCATGATCGAGGCCGCCGCCATCCTGGGCCCCTCGTTCCTGGAACGCGTACTGCAAGCCGTGCTGGGATGGGCATCCCCATCCTATGCCGCCGCCCTGGATACCCTGCTGGCGCGCCGCTTGCTGGTGAACGCCCAATCCACGGGACAGGACGATTATGCCTTCAGCCACCGCAGCATTCAGGAGGTCATCCTCGGCGAAATCACGGAGGGGCGCGCGGCCGAACTCCACGAAGCCGCCGCCCGCGCGCTGGAGGAAATACACGGCGAAAGCATGGGACACGCCGACGAGATTGCGCGCCATTACGAAGCCGCCGGGCAGACCATCCAGGCGGCCAGCCACTGGCTGCGCCACGCGGAGGATGTGACCGACGTTTCGGCCTACGGGCAGGCCCTGGAAATCATCGCGCATGCGGTCGAGCTTGCCGTCGGGAACACAACCGAAAAGCGCGAACTGCTGGCCCAGGCGGCCCTGCAGCGCGCCGCCATCGCCCACAACCAGGGACAGCTGGACCAGGTGCCGACGCTGCTTCAAGAGGCCCTCTCCCTGTGCATCGACTATCCCCGCCTGTATTGCAAGGCCCTGTTCTTTCAGGCGCACGTGTTTTTCACGGGTGACCATTGGCAGGAGGGACGCCAGTCGGCCTCGCAGGCCATCGCGCTGGCGCGCGCCAGCGGCGACAGCCTGATCGAGGGACGCGCCCTGCACATCCGCGCCCTGTGCGACATGATGCTGGGACGCACTGCCGAAGCGGTTGAAGACCTGGAAGCAGCCTTGTCCCGCCTGGAGGGGACGGGCCAAACGAAATCCATCCTGTACGCGCGCAACCTCAATCACCTGGGCACTGCGTTGACCTTCATGCAGGCCTATCCCCGCGCCGTGCAGGCCTTGGAGAAGGCCATCGCCATGGCCAAAGCGGCCGGCCTCAAACGCCTGGAGGCGCTGGCTCTGGCCATGCTCGGGCAGGTGGCCTTGAACCGCGGCCGCTACGCCGAAGCCATCGAAAATTATTCGCGCTCCATCGAAGTGCTGGGAGGTTCCTACATCCCCGGGCTGTGGGGCAAATATGCCGGGCGGGGACTGGCCTATTTGCGTAGTGGGGATATTCAGTCCGCCCGAACCGACTTCGAGCGCGGCTTGGAAATCGGCCTCCAGATCGACAGCCTGTACGCAAAAACCTTGATGCAGTATTACCTGGCCTGCGTTGCGCTGGCGCAGGGGGACACTCCCCTCGACTTGCCCTCCCTGGTGGAAATCGAGGACGCCGCTGCCGGGGGGCAGATCCACGCGGTGGTTTCGCAGGCCGGCGAAGTCGGCGGGCAGGGTTGGCGCAGGCTGGGAGAGTTGGAGCGCGCCATCCAGACACACGAACGCTCCCTGCGCGCGGCTGAAGCGACCCAGGTGCCGCTCTTCATCCTTGGCGTCAAGATCGAGTTGTTGCTCGACCGTCTGCTGCTGGCGGCGTCGGATGAGTTATTGGGTGAATTGGACAGGCTGATCGAACAGGTGCGCGGCAGCGGCGAACTGCCATTGCTCACCCGCGGACTGCTCGCCAAGGCGGATGCGCTGCTCCACGACCGCCGCGCTGCCGAAGCGCTCCCCTTCATTGAGGAAGGACTCTCCCTGGCGCACGCCTGCCCCGACAAGCCGCTCATCGCCGAGGCGAATTACCTGCTGGCCGCCGCCCAATTCCAGCTTGGAGATTCGGCCCTGGCCAGGCGCGCGCTGGCCCAGGCGCGGAGCATCGCCCAGGAATCGGCCTGGCCGATGTTGATCCAAATCGCATCCTTGGAAGCGCAAACGGGGAAGCCCGCTGCTAAAACCACGGAATATCGAAAGACCCTGCTCAAGTTGTTGGGGGACACAACGGAAAAGAAGGCGGTCACACCAAGCGCCTGAACGCCGACCTTGGGGGATTTTCCACACTTCCTGCCCACGCACACATCCGGAGGACGTTTTGAGGACGGCACATCGCTAGAATGGCGCTGATGATTGATTCCCGCCTGCACTCCACCTTCCTGCTTCGCATCTGGAGAGAACCCAGTCAACTGGCCCCGCCCGGCGAGTGGCGCGGATCGCTGCACCGCCTCGACAACCCGCAGGAAAAATTCTTCAAATCTGCCGAGGAACTCTGGCAGCACCTGATTCAGTTGGAAGAAGCGCAGGCTGAGGCAGGCAGCGAAACCCCAACGCCCGTGAAAGGCGGATAACCCAATGATTTTCAGGAGGCAGCATGTTTGCAAAAAATAGTTCGTTCCCCGTCCGTTTATTCAGTTTCCTCATGATCCTGATCCTGCTGTTCGGGTCGGGCGGCGTGACGCCCGCCCACGCCGGGCCAGGAGGAGGCGGCGCCGATTATTACGTCAAGCCCGGTGGCGGGGGCGATTGCTCCACCTGGGCCCAGGCCTGTGATCTGCAAACCGCGCTGGGCCTGGCATCCAGCGGCCAGACGATTTGGGTGGCAGCCGGCCTATACAAGCCGACCGCATCCACCAGCGACCGTTCCGCCACCTTCCAACTCAGGACCTCAGTGCCAGTCTACGGCGGCTTCAACGGCACGGAAACGTCTTTCGACCAAAGGGACCCGCTCACCAACGTCACCATCCTGAGCGGCGACATCGACAACAATGACAGCCAGACCCCGATCATCACCGATCCCTTCACCGTGACGGGCAATGCCACCAATAGTTATCACGTGGTCACAGGCGCCAATACAATACTGGATGGTTTCACCATCACAGCCGGGAGCGCCATGCCAACCAGCGCCTGTCCCGGGGGGTGCGGCGGCGGGATCTATATTCCATCCGGTGCCCATTTAATCTTGCAAAACAGCACCGTTAGCGGAAATATCGCCCGGTATGGCGGCGGCATATACTCCGCCAGCAATCCAGAATTGATCAACGTCTTTGTTGGTAACAACGTGGCGTTTGCCGGCGGCGGGATGTATAACGATGGCACCGCCGTCACCTCAGATGACGCGGCCCTGACGAACGTTACCTTCAGCGGCAACTGGGCCGAGCAAGATGGGGGCGGGATGGTCAC
>JBMOMS010000045.1:0-24307 GCA_049324895.1 Chloroflexota bacterium
AGCGCGTGGTCTTTCACGAGATTACCGAACCCGCCATCAACGAGGCCTTCTCGCACCCGCGCGAGATCGACATGAACCTGGTCAACGCCCAGCAGGCGCGCCGCGTGCTCGACCGCCTGGTCGGCTACAGCATCAGCCCCATCTTGTGGGAAAAGGTGCGCAGCCGCCTCTCGGCGGGACGCGTGCAGTCGGTGGCGCTGCGGTTGATCGTCGAGCGTGAGCGTGAGATCGACGCCTTCACTCCCGTCGAATACTGGTCGATCCATGCCGAGTTCAAGCCCGAAGGTTTGAAGCAATCCTTCCTTGCCAAACTGGTCAAGGTGGATAACAACGACCCCGAACTACCCAACGAAGAGTCGGTCAAGCCTTTTTTGATCGACATGGAGACCGCGGCCTACGCAATCACCAAGGTCAAGCGCGGAGAACGCCGCCGCAGGCCGTCTGCGCCGTTCACCACCTCCACCCTGCAGCAGGAGGCTTCGCGCAAGTTGGGTTTCACTGCCAAACGCACGATGGCGCTGGCCCAGGGCCTGTACGAAGGCCAGGATGTGGGCGAGGGCGGCGCGACCGGCCTGATCACCTACATGCGCACCGACTCGACCAACGTCTCTACTCTGGCTCAGAATGAGGCGCGCCAGTATGTGACGGGCAAATACGGCGGAGAATATTTGCCGTCCGAGCCGCCCATCTACAAGACGCGGGCGGCGGGCGCGCAGGAAGCCCACGAAGCCATCCGCCCGACCTCGGTGATGCGCACCCCCGAATTGGTCAAGCCGCATCTCGAACCGGCCATGTACAAGCTGTACAACCTGATCTGGCAGCGCTTCGTGGCTTCGCAGATGGAAGCCGCCGTGTACGACACCCTGCAGGTCGAAGTGATGGGCAAATCTCCTGCGCACGAATATTTGCTGCGCGCCTCCGGTTCGGCGGTCAAGTTCCCCGGCTTCCTGGTTGTGTACGAGGAGGCCCGTAATGAGGACGCCAAATCCGAGGAGGATGAGGAGAATGTGCGCATCCCGGCCGGCGTGGTCGAGGGTCAGAAGCAGGAACTGCTGCGGCTGATCCCCGAGCAGCACTTCACCCAGCCCCCGCCGCGCTTCAGCGAAGCCTCGCTGGTGGCTGCGCTCGAAGAAAACGGCATCGGCCGCCCGTCCACGTACGCGCCCACGCTCTCGACCATTCAGGCGCGCGGATATGTCGAACGCATCGACAAGCGCCTGGTCCCCACCGAAACGGGCGCGCTGGTCAACGATTTGATGATCCAGTATTTTTCCGATGTGGTCGACCTGTCCTTCACTGCCCGCATGGAAGAAGACCTCGACAAGATTGCCGAGGGCCAGGCTCAGTGGGTGGACGTGATGCAAGAGTTCTACACGCCCTTCGCCGCCGATGTGCAGAAGGCCCAGGCCGACATGCCGGTCGTCAAGTCCGGCCCCGAGCCGATTGGCCGCGCCTGCCCCGAGTGCGGACGGGACCTGGTCATCCGCTACGGGCGCTACGGCAAGTTCATCTCGTGCAGCGGTTTTCCCGCCTGCCGTTATACCGAACCCTGGCTGGAGAAGATTGGAGTCGCCTGCCCGAAGGATGGCGGCGACCTGGTCGAGCGCAAGACCCGCAAGGGCCGCGTCTTCTACGGTTGCCTGAACTATCCCAACTGCGATTTCACCTCGTGGAAGAAACCGCTGGCCCGCCCCTGTCCCAAGTGCGGCGGATTGCTGGTTGTCGCCAACAAACGCGAGGCGCAATGCACGCAATGCCAGGAATCCTTCCTTTTGGATGAGGTGTTGCCTGAGACGGTGGAATAGGATAAAGGCATGTATATCGATCCCAATGCCGGCGGCTTGTTGTTTTCCACTTTAACCTGTGTCTTGTGCGGTTTTTCCGCTGCTTTGCTGGTCGGCGGAGGCACTGCGCTTGTATTCTTTCTCAACAGAAATAAAAACGACCGCGATTCCGCGCCATAACCCATCAAAGGAAAAAACATGAATTTCTCGCCCCTTCCTTATCTCGACCCCGGCTCCGGTAGTTTCATTCTCCAGATCGTGATTGCCTCCCTGCTGGGATTGGGCCTGGCCCTGCGCGCGTCATGGTCCAGGATCAAGACCTTCTTCGGTGTCAAACCGCGGGCCGAAGAACAGGACGATGAAGCCAACGATGCCTGATCCGGGCCAGCTTTCCGCCTCCTTTCGGGACCCCAGCGGGTTTTTATTCACCCGTGACGGGGTCCTGTTGCGTCAGGTTAATCGTTCCTACGCGGATGAATATACCCGCCTGATGGAGTCGGGCCTGTACGAAAAGCTGGTCAAGGCGGGGATGTTGATTCCGCACCTCGAAGTGGAGCAGGCCCCGGCGCAGGCCGAGTCCGCGTTCAAGGTCATCCAGCCCGAGCGCGTCCCGTTCATCTCCTATCCCTACGAGTGGTCCTTCAGCCAGTTGAAGGATGCCGCCCTGGCGACGCTTTCCATCCAGAAGCGGGCGCTCAAGGCCGGCATGTGGCTCAAGGATGCCAGCGCATACAACATCCAGTTTGTGCGCGGCAGGGCCGCCCTGATCGACACGCTCTCGTTCGGCCTGTACCAGGAGGGCCAGCCCTGGGACGCCTACCGCCAGTTCTGCCAGCATTTCCTGGCCCCGCTGGCCCTGATGTCTCACGTGGATGTGCGCCTGGGACAGCTCCTGCGCATTCACATCGACGGCGTGCCGCTCGACCTGGCCAGCCGCCTGCTGCCCTTTCGCACCAAGCTGGACTTCGGCCTGTTGACTCACATCCACATCCACGCCGGCGCGCAAACCCGTTATGCCGATGTGGAGGTGCGGCGTGAGGCCTCCAAAGGCCGCATGAACCAGAACGCTTTCCTCGGCCTGATCGAAAGCCTGGAGGGAGCGGTCAATAAACTGGTGTGGAAGCCTGCGGGCACGGAATGGGGCCATTATTACGACATCACCAATTACTCGGATGACGCCTTCGAGCACAAGAAGCAGTTGGTAGGGGAGTGGGCCGCCCGTGCCGCTCCGTCCATCGTGTGGGATTTGGGCGCCAATAATGGCGTCTTCAGCCGTCAGGCAGCTGCCTCGGGGGCCTTCACCGTTGCCTTTGACGTGGACCCTGCCGCCGTCGAGCAAAACTATCGCCAGGTCAAAAACAGCAAGGAACAGACCCTTCTGCCGCTGGTGTTGGATTTGACCAATCCCAGCCCCGCTTTGGGCTGGGCCAACACCGAGCGCGATGCCTTCCTCCAGCGCGGTCCCGCGGACCTGGTGCTGGCGCTGGCGGTTATCCATCACCTGGCCATCTCGAACAACGTGCCGCTGCCGCACCTGGCCGATTTCTTCGCCCAGGCGGGCCGGCGGCTGGTCATCGAGTTCGTGCCCAAAACGGACAGCCAGGTGAGGAAACTGCTTGCCACCCGCGCAGACATCTTCCCATCCTACACGCTGGAGGGATTCGAAGCAGCCTTTGCCGCGCGCTTCAAGGTGTTGGAGAAAGTCCGCCTGCGAGAATCCGAACGGACCCTGTATTTTATGGAAGTCTGCTGATTTTTCTTGTATAATCAAGTCGTCACCGAAAAGGAGCCGATTATGCTGCAGCTAGAGACCGTGTTGAATTTCCTGAAGCGTCCGATCGTCATGACGATCCTGGGCGTCCTGGTGGGATTGATCCTGGGGTTGACCATTGGCTGGGGCATCTGGCCGGTGGATTTCAAAGATTCCGACGCATCCTACTTGCGCCCCGACTTGCGCGAAGATTACCTGCGCATGACCATCGATTCCTACCGGGTCAATGGCAACCGCGAACTGGCGCTGGCTCGCTGGGCATCCCTAAAACAGTATGGCACCGAGACGCTGGAGGCGGTTAAAACCAACCCGAACGGCGTGGATGTGGGGAAGCTGGCGGAATTCACCCAATTGACCCAGCAGATTCAGACGGCCCCGCCAGTCGCAGCGCCGGGCGAGAATACCGAGACGGGCGCTGCATCCTCCCTTTCGCTGGGGGGCTGGATTCTGAGCATCGGATTGATCGTGCTGTTATTCTTTATAGCCGCGGCGGCCATCTATTTCCTGCCGCGCCTGCTCGCCAAACGCGGCAGCGGTGAGCCGACCATTACCATGCAGGCCAATGAGATCAGCCGCAGCGCCGAAAGGACCGATTTCGAAGGACTGGGCCTGGCTCCGCCCATCACCCAAACCATGACCACCTTTATGCTCGGTGACGACCTGTACGATGAATCATTCAGCATCGACACGCAGGGCGGCGAGTTCCTCGGCGAGTACGGCCTGGGTATTTCCGAGACCATCGGCGTAGGCGACCCGAAGAAGGTGACCGCGCTGGAAGTCTGGTTGTTCGACAAGAACGACATCAAGACCGCCACCAAGGTATTGATGAGCGAGCATGCCTTCAGCGACCCGGGCATCCGCAGCCGCCTCGAACCCAAGGGCGAACTGGTGCAGGTCGGCCCGCACAAGCAGGTCATGCTCGAAACCGAGACCCTGCAATTGCTGGCCACCGTGGTCGATATCCAATATGGAGAAGGCCCCATGCCCGCCAACAGCTACTTCGAACGCCTGACGCTCGAACTGGCCATCTGGCCCAAAGGCTGATCATTCCCCGAAACGAAAATCGCCCGGCGATACGCCGGGCGATTTTTTTGATTCTGTAACGCGGCATGTGTGCCGCCTTTGTGACCATGACAGCGGAATGCAAATCGGCCTTGAGCAGGGCCGTCTTCCGCGGCCCTATTCGATCTTCAAAATCTTGAACTGGATCACGCCGCCGGGCGCCTCGGCGTTGGCCGCCTCGCCGACTTTCTTGCCGAGCAGGGCGCGCCCAATGGGCGATTCGTGCGAAATCCTGCCGTTGCGCGGGTCGGCCTCGGTCGGCCCCACCAGATGATAGGTCTCGGGTGGGAAGCCCTCCTCCTGGATGGTCACGCGCGAGCCAATGGAAACCAGGTCCTTGTTGACATTCTCCTCGATGAGGACGGCGTTGCGCAGGATGGCCTCGATCTCCTGGATGCGGCCTTCCAGGAAGCCCTGGTCCTCCTTTGCCTTGTGGTAATCCGCGTTTTCCGAGAGGTCGCCCATCTGGATGGCGGAGCGCAGGCGCTGGGAAAGCTCCTCGCGGCGCGGGCCGGTCAATTCGGCCAGTTCTGCCTTCAATTTGGCTTCGCCTTCAGGGGTCAGGTACGATTGGGTTTGGGTCATGGTTGCCTCGTTGTCTCCTACGGCTTTTCGCCCGGGTTGAAGAGTTTTTGGTGTTCCTCGACAGCGTATCGGTCGGTCATGCCGGCGATGTGATCGCAGATGGTGCGTTCCAGCCCGCGTTTGTCGATCCACTTCTGCACGTGCTCGGGCAGGATGGCAGCTTCGGCGCGGTAGGCGTTGAACAGGTCGGTGATGATGCGCTCGGCCTTGACCTGCATCCTGACCACGCGGTAATGACGGTACAACTTGCGGTACAGGAAATCCTTCAACTCGCGGTTGCGGCGCTGCATATCCTCGCTGTACCCGATGAGGTTATGTTTTAGGCGCTGGATGTCGAGCGGCGATTTGACTGCGCTCTCCCGCAGGCGCGCGTCTGTGGCGTCGACCATGTCTGTGACCATCAGGCCCACCAGGTGGCGGATCATACAGTGGCGGTCCAGGTCATCCAGGGTGGGGCCGGTCGATGGGTAGGCCTCGCGCAAGATCTCCCACAGGGCAATGCCGTCCAGCATGTGCGGGGTAATCATGCCCGAACGCAGTCCGTCGTCCAGGTCGTGGGTGGTGTAGGCCAACTCGTCGGCCACATTGGCGATCTGAGTCTCCAGGTTGCCGCGCAGGTCGGGGCTGAAATCGCGCGCGTCCGAGATGTCGTACTCCGACTCATGCTTGACCATGCCCTCGCGCACCTCCCAGGTCAGGTTCAAGCCGGGAAATTCGGGATAGCGCTGCTCCAGTTCTGTCACGATACGCAGGGATTGCTTATTGTGGTCGAAGCCGCCAAAATCCTTCATCAGGCGGGCCAGCGCCGCCTCGCCCGAGTGCCCAAACGGGGAATGTCCCAGGTCGTGCGCCAGGCAGATGGTTTCGACCAGGTCCTCATTGGCACCCAGGGCGCGCGCCAGGGTGCGCCCGATCTGGGCCACCTCGATGGTATGCGTCAGCCGCGTGCGAAAGTAATCGCCCTCGAAGTTGATGAAAACCTGTGTCTTGTATTCCAGGCGGCGGAACGCGGTGGTGTGGATGATGCGGTCGCGGTCGCGCTGGAAGGATGTGCGATGCTCCGGCTCGTGATCGGGATGCGTGCGGCCCTTTGAGTCGTGGCTGCGCATCCCATAGGGCGCAAGGCTGCGGTCTTCGTTCTCTTCCAGTTGCTGGCGGGTGAATATCATGCGGGTTCGCTTTCAGATGGAAATGTCATTGCGAGTTTATACCGCACTCGGTCACAAATTGCGCCTTTTAGAGAGGGGAAAGCGTAATTTGTGACCGTGGGTATTATACGTGGAACGTCTCGCAATGACATGGATGAAGTGAGGCGAGAGGGGGTCGAACCCTCACGGTATCTCTACCGGCGGATTTTAAGTCCGCTGCGTCTGCCGATTCCGCCATCGCCCCGGCAGGGACAATTCTACCCGAAGGGGGGATTCCGTCAAGGTGGCAACCAGGCCGAGGCCAGGTCCCGTTTAATCGGAGGCGGCCACCTGCCGGGAACTCCGCCAATCCTTGACCGCGAAGGGCAGGTACAGCAACAGAAAGCAGACCAGGCCGATGGCTTCCATGTATAGGATATAGATGGGCCAGTCGGGCAGCAAATCCAGCAGGCTGGGTGTGGCGGGGCGTCCGTTGATCATCAGGTAATTGGAGCCAATGGCGCGGTTGATGAAGAAAACGGCAACCATGTACACGTTGCCCCACAGCGCCACACGCCCCAGGGATTTCCAGGTGGGGCGGAAGCCTTCCACGGTGGTCATATATATGGCGGCGGTGACGATCAGGCCGTGGGAGATGAAGGTCTGGAAGAAGCGGAAATGCGGAAAGCCGTAGATTCCCAGGTCGGGCGTAAGCAGGGCTTGCAGTGCGCCGCTGATGCCCAGCAGGTATGCAAATTCATAGATGCGGTAATTCTTCGTCACCAGCATCAAGGCGCCCACCCAGACGAGCACACTGCACAGGTGCAGCGGCAGCATGGTCTGGATCGTCCACTTGCCGACGCTGTAATTCCAGACGTGCCAGCCGAACTCGTTGGCCCACAGGATGATTGCCATCGTCCAGCGGATGGTGTGACGGGTGCGCTCATCCGCGCCCTTGAAACGCAACAACAGAACGTTCAGCAGGATGACGGCCAGTAGGGCGGCCAAGTGCATGGGGCCGAACAGTTCAAAAGCAGCGCCTTGATAATCGCCGGTAAAGAATTGTTCCATCTGAGTTCTCCTGAAGAAAGGATTGCAAACAAGGTCAATGGCTCGATTTTATCAGGATTAAGGAAAATTCCATCATTGTGTTATACCCCAACTCGGATAAACCGATCTGCGGCAAAAAAGGCTTTGAACCACGAATATTCCGGCGGATTTTCAAGGTGCCAAAAGAGGGTTTTGAGATACTGGATAAAAACCACCCGTTTTAAATTACATTTTGCCTGATGCGATTTAAAACAAATCGCCGGCACAAATTGTATAATATTTTCAATTGTACAGACGCGTTTGGACATCATGCTTTTCATCCTGCATTGAAAGGTGGTTGTATGGAGACACTCTACACGTACCTGCCACAGGACCGCCGCCAGGCTTTGTCGCGCGGGGAGATGCTGCCAGATCGTACGGACGGTTCGGCGCTTTTTGCGGATATCTCCGGCTTTACGCTGCTTACCGAAAAACTCACACATGAACTAGGCCCCCGCCGCGGCGTGGAGGAACTGCTTTCCCGGATCAACGCCGTGTATGCCGCGATGATTGCGGAGATCGAAAGGTATGGCGGCAGCGTGATCAGCTTTGCCGGGGACGCCGTCACCTGCTGGTTCGAGGAGGAAGCGGGTGGGGTGATACCGCCCTCTGCGTTGCGCGCTTCCACCTGCGCGCTGGCCCTGCAAACAGCCATGCTGGCCTTTCCCCAACTCATTTTGAAGGTGGCCGTCAGCACGGGGCGGGCGCGCCGCTTGGTAGTGGGCGACCCGTCGAAGCACCAGTTGGATGCGCTGGCGGGGGCGACGATTGCCCGGCTTTCCACCGCCGAACGACTGGCGGATGGCGCGGAGGTGTTGATCGATGCGCAGACTGCCGCGGCCTTGTCTGCGGCGCTGACAGTCCACGCATGGCGCACGGCGGAAAACGGGGAGCGCTTCGCCGTCATCGATGCACTTGCGCCGCCTTCGCCGCCGGTCGCAGCGCATCCCGTCCCGGTGTTGGATGCCGACCGCCTGCGAGCCTGGACCCTGCCTGCCGTCTACGAGCGCGAACTCACCGGACAGGGCGCCTTCCTGGCCGAACTGCGCCCCGTGGTGGCGTTTTTCATGCGTTTCATCGGTATTGATTATGACGCCGATGAACAAGCCGGGGAGAAACTCAATGCGCTTATCGTACAGACCCAGGCCATCCTGGCGCGGTACGATGGCACCCTGTTGCAACTGACCATCGGCGACAAGGGCAGTTTTCTATATGCCGCCTTCGGCGCGCCGCGGGGACACGAAGACGATGCGCGCCGGGCGGTGAAAGCCGCCCTGGAATTGCGCGAATCCGCCCGCGGCATTGACGGCCTGGCCCCGGTACAAATCGGCTTGAGCCAGGGCACCATGCGAACCGGCGCATACGGCGGCCCGACCCGCCGCACCTATGGGGTGATCGGGGATGAAGCCAACCTGGCGGCCCGCCTCATGCAGGCGGCTGCGCCTGGCGAGATCCTGGTTTCTGGCCGCATCCAATCGGCGGTGGCCGGTGGATTCACTTTCGGCCCGGGAGTTTTGCTGCGGGTAAAGGGCAAGGCGGAGCCAATCCTGGTCTTCAGCCTGGGTGGGGAGAAATATCAACGCATCCCGGCCCAGCTTTTGCAGCCGCAGTCCCCGCAGATGATTGGGCGGGCAGCCGAGTTGGAAAGGCTCATTCAGGCAGCGGAACAGGTGCTGGGCGGGCAGGCTGCCGCGGTAGTGGTCTATGGCGACCCGGGTATCGGCAAATCGCGGCTGATGCTTGCCCTGCGCGAAAAAATGGGAGATCGCCTGCTGTGGCTCAACGGCCAAACCGATTCCATCCTGCGCCAGTCCTTCAACCCCTTTATCTACCTGCTCGAAACGTATTTTGACCTAAAGCCCGGCCAACCCCTGGCGGAAAAGCGCCAGGCATACTTGCTGCGCCTGCAGGAATTGGCCGCCCGCCCCGAGGTCGAGTCTGCCGGCTTGCAGGTCGAACTGGGACGCGCGGAATCCTTCCTGGCTGCCCTGCTGGGCCTGGCCCAGTCCGATTCGCTCTTTGCACAATTGACCGATCCGAAATTGCGCTATGAAAACACCCTGACCGCCCTGTCCACCTTCCTGCTTGCGCTCAGCGCCGTGCGTCCGTTGGCGCTCAACATCGAGGATGGACAATGGCTGGATGACGCCAGCCACGAGCTGCTCTCGCGCCTCACCCGTCAAACCAGCGGCCATCCCATCCTGCTCCTCATCACCGCGCGCTGCGCCGACGACGGCAGCCTGCCTGCCTTTCCTCTGGAAGAATGGCCGCTCACCACACTGGAGTTGCGGCAGTTGCCGGTGGATGACCTGCGCACCCTGGTGATGCAACAATTGGGCGGCGCATTGGATGAAACTCTGTACGCCTTTTTGGAGGCGCGTTCGCAAGGCGTCCCCTTTTTTGCCCAGCAAATGATCCTGTACTTCCTGGAGACGGGCGCCATCGAGCAGCGCGGAGATGTCTGGCAGTTGTGCGCCGAGCCTCACGAGATCCCTGCCACGTTGAATGCCATGTTGATTGCGCGCCTCGACCGTCTGAGCCTCGAAGTCAAGCAGACTGTGCAAACGGCGGCGGTGCTGGGGCGCGAGTTCGATGTGCGTCTGCTGGCGCAGATGCTGCACATGGATGTCACGCCCAACGTGGCGGAGGCGGAACAAGGACAGATCTGGAATGCCCTGACCGAGATCCGCTATCTCTTCAAACATGCGTTGCTGCGGGATGCCGCCTACGATATGCAATTGCAGGCGCGCCTGCGCGATCTCCATCACCTGGCGCTTACAGCGCACGAGCAGCTTTATGCGGCGGAGCTTGGAATCTATTACGATGATTTGGCGTATCACGCCGCGCAAAGCGGGGACATCAACAAGCAGCGGGAGTACTTCCGCCTGGCAGGCGAGGCGGCCCAGGCGCAATATCGCAACGATGCCGCGCTCGATTACCACGCCCGCCTGATTCAGCTCCTGGAGCGTTCCGAAGCCTTGGTCGAAATCCACCTGAAACGAGCGGCCGTCTTCGAGGTGATCGGCGCCTGGCCCGAGGCCGAAGCCGCCGACCGTTCCGCGTTGGCGCTGGCAGAGGAGTTGCAGCTCCCTGCCGCGGCGGGACGCTGCCAGCAGGCGCTGGGCATCATGAGCCGCGTGCGCGGCAACTACGAGGAGGCGTTGAAGTGGCTGGGCCAGGCGCGCGCAACCTGGGAGGCCCTGTCTGACCGTGTTGCCCTGGGCCAAACGCTCGTGAACATAGGCAAAGTCCATGAAGCGCAGGGCAATTATGTGGAAGCTCAAGAGTATGCGGGACAAGGCCTGGCCCTGGCGCGCGCCACGGGAGATCGCGCCGGCGCCGCGTATGCGCTTAATCGGCTGGGGGTGGCCGCCTGGCGGCTGGGCGACCACCTCCGCGCGCGTCAGCTCAACCAGGAAAGCCTGGATGAATATCGCAGCCTGGACGATAAGCGCGGAATCGCCGCCACGCTGAACGACCTGGCCATTGCGGCCTGGGAACAGGGCGACCAGGCCGCGGCCCGGGCTGCCTTTGCCGATTCCCTGGAATTGGCCCGCGCCATCGGAGATACCTCAGCGGTGGCGCGCGGGCTGACCAACCTGGGGCGCATCGCCCAACTGCTGGAGGATTACACTACCGCACTGCCGCTCGTCACCGAAAGCCTGGCCCTGCGACGGCGCCTGGGAGATAAAGCCGGCATGGTCGACACGCTGATCAACCAGGGAAGTTTATTCTCCGCGCGGGAAGAGTACGATTCCTCCTATGCCGCGTATATGGAAAGCATGACGTTGAGCCGGGAGATTGGCAGCAAGTTCGGGGTTGCCCTGTCGGCTTATAACCTGGGAGTGATCGCCGAAAAACGAACGCACTATGCCGAAGCCCGCTCCTGGCACCAGGAGGGTTTGAGGCAGGCGCATGTGATGGAGGATCAACGCCTGGTGGTATACAACCTTTTCGGCCTGGGCGTGGTCGTGTTGCATGAGGGCGCGATTCACCGGGCTGTGCGTTTGTTGGCTGCGGCTGAAAAGCTGCTGTCCACCATCAGTGGGAGGTTGGATCCCAAAGCCCGCCATAATTTCAACCAGGATATTGCCAATGTTCGCGTCTCTTTGGGGGAGGCGGCCTTTAACGTCCAGTGGGCCGAAGGTGAAAAAATGACCCTGGTTGAAGCCATCGAGTATGCTTTGCAAAGTTGAGGATTGACGACGTATGTTGACCCCCCAGGAACGCCTGGCGCTTTTACAAAGAATCGTGAGCATCAGCCTGGACTTGACCTCGACCGCATCGGCGCAGAAATTGCTGCATCAAATTGCGGCTGCGGCGGTCGAACTGACCGGGAGCGAATCGGCAGGCATCCTGCTTGCAGACGAGTCTGCCCGCTTCCTGCGTTTTGTGGCGGTCACCAGCCATGCGGACCGGCTTTTCGACATCCTGGTGCCCATGGAACACTCGATTGCCGGGGCAGTCTTCCAGAGCGGCATATCCGAGATCGTGCCCGATGTGCGGCTGGATCCCCGGTATTTTGCAGAGACGGAGCGCATCTGCGAATCGGCGGGACGCTCCCTGCTGGCCGTGCCGTTGTTCTTCAAGGAGCACAAATTGGGGGTTTTGGAGGTGAAGAACAAGGTGGATGCATGCGGGTACGACCAGGACGATGTTGAAACCCTCACCATGTTGTCTGCCCCGGCTACGATTGCCATTCAAAATGCAAACATGGTGGAGGGAATGCGCCAGGCCAACAGCCAGTTGGAGCAATGCCTGGCGGAATGCCAGCGCATTCTTGCCTCCGAGGCGCGCGCGAGAAAACTGGCCCAGTCCCTGAGTCGGGCCAGCACCTGGCTCAGCAGCACCTTGAATTCGGAGGAGGTCATCGATCTCATCCTCGAACAAATTGGACAGGTCATTCCCAATGACGCCGCCAACCTGATGTTGATTGAGGAGGATGGCCTCGCGCGGGTCTTTCGCGGGCGCGGTTATGAACGGTTCGGCACCCAACAAACGCTCGACACCATCCGCTTGAACGTGATGGAAGTATCCGGCCTGCGCAGTATGATCGAAAGCGGCCAGCCCCTGCTTATTCCCGATGTCACGCGGGATGCGGCTTGGGTGTACTCCCGGCCGGAACACACTTGGATTCGGTCCTATATCGGCGCCCCCATCCGCGCGCAGGAACGCATCATCGGTTTCATGAGCGTGTTGAGCGCCACCCCGCAGGCCTTCGATCTCAGGGATGCTGAAAATTTGCAGGAATTTTCCCACCATGCAGCCATCGCCCTCACCAACGCCCGCCTGCACCAGGCGGTCCAACGCGAGCTGGAGGAACGCTTTCGGGTTGAAAAGGAACTGCTCCTGCATCGCACCCGTTTGGAGGAATTGGTGGATGAACGCACGTCGGCCCTGACGAAATCGTTGGAAAAATCCGAGACCCTCAATCGTCAGCTGCAACTCGAGATCAGGGCGCGCCGTCAGGCCGAGGAGAATTTGCATTGGCTGGCCATTACGGATCCCCTGACCGAAGCCTTTAACCGTCGCCACCTGTGGCTGTTGGGTGAACAGGTCATGAAACAGGCGCGGCGATATCGGCGCGTCATAACGGTCATCATGCTCGACGCCGATCATTTCAAAGCGATTAATGATACGCATGGTCATGCCGTTGGGGACGAAGTGCTCATCCACCTGGTCGCTTTTTTACGCGCTTCCCTGCGGCAGGTGGACGTGTTGGCGCGTTATGGCGGCGAGGAATTCATCGTCCTGATGCCTGAAACCACGCTGGAGACCGGACTGCTGGTGGCAGAGCGTTTGTTGACGGGGGTGCGGCAACTTGTGCTGGAAGCTCCCACCGGGAAAGTCACCTTTACGGTTAGTATCGGTGTGGCAGTATGGAAGCCCGGAGATTCTCACAGCCTCGAAGCGTTGATCAATCAAGCCGATCAGGCCATGTATGCGGCCAAACAAGCCGGGCGCAACCAGGTCATGGCCTTTTCAGGCAACTTCAGCTCCAAATCTCCTTGAAGGACGGCGCTGGGGATCTTGCCGTTTGGCGCGAAAAAAAGTATCCCTCATGGGAAACACTCACGACTGCGAAGGTTTTGTCGCTCAATATTTGTGTCGTCATTGGGTTGTGACTTGGAAGCCGCGCTGCGGGTTTATGCATGGTTAACGATTGGTAAACAACAGACAGGAGCGCCAACCGATGAGGCAGCCGGGCGTAGAATTACATGGAGGAACCCATGACCAAGAGACTTTTTCTGCTGATCCTGGTGGTTTTGTTTTCGCTCCTGACCCCCGCCCCGGCCCTGGCCGGCAAGGACTACCACGCCGAACGCTTCGATGTCCAACTCGACCTGCAACCCGGCGGCGACCTGACGGTCACCGAAACGGTCGAATTCCGTTTCGAGGGTGGGCCCTTCACCTATGTATATCGCCATCTCTCCTGGAAAAACACCGACGGCATCACCTTCCTCGATGCCAGCCTGGATGGCCTCCCTCTCTCCCAGGGAGCCGAGGCCGGGCAAGTCGAAGTGGAAAACGGGGATCCGCTCAAAGTCACCTGGCATTTTGCGCCCCTTTCCGATGAAACTCACATATTTTCGGTTCGCTACAAACTGGCAGGTGCGCTCGGCACCGGCGCAGAGGACATCCTGGAGCGGGATGTCGTCCCAGCAGACCACGGCTATGCAATCAAAAACTTCAGTGTTCATTTGAATTATGCCGACGGCGTCCTGCCGCTCGAAGCGCCCTCACTCGATCGTGACTTCGAGCTGGTTCGCACCGATGTAGGGGTGCGGCTCACTGCAACCGATATCGCCGAAGATGAAAGGGTGACCCTGACCGCCAGGTTCCCCGCCCACAGCCTGGCGCAGTCAGTTCCGCAATGGCAGGCGCGGGAACAGGCGGAATCTGCCGCTGCAGCGCGCATCCTGCCTTTGGGTTTCCTGAGCGGATTGGCGACCCTGCTTTTGGGCGGCCTCGGTTTGTTCACGTATATCCGCGCCAATCGCCGCGAACTGAACCCCCCGCCTCAAATGGTTCTTCCCAACCCGCCCGCCGACCTGCCGCCTGCGCTGGCCGGCAAACTGACCGGCCTTTCACAAAACTTTGTCGGCACGCTGTTCGACCTGGCCCAGCGGGGCGCTCTCACCCTTCGCGAAGAAAAAGGGAATTGGGGAACGACCAATTATCTACTCGAGCGCACCTCGGCCGGACTGGATCTCCGTCCGCACGAACAAGCCCTGCTCGCTCTGGCCTTTCAACCCGGCCACTCCCAGGTCAGCCTGGCAGAAGTGGGCAACCGCATGGCGTATCAGTCGTCTGCGTTCGACCAGGCGCTCGAACAGGAACTCATCCAGCGCGGCTGGTTCGACCCGCAGCGCAAGCAGAAACGCAACGCGCTGATTGCGGCCGGCTTCCTGTTCCTGTTGGGAGGCCTGATCCTGTTTATCATCGGCGCGGTTGGTGCTGGGGTGACGCTCATGCAGCCGTCGTTCCTTGCCCCGCTCGCGGTGATTTTGGCGGGATTGGGCTTTGGGGTCTTCTTCCTCTCCATCCCCCTGCTCATCCATGCCACGACCTACTCCGAACTTACCCCCGCGGGCGAAGAACAGAAAGTCCGTTGGAAGGGTTTTCACGCGTATCTTGACCAGGTTAGCCAGGGCAAGGAACCTGCGATTCGCCCTGATACGTTCGAGCGTTACCTGGCCTTTGCGGCGGTCTTTGGATTGGGCGCGGCCTGGGCCGGGACTTTCCAGCGGTTGGGCGGCGTCCCGCTCCCAGCCTGGTTTCAGTCTCTTGCCGGCAGCGATGGCGATATCAGCGCCATGCTGGCCGTTATGACCGCTGCCGATTCTGCCGGCGCAAGCGGCAGCGCGGATGGAGGCGGCGCGGGTGGCGATTCAAGCGGGGCAGGTTAACGTTAATCAAACGATAACCTTGCGCCCTGTTTGATTTGTTAAAATAAGCACAATCGATGCGCGCAATTATATGGCTTGTGCTGCACAGGATTCAAATTCCCCTCATATCAACCTTTGCATGGAGAAACCAAATGGAAATCAAACCCAAATCCGCCCATGACCCGGTCGCTGACTTGCACATCGCGGATGCCTATATGCGCTGGCAATTGCTGGCTGCTGAAGAAGTCGTGGGGAAACAGGGCCTGTCCACTGTCTTGCGCGAAAATGGGTTGGAAAAGTTCATCGATAATTATCCTCCGGAAGAATTCAACTTCAACAGTCAAATTACCACGGGTGAGTATTCATCCCTCAGCGCGGCGCTCATGACCTTCTATGGGCGGGCCGCCCGCGGCATGACCCTGCGGATTGGCCGCCTGGGCTGCAAGATGGCCATCGAAAAACAGAGCGCGCTCTTCAATGTGGCCGGGTCGCTTGCGCTCAAACTGCTACCCATCGGTCAGCAACTCAAGCTGGGCATGGAAAATATGCAAAGCGGCTTTCGCAAGCTGGGAGAATCCATTGGCGAAGATTATGATCTCTCCATCGAGGACCGGGGTGAAACAGTCGCTTACATCGCAAAAGCCTGTCCAATGTGCGCTGGGAAACAGGCCGATGTAGCCATCTGCACCATTTTCACCGGCAACCTCGAAGAGGGTGTGCGCTGGATGACGGGCAAGGAACACCAGGTGGTCGAAACCGCCTGTCGCGCCAAAGGCGACCCGGCTTGTGTCTGGGAGGTCAGCAAGGCCGTCAAGGAAGGCTGACCCCCGCCCGGACATGGGTTTGCTCGAGTGCGGCATAACAAAATCGCCCCTGCGACAGCAGGGGCGATTTTATAGTACGGTTTTTTCACTTGCCTGCACTCCATGTTCGGAGTGTTCTTCATGCTTCAACATTCTTGATGAAGCAAACCGCCTATTACTGGCGGCCCCGACGGGATTCGAACCCGCGATCTCGGCCTTGACAGGGCCGCATGTTAAGCCGCTACACCACGGGACCAGTGGCTCGTCATTCTTTCTGTTTGTCGAGCGGGCGATAGTTTATCATGCACCCTTGCTCTTGTCAATATGCTCCGCCCTGATACAGTGCGGGATCTGTGGGAGTCAGGCCGGAGGGATCGTGAATGTAGACCCAGTCGCCTTCCACGGCCCAATTGAAGATCCAGTGCGAATCGCCCAGGGAGAGGTTGACGCAGCCATGCGATTGGGGATACCCGAAGCGGGTGCGCCAGTAGGCGCCGTGCAGCGCGCGCGCGCCGTCGAAGTACATCGTCCAGGGCACGTTGTCCAGGTAATAGAAATCCGAGGGATCGTTATTGCGCATGGTCTCGGTTTCCTTCTTCTGCTGGATTTGGAACAGGCCCGGGCGTGTCCAGAAGGGTTCCAACCCGCTGGCGATGACGGTCGCGAAGACCAGACGCTGGCTCTCGTAGACCGACAAAGTCTGCTCGGCCAGGTTGACCTCGATCCAGCGGCCGTTGGTCACGCCCTGGGGCTGGGCAGTGTTGACCACCACCTGCGCCACCTTGCGCGCCTCGACCCATTCGTTCGGGCCGATCATGTTCCAGTCCGAGCCGTCCACGTTTTGGGTGGCGAAGATTTGCACCACCTGGTAGGGGAAGGCCTGTTTGCCCGTATCGGGCGCGTTGTAGCCGGGGGCGCTGCGAATGGGGATCTGCTCGAAGGGCCAGCCAAAGGAGTTGCGCGGCGTGGATTTGAATTGCAGCCCGGGAAACAACTCGGGCATGGAAATGCGCTCACCCTTGCCGGGAATCCAGCCGCCGTTTTGGAGCATGTAGTACACGCCGCCCTGTTCCACGCGGTCGACGTAGGAAACGTACACGAAGCCGGGCATGAATTGTTGCCCGCCCGACCCGGTTTCGCCGGGAGCGCTGTACACGGGCACGTAGTGCTCCGGGTCCAGGTGGAAGTAGCGATAAGGGAGCTGGGCCAGGCTTGCGTCCGGCTTGAAGGCGGGCAGGGGACGCAGGGGAACGGTGATGCCCTGCCGCGCCAGGTCGGTTAGGTAGGCAGAGGGGCCCAGGGGCAGGCAGTCATCGGGAGCGGCCAGGTACACGCCGGGCGGGCAGACCACCGAGCCGCTGTCCGGCTCGGGCGGGACCGCATCCTGCGCCAGGGCGGGACGGGAGGGAAGCAGGGAAACCAGGAGCGCTGAACCGAGTAGGAAATACAGGATTTTTTTCATGAGAGACCTCGAAACGCGGCGAAATTATAGCATGTCCGGCAGCCGGTTCCTGCGGGCGGGCGGTGGCCCTCCCCCAGACGCACAGACTGCCGATTCCGCACATTGGGACAATGTCCATGTATGAAATACCGGCTATATCGCTTCGAGGCTTGTTGCTGCGACAAAAGTCGCAAATGCAGCCGTTTTGTCGGCGCAAACCAACCTTCACAAGGTTGGCTGGGGAAGTTCCTTGTATGAAATACTTACTAATTTGAAAAGACCTGCAATGCGTAACTTGACACAATCTAGGCCATGTGCTAAATTTATCTAGCCTTGCCATTTTTTTGCGCCGAAATTGTAACGTACCAGGCGTAATTTTCCTTTGAGGAGAGCCGGCTTGTCCAAGTCACGCACCCAACAAATGGTGGATCGCCTGCGCGAGTTGCAGGCTTCATCCCCGGATATCGAAGCCTCCGCAGTTGTCAGTGTGGATGGTTTGAGTATTGCCTCCGCGCTCCCGCATGGCGTGGAGGAGGACCGCGTTTCCGCCATGTCCGCCGCCATGCTTTCCCTCGGCGAACGGATTGCCTCCGAATTGGGACGCGGGTCATTGGAACAGGTGCATATCAAGGGAGATAATGGGTATGTCGTCCTGATGTCGGTCGGGCAGGAAGCTGTATTGACCGCTCTGGCGCGTGAGCAGGCCAAGTTGGGCCTGATCTTCCTCGATATGCGCCGCGCCACCGAAGACCTGGCGAAGTTAATCTAGTGGAGGCGGTATGAGTCCCGTTCAAAAAAGCGGCCTGTATTATCCCAATAAATTTGGCCTGATCACCATCAAGTCCCTCGAAGAGGTGATGGGCAAGAACGGCCTGAATGCGATCCTGAACCTGGCCGGACTGACGAACTACCTGGAAAGTTATCCGCCGGATAACCTCGAAAAGGGCTTCGATTTTGCCGAATTGTCGGCCATTGGCACGGCCCTGGAGGATATGTACGGACCCCGCGGCGGACGCGGCCTGGCTCTGCGGGCCGGGCGCGCCACATTCTCGGATGGATTGAAGAACTTCGGCGCCCTGGCCGGCGCGGCCGACCTGGCCTTTGCGGTCCTGCCGCTGCAATCCAAGCTGCGGATTGGGCTGCCCGCCTTCGCCAAGATCTTTACGCAATTGTCGGACCAGGTGACCACGGTCGAGGAAAAGGACAACGAGTTCATCTGGACCATCCATAAGTGCCCGTGCTGCTGGGGCCGCACCGGCGTCGACAAGCCCGTGTGCTTCATCTCGACCGGTCTGTTGCAAGAGTCCCTCAAATGGGTCTCGGGCGGCAATGAATTCCGCGTGAACGAATCGAAATGCGTGGCGGTCGGCGACAGCGTGTGTGAGTTCATCGTCCAAAAAGAACCCATCTCCTAGGCGGAGACATGACCGAAGTCAAGCCGAAAATTCTCATTATCGAAGACGATCTTGACGTGGCTGAGATGCTGAACGCGTATTTTCGCGTTCAGGGCTATGAGGTGTTCACAGTCAACTGGGGCGAAGACGGGGTTCGCTCTGCGCAGACGGTCCACCCAGACCTGGTCATCCTGGATATTCGCCTGCCCGACATCGATGGGTATGAGGTGGCCCGCCGCCTGCGCGGCGACCGCCGCACCCAGGACATCCCGATCATCTTCCTGACCGAAAAGCGCGAACGCGCCGACCGCCTGCAAGGCCTGGAACTGGGCGCGGACGACTACATCACCAAGCCCTTCGACGTGCAGGAATTGCGCCTGCGCGTGCGCAACGCTCTCAAGCGCATGAGCCAGGGGTCCCTGACCAACCCGGTCAGCGGGCTGCCGGAAGGCCCCCTGGTGGACGAGCACTTGAAAGCGGCCCAGGAGAGCGGTTTGTCGGGTGTGCTGTTGGTGTCGCTCCAAAACATGGACGCCTTCCGTGAGGCTTATGGTTTCGTGGCTTCGGACGATGTGCTGCGCGCGGTCAGCGTGATGATTACCAACACCCTGCGCGAAGCCAGCAGCTCGGAGGACTTCCTGGGGCATCTCAATTCTGCAGACTTTGTGCTGATCGTGCCGGCCGCCAACCTGACCGGCCTGTATGACCGCCTGCGGTCCCGCCTCGAACAATCCCTGGATTACTTCTATCCCATCAAGGACCGCGAACAGGCCACCAAGCGCGGAAACCGCCTGGCAGTGCGGATGTTCGAAGTCGATCTGGCCTCCGTGCAATTCGACGGCCAGGGCAAGCTCAAGGTGGAGTTTTTGCGTCAGAAGAAATAGGTTCGTATTTGAAGATTACGGTCATCACCCCAACTTATAACGAAGCGGAGAACCTGCCCAAGCTGGTCTCCGCTTTATTTGCGCTTCCGCTGGATGTGCGCGTGCTGGTCGTGGACGATCACAGTCCCGACGGCACGGGCCAGGTGGCCGACCGCCTGGCCGCCGCCGATGCGCGCGTGCGCGTCCATCACCGCGCGGGGAAGCTGGGCCTGCGCTCCGCCTACCTGGAAGGCATCCAGATCGCCCTGGCGGGCGGGGCGGATGTGATCGTCCAGATGGACGCGGACTTTTCCCACGATCCCGCCGCGCTGGTGGATATGGCGAAACGCCTCGAAAACGCGGACGTGGTGCTGGGTTCCCGCTATGTGGACGGCGGCTCCGTCGACAGGCAGTGGCCGTTGTGGCGCAAGTCCCTCTCCGCGTTTGGCAACTTCTACGCGCGCACCATCCTGGGCCTGCCCTTGCGCGACGTGACCACGGGCTATCGCATGTGGCGGCGCGCCACGCTCGAAGGCATGCCTTTGCACCGCATCCAGGCCAACGGCTACATCTTCCTGGTCGAGATGATCTATCTGGCGCATTGCGTCGAATACCGCATCGGCGAGTCGCCCATCTACTTCGCGGATCGGCGTTGGGGCAAGTCGAAGATGTCCTTCAAGATACAGGCCGAGGCGGCGGTGCGCATCTGGCAGGTGTTGTGGAATTACCGCGACCTGCGAAGGAACGGGCGGCAGGCCCGTTTGAGTGTGGAAATGAAATAGGCCCGTCGGGCCTATTTTTTTTGCGGCATTGCATGGAAGCAGCGGGATGGGAAGGCCGATGATTACTTATTCGCCGTGAGCAAGCGGGCCAGCGTTTGCCATTCGGCGATGCTGAGCGTCTCGGCGCGGCGCATGGGATCGATGCCCGCCTCGCGCAGCATGGACTCGGTTTGGGCGGGGGCGATGTGCAGGCCGGCGGACAGCGAGTTGCGCAGCGTCTTGCGCTTCTGGCTGAAGCCTGCCTTGATGAGTCGAAAGAAGCTCTCCAGCAGTTGGGCGGGGATGAGCGGCTCGGGATAAATTTCGATGACCAGCACCGCCGAGTCCACGCTGGGGGCGGGGAAGAAGGCCGCGGCCGGGATCTTCGAGGCGATGCGCGGCTGGCCGTAGACCTGCACGCTGAGCGCCAGCAGGCTCAGGTCGCCCGGTTTGGCGCAGATGCGTTCGGCCACTTCCTTTTGGATGGTCAGCACGATGCGGCGCGGTTTTCGTCCGCTTTCGAGCAGGTGGCGGATGATGGCCGAGGTGATGTAGTACGGGATGTTGGCCGCGACCAGGTAACCGGGCTGGTCGACCAACTCCTCGGGGGCCAGGTCGAGGATGTCGGCCTGGATGACGCGCACGTTGGCGTGGGGCCGCAGGACCGCCTTCAATGGCGGGAGCAGGTTCGGGTCCAGTTCGACGGCGACCACCTGTTTGGCGGAGACGGCCAGGCGGCGGGTCAGGCTTCCCAGGCCGGGGCCAATCTCCAGCACGGTATCGTCGGGGCGGATGTCTGCGGCGCGGGTGATGCTTTCGAGGGCTTCGGCATCTTCCAGGAAGTTCTGGCCGAGGCGTTTGTCGGCGCGCAGGCCGTGGCGTTTGAGCAGGGCGGGGATGTCGAGCGGGGGCAGGTCGGTGAGGTTCATTGGCAATTCATCTGGTCCTGGATCTGGGGCTGGCCGGGGAAGGTGGGCGCGGGCCATTCACCCGCCTGGAAGCGGGCGGTGTACTCGCGCAGGACTTCGAAATCCGCGTTCCAGATGAAGACGTTCTTCTTGAAGACAGGGTCGAAGATTTTCGATTGTTTGAACTCCTCGCGCGGGAAGCTGACGAAGACCACGTTGGCGGGGTCGAGCAGCGGGCCGAGGCAGGCCAACTGGCCGATCTGTTCGAGGCTCAGGTCGGTCTGGATGTTGTCCTGGAAGGATTGGATCAGTTGCGGGATGCGCGGCAGCACCTCGGGTTCGGTCAGTTTTTTGCGCAGGGCGCACAGAATCTGGTCCTGGCTGTCGGCGCGTTCGAAGACGCCATCCTCGCGCAGGCGCGCCAGCCAGAGCGCCTCGCTGCCGTTGAGGTGGTTCCAGCCCTGGGGCAGGATGATGCGCTGCGGCTTGGGCGTGTCGGCGGTCAGGAAGTTCATCGTTTCGGGCAGGTAGATGTCGATGCCGCCCACGGCGTTGACGATCTTCTCGAAGGTGCGCATGTTGACCGCGGTATAGTGGTCGACCTGCGCGCCGAAGTTGAGCGCCAGGGTGCGCGCCACCAGTCCCGGCCCCTGGGCGGGATCGTCGGTGTAGCCGAAGCCCGGGTTGCCGTACAGGTAGGCCTGGTTGAGCCGTTCGTGATCCTGACCGTTGAGGTTGTCGGCAATGTCGGGAATCTGCACCCACAGGTCGCGCGGAAATTCCAGCACGGTCACTTTGGGGACGACGAAGTCGATGCGCACCAGGCGGATGACGTCGCCCAGGCCGTAGGCGTAGCTGTCGCCGCGCTGGTCCGAGCCGACCAGCAGCAGGTGCATGACCCTCGGGCCGCCGCAGTGCGCCAGGCTGGAAACGGGTGTCTCGGTGGGCAGGGGCGCCGCCAGTGCGGTTTCAGTGGGGAGGGCTTGCCCGGTGGGCGGCTGGCCCGGCAGGGCGGTGACGGTGGGCGTAAAGGTCGGGAACGCGGACAGGGGCGCGGCGGTCCAGGTGGCGGGCAGTGTCCTGGGTGGGTAGGTCGCGAGCGCAGGCCCGAGCGGCTTGCGGATCCAGCTCAGGTAGGTGAAGACGCCCGCCAGGAGCGCCAGGCTGCCCAGGATGCAGGCTGCCAGGGCCAGGCCCGCCAGGATGATTTTCTGCTGTCGCGTCATTCAATCCAGCACATACACGATGGAGGACGGCACGGGGGTCAGGAAATAAACCGTCACCCAGGTGCCCCAGGACTGGTACTCGCTGTCTGTGTATCCCAGGTCGATCCAGTGACGGCCGGGGATGCCGCCGCCCAGGTCTTCGATGGTGGCGCGGCCATAGCCGGGGATGTAGACGGGCTGTCCGCGCATGGCGGCGTACCAGGAGGAGATAACCGCCACCACGCCGTGTTTGACGGGCTTGCCGCTGGCCGTGAAGGGATAGCACTGACTCGTCCCCGAACGGCAGGGGGAGTAGGCCGTGGCATACATTTGTACGGCGCGCCAGTATTCGATCTGCACCCCGTCCACAATGGCGGTCTTGATCTCGACCTTCGTCCCGAAGCCCGTGATCTGCTTCTGCGGCGGGCGGACGAGGGTCTCGGCTTCGGCCTGGCGCGCAACCTCCTGCCCGTCCTCGTAGCGGATGCGCACGCGGCTGACGCTCAGCCCCGCCAGGCCTGGTTCGAGCACCTGCTGCTGGTCGAGCAGCACATCGGCGGAAGCGATGAACTCGGTCTCGTATGGAATGGATTTCTGGGCCAGCACGACCGATTCGCTGACGCGCACCACGCGGATTTGCCCGTCGACTGGGAGCGCCTCGTTCTCCGACGGGAGGCTGTAGTCCAGTCCGAGCAGCGGAATCCCCGCTTCGGCCAGGGCCGCCCCAACCGTCCGCGCGGAGGAGTGGATGCGCAGGGTCTGCCCGCCCACGCTGACGATGTACTCGCGCGCGGGCGTGTACGTGACGGTCAGCGCGCCCGTGATGGGCGTCGTGGCGGGCGGGTCAAGGAAGTCGCTGGCGCGAATGGCAATGCCCGCTTCATGTAGCGCCTCGCCCACCGTCGGCGCGGAGCTTTGCAGGGCGCGCGTCCCCTCGGGCGTGACCAGGGTCAACGTCTGGGCGCGGACGAGCTGCAGGGTCACGGGGCCAGCCATCGGTACAGGGTCGTTCATTGGGACGGGCGTCCCGTTCAGCAGGGCGCGGTCGTTGGGGCCGAAGATCATGCCAGCCTGGATGAACCAATCTGCGGGTGTGCCCGGGGCGGCGGGCAGGATGCGCAGTTGTCCGCCATCGAGGATGTGGATGCGGATGGGGGCAGGCGCGCTGGTTCCACAGGCGGTCAGGAACAGGAGCAGGGCGAGCGTCAATCGGTGCAAACGCATGGCGGGGATTCTACCCGATATTGGGATATAATTTTTTGGCTTATGACCTCGGAAGTCTTCAAGGCTTCCGAGGTCTGCAAACTAAATCATCGGATAGGGTTATGAAGATCTGTTTTGTTTCTGTTGAAATTTTCGCCTGGGGAAAATACGGCGGCTTTGGGCGCGCCACGCGCACGATCGGGCGGGAACTGGCGCGGCGCGGCGTGGATGTGTGCGCCATCATCCCGCGGCGCGGCGATCAGAAGCCCTTCGAGGTGCTGGATGGGATCAAGGTGTATGGCTTCGAGCCGTCGAGTTTTCTGTCGGCGCGGCATTTGTATCGCCAGGTGAACGCGGACATTTACCATTCGGAGGAGCCCTCGTTCGGCACCTTCCTGGCGCGGGTTACGATGCCAAAGAAG
>JBMOMS010000046.1:0-3219 GCA_049324895.1 Chloroflexota bacterium
CAGGGCGTCATAGCTTTGGAAGAAGACCTCGGCCAGCCTGCGCGTTTCGGCCTGTTTCCGCCGCGCGAGCGCATACTCGCTGGAGCTGTAGCCCGCGCCCATCTCCAGCCGCTGACGGATGTCCTCGCCGAACAGTTCGGGATGTTCCTTCAATCTCTCGCGGTGGAAGGTGGCGCCGTCGGCCTGGGTCATGAGCGAGTTTGCCAGCGCCGCTTCGCGTAGCCACTTAACGTCGACTTCCTCCACCTGTGCGCCCAGGGATTGGAAAAGCTCCGCTGCCGCGCGCACCGAGGCCAGCACCTCGGGTTCCGTGGCCTCGATGAATTCACCGACGGCGAACGCAATCTTCCAGCCGCGCACGCCTGCGTCAATGTGGGCCAGGTAATCATCCACGGGAACGTTGACGCAGCCCGGGTCAAGCTCGTCGTAGCCCGCCAGCACTTGCAGCAGCAGGGCCGCATCGCGCGCGGACCTGGCCAACGGCCCGGCGTGATCGAGGTTCCACGAGAGGGGGAAGACCCCGCGCAGGCTGACGCGTCCGTAGGTGGGCTTGAGTCCCACCACGCCGCACAACGAGGCGGGGATGCGGATCGAGCCGCCCGTGTCGGTGCCGAGCGCCGCCAGAGCCATGCCACAGGCCACCGCCGCCGCGCTCCCGCCCGAGGAGCCGCCTGTGATGCGATTCAGGTCCCACGGGTTGTGGCAATTTCCAAAGGCCGCGTTCACGTTGGTCACGCCCAGCGCGATCTCGTGCGTGTTGGTCTTGCCGAGCAGGACCGCGCCCGCCTCCTTGAGCCTTTGCACCGCCACGGCGTCTTCGTCGGGGACGAAGTCGGCGAAGAAGCGCGTGCCCGCCGTGGTGCGGATGCCTGCGGTGTAGTACAAATCCTTCACGGCCACAGGCAGGCCTGATAATGCGCCCTCTGACTGCGCGGCTTCGCCGTTCTGCTCAGGGCGGAGGATTGTGAGGAAGGCGTTGATCGTCGGGTTGAGGCGCTCGATTTGACGGAGGCAGGCCTGGGCCAGGTCCTGCGCGGAAAAATCCCCTCGGGCGAGGGCATTTTGGGCTTGGGTCAAAGTCAGGGAGGCTATATCCATGCTTCGATTATATCCTCCCCCCATATCTGGCGGCGACGAAAATCCGACATGTGCGGCTTGCATTATAATAATGGACGTCAAAAGGAGACTGAATGAAAAAAGCATCGAATTGGACGCTTCTCGTGGTTTTGGCCGTGCTGCTTCTGGCGGCCTGCGCTCCTGCGGTGACGGCCACCCCGACGACCGCGCCCACGCTTCCGCCGGCCACCGAACCGCCGACGGCTGTCATCCCACCCACCGCCACCCCGACGCTGGCGCCTGTTTCACTGGCGGGTCCGCAGGCGGGCGCGGCCATGAAGTGGATGGATACCTCTGTGCTGGCTTTCGTTCCGGCCGGGGAATTCCTGATGGGGAACGCTTCGGGCACCACGCCCCAGCACACCGTCTACCTGGATGCGTTCTGGATCCAGCAGACCAAGGTGACCAACGGCATGTACAGCCAATGTGTGGCCGCGGGCGCGTGTACGCCTCCCACCCAGGAGTTGGGCGCGCCGCAATACACCAACCCGGAATACAACAGCCACCCCGTGGTGGGCGTATCCTGGGATCAGGCCAGCGGTTACTGCCAGTGGATCGGAGGCCGACTGCCGACCGAAGCTGAATGGGAAAAGTCCGCGCGCGGCGCCCAGGCGGGAATCTTCCCGTGGGGCAATGATGGCGCGGCCTGCGACTTTTTGAATTTTGCCAACTGCATCAAACACACCACCGATGTGACCGCCTATCCCGATGGGCGCAGCCCGTACGGGTTGTACGATATGGCCGGCAACGTCTTCGAGTGGGTCAACGATTTCTACGGCGAAACTTACTATAACGAGTCGCCCGCCCAAAATCCCACGGGACCCGCCGCCGGCGACTACCGCGTCATCCGCGGCTCCAGCTTCGAGACCGACATCGACCAGGCGGACGCGGCTCTGCGCCACTTCATGGGCGCAGGCAACACCCGCCGCGACGTGGGCTTCCGCTGCGCCGTGCCCCAGCCTGCGCCGCTGGCGCCCATCTGCCAGGCTACGCCCTATGTGCCCGGCCTGTCCTCCCTGCCGCAGGGCGAGTGCGCCCTGCCCGCGGTCGATTTGCGCGGCCAGTATTGCTCCCAGGGGGATGGCTTCGTGACGATGAACATCTCGGAGGGCGCGGTCTATGAACTCAACCGCGACGATTACTCCTGCATCGAGACTCTGGTGGACGGTAAACGCCTGCTCACCTGCAAGGGGCCGCGCAGTTACGAGAACACGGTGGAGGTGACGGTCTGCAACGCCGCCTGTACCACCTCTTCCTCTCCCGCCGCCTCCGGGGCGGTCTGCGACCCGGGCTACACCCTGGATGCGGCCACGGGCATGTGCATCTATGCGCCCATCGCCTCGCAGGTGGGGGTGGCGGGCTGCCCCCTGGGTTACAAGTTGATCGACCGCGGCGGGGTCAAAACCTGCGCCCTGGCGGCCGACAGTGACGGCCTGTGTCCCGCGGGCCTGTATCTCGATACCCTGTTCGGGGCCTGCATCTCGCCGACCGGCATGGCCGATATTCCCTACGGCATCAGCAACCCCGCCGCGGCCCAGTCGACCTATGCGGGCTGCGCGCCGGGCTACACCTACGACTCTTCCTTCCAGTGCTGCCAGGCGGCCAACGCCCTGGCCTATCCTGCCTGCCCGGCTGGGACAACCTATAGCGTCGCGCAGAAGGCCTGCCTGTCCAGCCAGGTGCGCTTGAGCGGTCCGGGCTGCGTCACCGTGCAGGCCACCACCCTAAAGTGCAGCGACCCCGTCGACATCTGCTCGAAGATTGTCTACGAACCGGTCTGTCGCCGCAACTCCTACGCCTGCGTGTGGGACGACAAGAACGACAAGTGTGAGATGAAGGAATAAAGTCCAACGACGGGAGTCGTTGAACGCCAAATCAAAACGAGCGGACCCGCACGGGTCCGCTCGTTTCATTGTTGGAGTCGGAAGCTCCGCTTCCGATTATTTTACTTTCCAGCCTTGGCTTCCTTCTCGGCCAGGGCCACGGCCTCCTCGAAGATCGCTAGGCCCTCATCCACCTCGGACCTCGAGATGGAGAGCGGCGGCGCGATGCGGATGACGGACTTGCCGCACGAGAGCATCAGCAGGCCGCGTTCGAAGGCCA
>JBMOMS010000047.1:0-5832 GCA_049324895.1 Chloroflexota bacterium
CTACGGTTTGGGTTCGCCCGAGGAATTCGGCAAGGGCACGGTCTCGCTCAAGGTGGGGGAGTTGTACCGCCGCAATGCGCTGCTGCGCCAGTTGATCGAGTCGCAATATCAGCGCAACGACATGGACTTGCGCCCGGGCACCTTCCGTGTGCGCGGCGATACGCTGGAGATCATCCCTGCCTATGAAGATAAGCGCGGCTTCCGCATTGCCTTCTTCGGCGACGAGATCGAGCGCATCATGCAGTTCAGTCCCCTGACGGGCGAGATCTTCGACGAGTTGCAGGAAGTCTCGATCTTTCCCGCCAAGCAATACCTGACCGCCAGCGACAAGCTGAAGGAAGCCATCGTCGACATCGAAGCGGAACTGGAGGATCGCCTCAGATATTACAAGGAAACGGGCAAACTGCTCGAAGCGCAGCGCATCGAGCAACGCACCCGCTACGACCTGGAAATGCTCAAGGAGGTCGGCTACTGCTCGGGCATCGAGAACTACTCGCGCCACCTCGACCGCCGCGAGCCTGGCACGCATCCCTGGACGATGATCGACTTCCTGCCCAGCGATTACCTGTTGATTCTGGATGAGAGCCACATGACCGTGCCGCAGATCCGCGGCATGTACAACGGCGACCGCGCTCGCAAGGAGACGCTGGTCGAGTACGGCTTCCGCATGCCCAGCGCGATGGACAACCGTCCGCTCAAGTTCGACGAGTTCGAGCGGGTGATGGGCTACACCATCTACACCTCCGCCACGCCCGGTCCGTACGAGACCGAACGCTCCGAGCAGACCGTCGAGCAGATCATCCGCCCGACGGGGCTGATCGATCCCGAGGTGGATGTGCGCCCCACCAAGGGCCAGGTGGACGATCTCGTCGGCGAGATCAGGCAAAGGGTCGAGAAGCGTGAGCGCATCCTCGTCACCACGCTGACCAAGCGCATGGCGGAGGATTTGTCCCAGTATATGCAGGAACTGGGCATCAAAGTCCACTACCTGCACTCGGAGGTGGAGACGCTCGAACGCATCAGCATCCTGCGCGATCTGCGCCTGGGCGTATTCGACGTGATCGTGGGCATCAACCTGCTGCGCGAGGGCCTAGACCTGCCCGAGGTGTCGCTGGTGGCGATCCTGGACGCGGACAAGGAAGGTTTCCTGCGTTCGGGTACGGCCCTGATTCAGACCATCGGTCGCGCCGCCCGCAATGCCAATGGACGCGTCATCATGTACGCCGACCGCATGACCGACTCGATGAAATATGCGCTCGGTGAGACCAACCGCCGCCGCGCCAAGCAGATGAAGTACAACCAGGAGCACGGCATCGTGCCGATCAGCATCATCAAGGCCGTACACGACCTGACCGAGGAGATGTCCTCGAAGGCCGTGGCCGAGATGAAGGGTGAGTACCGCACCAAGCCCGATAAGAACGCCATGCCGCGCAATGAGCTGCGCCAGGTTGTCCACGAAATGGAAAAGCAGATGAAGGAGGCCGCCAGGAACCTCGAGTTCGAGCGCGCCGCCGCCTTGCGCGACGAGTTATACGAGTTGAAGAGCCTGCTGGCCGAGGACGAAAAGCTCAAGCCCTGGGAAAGGATCAAGCTGCTGTCGGGCGAGGAGGAATGAAGGAAAAAGACGGGAGCACATCCCGTCTTTTCTTTTGATGGTTCCTGCGATTTCCCTGGCAATGTTGGCGCTTGGCGCCCCGGGCAGGCGGGTCATGCTCGAAGCGCGAATTTTCGCGGATGGGGGTAAAAAATCCGTGCACAACTGAAATGTATACCGCACTCGGTCACGAATTGCGCTTTTTTAGAAAGGGGAAAGCGCAATTCGTGACCGTGGGTATTATAAAGATTTCACCCGTTTGCAGTTACTGGTACTTATGAGTACCTTGTGCGCTCCTGTACGAAATTTATAATGAAAAAAATTCACAAATGAAGAAGCAACGTAATTGCCACCAGAGAGGAGAAAGTTGTGCATACAAAAGTTCTGTTTTTTCTTGTCGTGATTTCCTTGTTTCTGGCATCCTGTAATTTGCCGACGAACAGTGGAACGTTACCAGATGCCCAGCCGTCCGACCCGGCTTCCGCCCCCGGAGTGGACGCGATAGGAACATCGGTTGAGTTGACGGCGGCGGCCAGGGCGCTCGAAATCGCCGGCTCCGCCGTGCCGCCGACCCTCGTCTTTACCGATACCCCCGTCCCATCCCCCACCAATACGCTGGTTCCCACTGCCTGTGTGCCCTCGGTGACGGCGACCGCCAATGCCAACGTTCGCTCTGGACCGGATGTGGCCTACAATGTGGTCGGGTATCTGCCTCTCGGGGAAAAGGCGGTGGTGGCCGGGCGCAATGATGCGAGTACCTGGTGGTATATCGAGTATGCGCCCGCCAGCGGTGGTCATGCCTGGATTGCGGGAAGCGTGACGACAGCCTCCTGTTTGCCGGCCGTGGTGCAGGTGGTGGCTGCGCCGCCGTTGCCGCCCACGGCTGTGCCCCCAACCGCCACCAATGTGCCTCCCACGGTGGTTGTGAAACCCGATATATACGTAAGTGAATATTCCTGGTCGCCCTCGCCTCCGCACATGGGTGTAACCTTCCACATACGGATTGGCGCGTACAATCAAGGCGACGCCCCCTCCGGTTCGTTCACGGTCCAGTGGTGGTTGAGCACTTCGGCGCCTGCTCCGGCCTGTACCTGGGACATCCCTTCCCTGGCGGCGCATGGCGGGCGCATCCTGGAGTGCGATTACACTCCGGCGGGCTGGGCCAACTATCCATCCCTGGTGGTGGTCGATTCGGCCAACACGGTGAACGAGAGTAATGAGGGCAATAATACGTGGTCTGCAGACTTGCAGATTCTGCCGTAGAGTCTTGCCAGGAATAGATAGTAGTTGCTCATTCCCGTTTTTGGAGAGGCAGTTTCCGCGGCGAGACTGCCTCTTGTTTTACTGGGGAAGATGTTCCAGAAAACTTGATGCAGTCAGGACTTTGAAAGGCAGTTTCGCATCCAGTAAATCCTTGTCCCCGCTGACGATGAAATCGGCGTTCCCCGCCAGGGCGCAGGCGATCAGGTAATCATCCTTGGGGTCGCGCAGGATCGAGGGAATGGCATCGGGGATATCCGCCAGTTCGCCCAGGGAGGCGATCAGGGCAATGAATCGCATGCGGTTTTCATCGTTGACGAAACGGCGCAATTTGTCGTATTGCAGCACGCGCTCGAGTTCTTCGAGCAGGGTGACGCAAATCTGCAGGGTAAAGTCCTGACGGGCAAGGTGGATATCCAGGATCTGCTGGATGGGGCCGCGGTGGGTGAACAGGTAGCTGACCAGCAGGTTGGTGTCGATGATGGCGCGCATGGACGATTATTTCTGCGAGGCTTCTTCGATGAGCGCCTGGGCCTGGTCATCGGAAAGGGCAGCGTAATCGCTCACCTCCTCGGCGATGCGGCGCAGTTCTGCCAGCCAGGCAGTCCGCTTTTGCTGGGACGCCAGCCAGGTCTGATAGGCTTCATACTCTTCATAAGGCAGGATGACGGCCTGGGGTGTGTTGTAGCTCTGGATGATAAAAGTCTCGCGCTTGACGCGCACCCGTTCGAGCACATCACGCACACGGCGGCGCAGGTCGGTCGTTTGAATCGCCTGGGGCATGATAACCTCCAAAGTAGCACGTTAAATTTGAAATCTTGTGCTACATTGTAGCATTTTTTGTAAAAAAAGTGGCGCATTTCATGCAAAAAAAGAGACAGTCACCTCGCAGGTGACTGTCTCTTTCGGTTCTATTCTTCCTCTTCTTCCGTCTTTCCCAAAATCTCATCCACCCGCTTCATCACATCCTCGGTCAATTTCGGCAGGACTGCCAGCGCCTTCATGTTCTCGTGGACTTGTTCCACGCGGCTGGCGCCGGTGATGACCGTGCTGACGTTCGGGTTCTTCGCGCACCAGGCGATGGCGAACTGGGCCAGCGAGCAGTCCAGTTCCTTTGCCAGCGCGCCGAGTTTGTCCACGACGGCCAGGCGTTCCTTGTCGGTCAGGGCCTTGTGCAGCCACTCGTAGCCCTTGAGCGCGCCGCGGCTGTCGGCGGGGATGCCCTTCTGGTATTTGCCCGTCAGCAGGCCCGAAGCCAGCGGACTCCAAATGGTGGTGCCCAGGCCGATGTCCTCGTACAGGCGGGCATATTCCTTTTCCACACGTTCGCGGTGGAACAGGTTGTACTGCGGTTGTTCGGTGACGGGCTTGTGCCAGCCGTATTGGTCGCACACGTTCCACGCCGCGCGGATCTCGTCCGCGCTCCACTCGGAGACGCCCCAGTAGATGGCGCGGCCCGATTGAACGATGTCACTCATGGCGCGGGCGGTCTCTTCGATGGGGGTGTTCGGGTCGGCGCGGTGGCAGTAAACGATGTCCACGTAGTCCATGCCGAAGCGTTTGAGCGAGCCGTCGATGCCTTCGAGCAGGCGCTTGCGGTTGAGCGTGTTGCGCTCATTCGGCCCATTGTGCAGGCCCCAGAACAGCTTGGTCGAGATCAGGTAGCTGCCGCGCCGCCAGCCCAGTTCCTTCAGCGCCGCGCCCATGACCTCCTCCGACCTGCCGCCCGCGTACACTTCGGCGTTGTCGAAGAAGTTGACGCCCGCATCGTAGGCGGCCTTCATCATCTGCGCTGCCGAATCGATGTCGGCCTGCGTGTGGAACGTGACCCACGATCCGAACGATAAAACACTGACCTGTATGCCTGCGCGCCCGAGGCGGCGATATTGCATATCCATGAATGACTCCTTGGTTGGGATGCCTCAATTTTACCCGATGGGCGTGTAAAATTGAGGCCTGGAGGCTGACCATGCGACTGAACTGGAAATGGATTGTCCCGCTTGTTTTGTTGATTGTGATTTTGGCCGTGTACCTGTGGCCCGTGCCGCGCGTCCCATTCGATGAACTGTATGCCGCGGTCGAGCCTGGGAAAGTGGCGTCCCTGCAAGCCTTCCGCGCCGCGCACCCGCCGCAATCCATCCAGGTGGAGGGTGTGACCTGGGAATACGCATCCTTTGGACAGGGCGGGGAAACCATCCTCTTCCTGCATGGCATGACGGGCGCGTACGACATCTGGTGGCAGCAAATGGAATCTTTGCAGGCGGATTACCGCGTGATCTCGGTCACGTATCCGCCCTTGAATTCGCTGGAGGAATTGTCCACGGGCGTGTTGGGGATTCTCGACGCCGAGGGCGTGGATGCGGTCAACGTGGTGGGCACCTCGCTGGGAGGCTACCTGACCCAATACCTGGTCGCAAACCATCCCGACCGAGTGCTGCGCGCCGTTTTCTCGAACACCTTCCCGCCGAATGAGCTGATCGCCGAAAAGAACAAGACCATCGGCACGGCCCTGCCTTTTCTACCCGAATGGCTGGTGATTGATGTCCTGCGCGGCAGTTTTGCCGAAAGCGTCTATCCCGCCTCGGGCAACGATGAGTTGACCCTGGCCTTCCTGATGGAAATCGGCCATGGACGCATGAGCAAGGGACAGGTGCTGGGACGCTACCGCTGCGTCGTTGACCCGTTCACCGCGCCCGATCCCGCAGCGCTGGGCATCCCCGTCCTGATCATCGAAGCGGACAACGATCCGCTGGTTGAGTTGGCCCTGCGCGAGCAACTGAAGGAAACCTATCCCACTGCGATTGTCCATACCCTCTCGGGTGTGGGACATTTTCCCTACCTGAAACTGGCTGACGAGTATACAAACTTCCTGCGCGAATTTTTCGCGACACCGCTCCCATAAATCGTGATCTTTGACCCACAACACAACAGGCCGTGTGAATTCCACACGGCCTGTTCATCAATTACCAATTACCAAT
>JBMOMS010000047.1:5932-24014 GCA_049324895.1 Chloroflexota bacterium
GACGAGTATACAAACTTCCTGCGCGAATTTTTCGCGACACCGCTCCCATAAATCGTGATCTTTGACCCACAACACAACAGGCCGTGTGAATTCCACACGGCCTGTTCATCAATTACCAATTACCAATTACCAATTACTTCTACACCAACCCCAGCAATCTCGCCACCGTCGCCGTCAGGAAGGTCACCAAAAACGCCGTGCCCAAGGTGATGACCACGCTCAACGTGGCCCATTTGACAGACTTGGTCTCCTTGTAGATCGTGATGATGGTTGTGCCGCATGGATTGTGCAGCAGGGCGAACAACATCAGGTTGATGGCGGTCAGCATCGTCCAACCGTGACCGTCGACCAGCAGGCTGCGAATGGCCTCGTTTGTGGACGGGCCATCCACCATCATGCCCGCGCCCATGTACATCATCATCATGGTCGGGACGACGATCTCGTTGGCGGGGATGGCGATGATGTACGAGAGCAGGATCACGCCGTCCAGGCCGAGCAGCAGGCCGAAGGGGTCGAGCCAGCCTGCGATGGCGGCGGCCAGGTTCGAGTCCCCAAAGGGCACGTTGGCCAAAATCCAAATCAGCGCGCCTGCGGGGGCGGCGGTCTGCATCGCGCGCCACAATACGAAGATGGTGCGGTCGATCAGCGAGGTGTACAGGATGCGCCCGAAATTCGGGCGGCGGTAGGGCGGCAGCTCCAGCGTGAAGGCTGAGGCCTCGCCTTTGAGCACTGTCCGCGAGAGCAGCCAGGACATGAGGAAGGTGAAGCCCACGCCGATCAGCACCACGCCGACGACCGTCCCCGCGGCGATGAGCGAGGAGGTGAAGCCGCCGAATCCCGCCGCCACGAAGACCGTGGCCAGCATGATCAGGGTCGGGAAGCGCCCATTGCACGGCACGAAGTTGTTGGTCAGGATGGCGATCAGGCGTTCGCGCGGCGAGTCGATCACGCGCGTGGCCACCACGCCCGCGGCGTTGCAGCCGAAGCCCATCGCCATGGTCAGCGATTGTTTGCCGTGCGCGCCTGCCTTTTTGAACATCCAGTCCAGGTTGAAGGCCACGCGCGGCAGGTAGCCCAGGTCTTCCATGAAGGTGAAAGCGGGGAAGAAGATCGCCATCGGCGGGAGCATGACCGCAATCACCCAGGCCAGTCCGCGATATACGCCGTCCCAGAGCAGGCCCGTGATCCACCACGGCGCGTTGATGCTTTCGAACAGGGCGCGGCCCCAGTCGCCGAGGGTGAACAGGACGGTGGCGATGGCATCGGAGGCCACGTTCGCGCCCGAGACCGTCAGCCAGATGATGAGGGCCAGGATGCCCAGCATGAGCGGCAGGCCCGTTAGCGGCGAGGTGACCAGGCGGTCGACCTTCTGGTCGAAGTCGTATTTTTTATCCGAGGCGCTTTTGACCGCGCGGCGGGCGATGACCTCGGCTTCGGCGTACATCGAACGGACGACCTCATCGCGGAAGCCTGTGCTGAGACCATTGCGCAAGGCCTCGGCCTTGACGAGGATGTCGTTGGGTTGGATGGGTGTTGTCATAGGTTATCCATTTCATAAGGTGGTCGGGTAGGCGGTGTTCTTCCGCCGTACCGCGAAGTCCCTGTAAGGAGAGACCACATATTCTTGCTTTGACCGATGGTTTCGATACGGGCGGGAAGAGTGCCCACCCTACTCAACCATCGGAGTTACTGACGTCCTTCCACGGACATCTTTCCGCTGAATTGCACATCGGCGCGCTGCTGGCGGGCGACGATCTCGGTCAGTTCGCCGCTGGTGATGGCCTGCTGCACCCGGGCATCGCCGTCCAGGAGGCGGATGGCCAGCCAGCGCGCGTTCGGAATGCCGGGCGCCATTTGTTCGATCATGGCGGCCAGTTCGTTGACCGCTTTCTGGAACTCGGGCGTACCGTTTACGCGGATGGGCTTGGTGGCAACCTTGCCTTCGATCACTTCGGCAATCGTGCCCAGCAGGGTGTGGACTCCCTCGCCTGTGCGGGCCGTGATCGGGATGGCGGGCACGCCCAGGTCGCGGCTCAGGGAGCGGGCGTCCACTTCCAGGCCCTTGCGGCGGGCTTCATCCATCAGGTTGATGGCCACCACCACGCGGTCGGTGATCTCCATCACCTGCATGGCCAGGTTCAGGTTGCGTTCGAGCGCGGTCGCATCCGTGACAACGATGGTGCAATCGGGCTGGCCGAAGAGGATAAAGTCGCGCGCCACTTCCTCATCCTGCGAAGCGGATAAGAGCGAGTAGGTGCCAGGCAGGTCGACCAGTTTGTATTTGACATTATTAAATTGGTAGCCGCCCTCGGCGCGGGTGACGGTCTTGCCGGGCCAGTTGCCCGTGTGCTGCTTGAGTCCCGTCAATGAATTGAAGAGCGTGGACTTGCCCGTGTTGGGGTTGCCCGCCAGCGCGATGACGCGCTCGAAGTCGCCGACCTTGATGCCCATCTGTTCGAGTTGATAAAAGGCGGGGCAGGTCTCGCAGTGTTCGGTGGGAAGTTGTGTTTTTTGTGTTGTCATGGATATTCCATTCCTTTCCAATGCTATATTCCAAAAATGCCTGAAAGCAAAAATACAAAGATGGCTCCGAGAATGATCCCGATTGCGGTGAAATGTTGGTGCCCGTGTTCGCGCGCCACAGGGATGAGTTCGTCGAGGGTGATGAAGACCATCACGCCGCCCGCAAAGGCCAGGGCCACAGGCACAAGCGCGTCGAAGGAGGTCAGTACCAGCATGGCCAACAGCGCGCCCAGCGGCTCGGTCAACCCCGAGAGCAGGGCAAAGCGCGCCGCCCGCCACTTGGGCATGCCCGCCTTGTAGAGCGGCAGGGCCGTGGCAATGCCTTCGGGGATGTTGTGCAGGGTGATGGCAATCGCAATGAACAACCCGAAGGCAGGCTCATGCGCATATCCAGCGCCGACGGCGAAGCCCTCGGGGGTGTTGTGTACCGCGATGCCAAAGGCCACCAGCAGGCCCGTTCTGAACAGGCCGGTGTCCTTGATCTGCATCGGTTCGCCCCGCCAGCGCCAGCGGCGATGATGCCGTCCGCGCCGCCAGGGTTGGCCTTCCTCGACAGGCTGCGCCTCGGCGGGTTTGGGTTTACCGAAGCCGTCGAATTCCTTCTCGCCGAAGCGGATGTGCGGGATCAGCACGTCGACAGCCAGCATGAAGCTCGCGCCGAGCGCGAAACCGAGTGTGGCCATCCACACGCCCGCCATTTCGATGGCGTGGCTGACCAGGTCGACGAAGGAGAGCGTGATCATCACGCCTGCGGTAATTCCCATCATCAGGCCGAAGGTGCGCCTGCCGGGCTGCCGCAGGATGGCAATCCAGCCGCCCAGTCCGGTTCCCAGGCCGGCCAGCAGGCTGAGGCCGAGCGCATTCAGGATCATGGAGGTGGTGCCATCCGCGTGCATCATGAGACGGGTCTGACCCAGATCTGTGCGGCCTGATCCTTGCGCAGGGCGATGAGCGTGCCGCGCACACGATAGGCGCGCGGGTCGCCGAAGAAGTTTTGCAGTTCGGGGTAGATCAACGTACCGGGCGTCAGGCCCAGGTCGAGGAAGCGGCGGCGGGTGAAGCCCTGCACGGCCTCGTCGAGGACGACGATCTCGGCCTTTTGGTCGTGGGCCAGTTCCATCAGCGGCACGGCTTCGCGCTTGAGCAGTTCGCTTTCGGGCAGCGGGGCCACGCTCACGTTGGCGGCCACGGTCGGCGCGAGGCGGTACTCGTTCTCGCCGTCGCTCAGCACCAGTCGCTGCGGGGTGCGTTCCAAAATGCGGATGGTCTGCCCGAGGCGCAGTCCCACTGCCAGGATTTGCTCGAAGGCGATGGCGGGTTCATCCTCCAGGTGGACAATGCGGGCGGGACGGTCGGTCTGCCAGGCCGTCAGCGGCATTCCCTCCGCTTTGGGCAGGGCGCCCTCGCGGGTCGGGATGAAATCTCCGTGCGGGTCGCGGGTGGGGTGGCCGAGGGCGGCATCCAGCGCGTCGAGTTGGGCGTCGGTCAGCTTGTGTTCGCGGCGGTGCGCCTCGTTGTGGATCTGGCCGAGCGGCATGCGGGCTTCGTCTGCAAGATAACGTTCCCACAGACGGTGGGCGCGGACGACGTGCAAGGCCCAGCGTTCGCCCTCGGCGGTGAGATGCAGCTCCGCGCCGCGCGACTCGACCAGGCTTTGCGTTTCCATCGACTCGATCAGGCGCGTGACTTTGGCGCGCGAAAGATCGAGCGTGCCGCCCAGTGACTCGGGCGAGGCGTGGCGTCCGCTTTGCTCGCGGTCGAGCAGGTGCTTGAGCGCGTCCTCCACCTGTTCGCGATCATGAGTTGCGCGCCAGTTTTTGAAGAGGGCCAGCAGCCCCACGCGCGGCAGGAGGATGACCAGCGCCAGCGCAATGACAAGAATTGTCCAATACAGCAGGTTCATGGAATGCCTCTATGATTTGATTTTTGGCAGGAATGCGCCAGTGGTTTTCATGTAGTTTCGATAATCATCGCCGAATTTCGCGATCAGATTGGCTTCCTCTTTGGGGGTTCGGACGGCCATGGCGATGAATGCCAGTGCGGCCATCAGGATGATGAACCAGTTATCTGCCATCAGGCCGAGTGCCACAATGAAGGACGATCCGACCGTGTACAGCGGATGCCGTATCCAGCGATAAATGCCGTTGGTGACGAGTATGTGTTCCCTGCGCGTGACGCTGGTGGGGGTAATGCCGCTGCCGATGCTGCTGAACAACCAGTAGATCCCGAAGGCGCATAACACACCGAGGCCCACACCCAGCCAGCGCACCCACTCGGGCAGGCCGAGCTTCGACCAGCTCATCCAGGCGGGGTTGACCAGATACGCGAGCGGACTCAGCCAAAGGATCAGCCCGCCGATCTTGATGACGTTCATCGTGAGGCTGCCGTCCGCCTTGCGGGAGATGGCTTCACCGCTGTCCTTGTCCGCTTTGCGGCGGAAGTAACTTGAAATGCCTATTCCAATAAACAGGATCAGCGCAAGCAGAATGCGGAAAATAGTTTCACTCATTTTATAAACCTTTCTGGAACAGGCGCGGAAAAAGCCGTCCTGTTCGTTTCATGTAAGTTTTGTATTGATCGCCAAAAAATTCGAGCATTAAATTTTCTTCGAACCCGATGCGCGATTCGACTTCAAGCATGCTCATTCCAATCCACGCGAGTCCGATGAACCAGTTGGCCGAAAGTAAAAATATGGAGCCCAGAATGAGATAAATAGCCGTGTAAATGGGGTGCCTGATGAGGCGGTAGGGGCCATTGGTTACAAGGCCCTGTCCCTTGATCATGCGCGGGTTGTCGCTCCAATTTTTGCCGAGCGTGTTTTGCGACCATTGCAACAGGGCAAATCCTGCCAGGATGAGAGCAAATCCCGACAAGCGCGACCAGAGGGGCAGGGGAAGCGAAGCCCAGGCTACCCAATCGGGATGGATGATATATGCAAGGGTCGCGGCGAGTCCGAGCAGGCCGAATAGTCCAGCAAGATTGGATGCCCGTCCCTCCTTGCGTTTCTTGAGCGTGCTTTCCGCAGTCTCTTTATGCTTGCTGGCGTAATAACCGCGATGCGCGACGAATACCAGGATCAATGTTGGTATTGCGATTCTAAAGAGGATTTCGGTTTGCATTTTAATTTTCCATCGAGTGCCTACACTGCGTCATTTTGAACGATCGAAGGGAGTGAAGAATCCTATAAGCATTCCAGGTGCTATTTGAAAGCGGAGATTCTTCGCTTCGCTCAGAATGACACGGGGTTACACAAAGATTTGATTGGTAATGGCAGGCCCCACCACGAAGGCGGTGTGACCGTTGACCTCAAGGGTCAGGTTGCCGTCGAATTCGGAATGATTTTGCACGCTGACCTGCGCGCCTGGGACGAGTCCCAACCCTTGCAGGTGGCGCAGAAAGGCCGGGTCGGCGCCGTTGACCCGTTTAACGGTGCCAGCCTCGCCCGTCCGCAGGGCGGAGAGGGGGCGGGTATCCTCGCTGGGCATGGTCAAATCCTCGGTCGGAATCAGGTCGCCGTGCGGGTCGCGGTCGGGATGCCCCAGCGCCTCGGCGATGCGGCGCTCGAAATCCTCCGAGATGACATGCTCCAGGCGGCAGGCTTCGTCGTGGACTTCGTCCCAGGTGTAGCCCAGGGTCTGGACGAGCCAGGTTTCGAGCAGGCGGTGGTGGCGGATGACCTCCAGCGCGGCGCGTGTGCCCTCGGGTGTGAGCGTGGCGCCCTGGTGCTTTTTGTAGCTGACGAGCGCAGGCGTGACGCTGGCGAGGCGCTGCAACATGCCCGTCACAGAAGCCGGGGCCACGTTCAGGCGGGCAGCCAGGTCGTTGGTGCTGGCGGGCGCGCCGTCTGCGCTTAGGTCGTAGATGTGTTTCAGGTAATCCTGAATGGATTGGGTGAGAATTTCGGACATACAACACCAGGGAATTTTTTTAGAATTGGCTATAAATTATTTTAGTCTATCCTAAATTATTTTAGGCCCTTCTGCTGCGCCTGTCAAGAGGGTAAAATAAACGCATGTCCCTCCTCTCTGAAATCTCCGAACAACCCGAGCGCATCCAATCCCTGCTGGCCGCCCAGCGCGGGAACGTCGAACGCATCTCAGCTGAAATTCAAAAGCGCGATGTGCAGTATGCCTTCCTGGCCGCGCGCGGCACCTCGGATAACGCCGGCCGTTATGCCAATTACCTGTGGGGCGCGCGCAATGGTTTGCCGCTGGCGCTGGCCACGCCCTCGCTGTTCACCTATTACAACCAGCCGCCGAAGTTGAAGAATGCCCTGGTGGTGGGCATCTCGCAGTCGGGACAATCGCCCGACATCGTCAGCGTGTTGGAGGAGGGACGCAGGCAGGGCAGCCCGACCCTGGCCATCACCAACGAGCCGAACTCGCCGCTGGCCGCCGCCGCCGATTTTGTGATCGACATCCAGGCGGGCGAGGAGAAGGCAGTCGCTGCCACCAAGACCTACACCACCGAGTTGATGACGATTGCGATGTTGTCGGTCGCATTGAACGGCGACAAAACGGATTGGAAGGAACTGTCCCAGGTCGCCAAATGGATGAAGCAGACTCTCAAGCAAAATGACCTGATCGAGCAATCTGCCCAGCGTTACCGCTATATGCGCCAGTGCGTGGTGCTTGGGCGCGGATTCAACTACGCCACCGCCTTCGAGTGGGCGCTCAAACTAAAAGAACTGACTTACGTGGAGGCCGAACCGTATTCCTCTGCCGACTTCCAGCATGGGCCGATTGCCATGCTCGAACGCGGATTCCCCGTCATGGTGATCGCGCCGCAGGGCAGGGTCTTCGCCTCGATGCTCGACCTGGTGAAACGCCTGCGCCGGGACATCCTGGCTGAATTGCTGGTCATCTCGAACGCAAAGCAGGCGCTCTCGCTGGCGCAGACCCCCATCACGATCCCCGTTGAAGTGCCCGAATGGCTGACGCCGCTGGTGGGCATCCTGCCGGCGCAATTACTGGCCTATCACCTGACCCGCGCCAAGGGCTTCGACACCGAGGCTCCGCGCAGCATCCGCAAGGTGACCGAGACGAAGTAACGGGCGGGGTTAAAAAACTGTTATTTTTTTCTCACATGCTGTAAAATTAATTTGGTCGAGTCCACAATCCAGAAAGGAGACGTTATGGCTGAACAACCACAAGGATGCGCGCGCGTTACCGGTACAGTGGCCGGCGACAAGCCCAACGACCAGACCTCATCCAATCCAATCGAACAAAAGGAGATGACCATGACAGCACGTGTTGGGCAAAAGGCCCCCGATTTTACCGCTCCCGCCTACTATAAGGGCGGATTTTCCCCTGTCAAGCTTTCTGATTTTGCCGGGAAGTGGGTGTTAGTATGTTTCTACCCCGGTGATTTCACCTTTGTCTGAGCGACCGAAGTATCGGCGGTCGCCGATCAATACAGCAAGTTGCAGGAGTTGGGGGTCGAGGTGATCTCTGTCAGCGTCGACAGTCACTTTGTTCACAAGATGTGGAACGACCATGAATTGACCAAAATGGTGGAAGGCGGCGTGCCCTTCCACATGGCATCCGACCAGGCTGGGAACGTTGGCCGCGCCTACGGAGTTTGGGATGAAGCCCAGGGCATCGAACTGCGCGGACGCTTCATCATCGATCCCGATGGCGTGATTCAGGCGATGGAAGTGATGACCCCGCCCGTCGGTCGCAAACTGGGCGAGACCATCCGCCAGATTCAAGCCTTCCAGCATGTGCGCGCCAGCAAGGGCACCGAGGCAACGCCGGCCGGTTGGGAACCCGGTCAACTGGTGCTCAAGCCCGGCCCCGCGTTGGTCGGCAAGGTCTGGGAAGTTTGGAATCCCAAGATGGAAAAGTAGGATTACGAAGTTGAAATTGGACAGTCCCCGTCGAAAGGCGGGGATTGTTTTTGTGGAGTCCGCAAGTTCTACTTGCGAAAATCCAGAGGCAGAGCTTCTGGACTCCAGATTTACACCGGATATTCCTCGTGCACAATCTCGATGAACTTTTTGGCGAGGAAGGATTGCGTCCGCTCGATGTGGGTGGCGGCGGCGATTTTTCTCTGCGGCGCGGCATCGCTTAGGCTGCGATACATCACTTGTTTTGATTTATCGTTGAGCGCCAGCGCCCTGGGGACGAGGGAAACTCCCAGGCCTGTCGCGACGCAATTTTGCACGGTGGATAGTTGGGTGGTCTGGCAGACGATCTTCATCTCCAAATGCTGCTGGTAGCAAAAGGATTGCACCTGCTCGCCGAGACAGTGCATTTCACTGAGGGCGATGAAGGGGTAGTCGTCCAGCTCTTTGACGTGGATGTCGGCGCGGGTGATGATGTCATTGGCTTTGGAGGAAGCCACCAACAGCGGTTCGCTCAATAATTCCTGGGTGCGGATCAGCCGATTGTGGATGGGCGTGCTGGTAATCCCCACATCCAGTTTGCCGTCCACCAAATCGCGGACGAGGACCTCGGTAAAGTCTTCGTGGACGGCGAGGTGGGCCTGGGGAAATTCATGGCTGAAGCGTTTGATAACCTTCGGCAAAACAAACGGCGCGATGGTGGGGATGAAGCCGACGTTCAACGTGCCAAGGCGGACATCCGTTTCCTGTTTCATCGCGTGCTTGATGTCCTGCACCTCGGCGAGGATGGTTGTGGCGCGGGGGAGCAGGCTGCGCCCGGCGTCGGTCAAGACGACACGGCGGGTCAGGCGATCGAAGAGCGGTTCGCCCAATTCAGCCTCCAGTTTTTGGATCTGCTGGCTGAGCGAGGGTTGGGCGATATTACAGCGTTCGGCGGCGCGGCTGAAACTTCCCAGTTCGGCGACGGCCACAAAGTAAGTGAGTTGGTGGATTTCCATGTCGGTTTTCCTTCTGGAGTCCATCAGCTTGCTGATGATGGAATTGAACGGCGCTCATTGGGCAGCAAGCTGCCCGACTCTAGAGTTTTGTATAGTTTTTTCCTATGAATGATATAGGATATTTATATTTTACATCTATACCCGAAAATTATACAATGTATTCATAGGAAATGAACAGATACCGACAAGGAGAACAAAACATGAGCGAAGAAAACAAATGCCCTGTGACCGGACACGCTGGCATGACCTCTGCCAGCCGGGGAACATCCAACCGCGATTGGTGGCCCAATCAACTCAACCTGAATATTTTGCACCAGCACGCGCCCGCCTCCAACCCAATGGGCGCGGATTTCGATTACGCGGAAGAATTCAAGAAACTCGACCTGGCCGCGGTCAAGAAAGACCTGGCCGACCTGATGACCGACTCGCAGGAATGGTGGCCCGCGGACTGGGGCCACTACGGCGGGTTGATGATCCGCATGGCCTGGCACAGCGCGGGAACCTATCGCACATCTGACGGGCGCGGCGGCGGTGGCACCGGCAACCAGCGTTTTGCGCCACTGAACAGCTGGCCCGACAACGTCAACCTCGACAAGGCGCGCCGCCTGCTCTGGCCTGTCAAAAAGAAATACGGCAACAAACTCTCCTGGGCTGACTTGATGATTCTGGCTGGCAACGTGGCGCTCGAGTCGATGGGATTCAAGACCTTCGGCTTTGGCGGCGGACGCGCCGACATCTGGCAGCCTGAGGAGGATGTCTACTGGGGCAACGAAGATACCTGGCTGGGCGACAAACGCTACAGCGGGGAACGCGATTTGGAGAATCCGCTGGCCGCCGTGCAGATGGGTTTGATCTATGTCAACCCGGAAGGTCCCAACGGACAGCCGATCCCTGCCGCTTCCGCACATGATGTCCGCCAGACTTTCGCCCGCATGGCGATGAACGATGAAGAAACTGTTGCGCTGATCGCCGGTGGACATACCTTCGGCAAGGCACATGGCGCGGGCGACCCGAAACTGGTCGGGCGCGAACCCGAAGCCGCTCCGCTGGAAGAGATGGGACTGGGCTGGAAGAACAGCCTCGGCAGCGGCGTGGGGATCCACACCACTTCCAGCGGAATCGAAGGCGCCTGGAAACCGAATCCCACCCAATGGGACATGGGCTATTTGAAGGTTTTGTTCAAGTACGAGTGGGAACTTCTTAAAAGCCCGGCAGGGGCGTATATCTGGCTCGCAAAAGATGTCGAGGAGGAGGACATGGTGGTCGACGCGCACGACCCGACGAAGAAACATCGTCCCATGATGACTACTGCCGACCTGTCCCTAAAGTTCGATCCTGCCTACGAAAAAATTTCCCGCCGCTATCTGGCAAACCCGGACGAGTTTGCCGACGCTTTTGCCCGCGCCTGGTTCAAGTTGACCCACCGCGACATGGGACCCAAAGTCCGCTATCTCGGACCCGAAGTCCCCGCCGAAGACTTGATCTGGCAGGACCCGATTCCCGCTGTGGATCATCCCCTGATCGACGCTAAAGACATCGCTGATCTCAAATCCAAGATTCTGGCTTCAGGCTTGACGGTCTCGGAATTGGTCTCAACCGCCTGGGCTTCGGCCTCCACCTTCCGCGGCTCGGACAAGCGCGGCGGCGCAAATGGCGCTCGCATCCGTTTGGCTCCGCAAAAGGACTGGGAAGTCAACCAGCCCGCGCAATTGGCAAAGGTGCTGTCCACACTCGAAAGCATTCAACAGAATTTCAACAGCGCCCAGAAGGGCGGCAGGAAAGTCTCACTGGCTGACTTGATCGTGTTGGGTGGCTGTGCGGCGGTTGAATCGGCGGCGAAGGCGGCTGGTTTCGCGGTGGAAGTGCCCTTCACTCCCGGACGCGCCGACGCCTCGCAAGACCAGACCGATGTGGAATCGTTCGCCGTGCTCGAACCCGAAGCGGACGGCTTCCGCAACTACCAGAAGACCGCCTACACCGTCTCCGCCGAGGAAATGCTGGTGGACAAGGCGCAGTTGCTGACCCTGAGCGCCCCAGAAATGACCGTGCTCGTCGGCGGGTTGCGTGTTCTCGGCGCTAACTACGGCGGGTCACCGCATGGCGTGTTCACCAAACAGATCGGCAAGTTGACCAACGATTTCTTCGTCAACCTGACCGACATGGGCGTTGCCTGGCATCCCACCTCCGAAGCCGCCGACGTTTTCAATGCCCACGACCGCAAGACGGGCGAAGTCAAAGGGAGCGGCACCCGCGTGGATCTGGTGTTCGGCTCCAACTCGCAGTTGCGCGCCCTGGCCGAAGTCTACGCCCAGGATGACAATCAGGAAAAATTCGTGCGTGACTTTGTCGCCGCCTGGAACAAGGTGATGAACCTGGATCGCTTCGACCTGGCCTAATGGCCTTCGTGGGGTGGGATGGAATCCCGCCAGATTGCGGTATGCGGAATGCCATTCCGCACCACATCATTACTGGATACCCCTACCAAAAAAAACATCCCTCACCAAACGGTGGGGGATGTTTCATTTTTTACAAACCGATGACTATGCCGCCGGGGCCGCTTCGCCTTTGTTGCCTTCCATGGATTGCAGCGCCAGGTATTGATCGCCGAATTTTGCGATCTTGTCCATTTCGAGTTCGTACTGGCTGTAGTGGCGCTCCTCGTCACCCACGAGGGCTTCGAACACCTTCTTGGAACCCGAGTCGGCATGGACGGAACATTCATTGGCCCAGCGGTTGTAATCCTTGATGCTGCTTTCCTCCATGTTTCGCGCCATTTCGAGCATGGCCTTCGGGTCGTGGATCTTCTGAACCGCGCCCGAGGCGGCCATCTCCACCTCGCCGCCCAGGAACAGGATGCGCTCGGCGCACAGTTCCACGTGTCTCATTTCTTCGATGGCGGTCCTCATGAACAAACCGGAGAGCAGGCCGTAGCCCTGGTCCTCGCAGTGAAAGTGGAAGAACATGTATTGATGAACGGCGGTCATTTCATCGGCGACGGCCTTGTTCAGTAATTCGATGCTTTTGGGGTGCATGGAAAAACTCCTTTTGGTTGTGGAATGGCTTACCCTTCTATTTTATAGCAGAATGTCCCGGACGGGGGATGGATTGCGGAGGTCCGCTGGAAACCGTTCCTCTTTGCCCGAATTTTGTTTTACAATAAGGCAGAAATCAACTTTCTGGAGAACCGACATGCCCAAATACGTTGTTGCCATCGACCAGGGGACCACCAGCACGCGTTGCATTTTGTTTGATCACGGGGGCAACGTGGTTGCGGTGGACCAGAAGGAACACGAACAGATTTACCCCAAGCCCGGCTGGGTGGAGCACGATGCGCTGGAGATCTGGGAACGCACCCAGCGCGTGCTGCGCGGCGCATTCGACAAGGCGGGCTGCGACGTCTCGGACGTGGCCGCCATTGGCGTCACCAACCAGCGCGAGACGACCCTGGTGTGGGAAAAGGAGACGGGCCGCCCGATCTACAATGCCATCGTCTGGCAGGACACGCGCACCGACGAAATTTGCAATGAGCTTGCCAAAGGCGGCGGCGCTTCGACTTCGCTCAGCACAGGCCAGGACCGCTTGCGCGCGAAGACAGGCCTGCCGCTGGCGACCTATTTCTCCGGCCCGAAGATCAAGTGGATCCTGGACCACGTCGAAGGCGCGCGCGAACGGGCGGAGCGCGGCGAGTTGCTCTTTGGCAACATGGATACCTGGCTGATCTGGAACCTGACGGGGGCGCACGTCACGGACGTGACCAACGCCTCGCGTACCTTGCTGATGAACCTGGAAACGCTCGATTGGGACGGGGAACTTCTCGACCTGCTCGGCGTGCCGCGCGCGATGCTGCCCGAGATTCGGTCTTCGTCCGAGGTCTACGGCACAGCCAAAGGCGCACTGGGCGGGGTGCCCGTGGCAGGCGACCTGGGCGATCAACATGCCGCCTTGTTTGGCCAGGCCTGTTATTCCCCGGGCGAGGCCAAGAATACCTATGGCACGGGCTGTTTCATGTTGATGAACACAGGTGAGAAGCCCATCCCGTCCAAGTCGGGGCTGCTGACCACGCTGGGATACAAGATCGGGAACCAGAAAGCCGTCTATGCGCTGGAGGGTTCGATTGCCATCTCGGGTGCGCTGGTGCAGTGGCTGCGGGATAACCTCGGCCTGATCGAGAAATCGTCAGATGTGGAGACGCTCGCCGCAACGGTGGCAGACAACGGCGGCGTGTATTTCGTCCCCGCCTTTTCGGGGCTGTTCGCTCCCTACTGGCGCAGCGATGCGCGCGGCGCCATCGTCGGCATGACGCGCTATGTCAACAAGGGCCACATCGCGCGCGCTGCGCTCGAAGCGACTGCCTTCCAGACGCGCGAGGTGCTGGATGCGATGGAAGCCGACTCGGGCGTGACCCTGACCGCGCTCAAGGTGGATGGGGGCATGGTCTTCAATGAACTGCTGATGCAATTCCAGGCTGACCTGCTGGATGTGCCCGTCATTCGTCCGAAGGTGGCCGAAACGACCGCCCTGGGGGCGGCTTATGCGGCGGGACTGGCGGTCGGCTTCTGGAAGGACTTCGATGAACTGCGCGCCAACTGGGGCCGTGACCGCGAGTGGACCCCGCGCATGGAGGCAGGCCAGCGCGACGCCCTGTACTCCACCTGGAAGAAAGCCGTCACCCGCACATTCGATTGGATTTAATATGAATCGCACTGAAATTTTTTCCGCCCTGAAAGCCAACCCGAATGTCTCTGTGCTGATCGTGGGCGCGGGCATCAATGGGATTGGGACCTTCCGCGACCTGGCCCTCAACGGCGTGGACGTATTGATGGTCGACCGCGGCGATTTTTGCTCGGGGGCATCCGCCGCCTCTTCGCACATGGCGCACGGCGGCATCCGCTACCTCGAGAACGGTGAGTTTCGCCTGGTGCGCGAGGCCGTCAAGGAGCGCAACCGCATGATCGAGAATGCGCCGCACCTGGTCAAGCCGTTGCCGACCACCGTGCCGATGTTCAAATATTTCTCGGGCCTGCTCAACGCGCCGCTGAAATTCCTGCGCCTGCTGGATAAACCCTCCGAGCGCGGGGCGGTCATCATCAAGCTGGGACTGATTATGTACGACGCCTTCACCGGGCGGACGCGCACCGTGCCGCCGCACACCTTCCGCAATCGCGCCGGCTCGCTGGCAAAGTGGAAGGACTTGCATCCCGACGTGGTGGCCACAGCCACGTATTACGACGGCGCCATCCTCAGCCCCGAACGCCTGGCGCTCGAAATCCTGCTGGACGCTGAGGCCGAAAACCCGAACGCGCGCGCGCTCAACTACGCCAGCATGATCGGTGGGGCGGGGGATACCCTGCTGCTGCGCGACGAGTTGACCGACGAGGTCTACGACGTGCGCCCGAAACTGGTCATCAACGCGGCTGGGCCGTGGATCGATGCGGTCAACAAGAAGATCGGCCACGCCACGCGCTTCATCGGCGGGACCAAAGGCTCACACCTGGTCCTGGATCATCCCGAACTGCGCGCCGCCATCGGTGAGAACGAGTTCTTCTTCGAAAACCAGGACGGGCGCATCGTGCTGATCTTTCCGCTCTACGACCGTGTCATGATCGGCACCTCGGACCTGCCCGTCGAAAATCCCGACGATGTGCGCTGCACCGATGAGGAAGTGGGGTATTTCCTGGGGATGGTCGAGCGCGTCTTCCCCAGGATTAAGGTTACGCGTGAGCAGATCGTGTTCAAGTTCTCGGGCGTGCGCCCGCTCGAACACAGCGGGGCCAGGACCACCGGCCAGATCAGCCGCGATCACAGCATCCAGGTCATCAGCGGCGAGTGGACGGGATTGAGCTTCCCGATCTATTCGCTGGTGGGCGGCAAGTGGACCTCCTTCCGCGCCTTTGCCGAACAGGTCACGGACAAGGCCCTGGCTTTCCTGGGCAGGACGCGCCAGAAATCCACCGAGACCCTGCCCATTGGCGGCGGGCGCGCATATCCGCGCACGGAGGAGGAAGTCAAGCGCCGCCTGGATAGCCTGGCCGCCTGGACGGGCCTGACGGCGGAACGCCTGGGTATCCTGTTCCAGCGCTACGGAACCCGCCTGGAGGCCATGGCCGATTTCACACGCCGCGTCGAGGATGCGGCCATCCGCACCCTGCCTGATTTCACCCGCCGTGAGATCGCGTACGTGGCGCTCAATGAAAAGATGATTCACCTGGACGATTTTCTGCTGCGACGTTCGATGCTGGCCATGCTGGGGCGGCTCACCCGCGACAGCGTGGAGGAACTGGCCGATGCCGTGGGCGAAGCCCTGGGTTGGGACGAGGCCCAGAAGCAGGCCGAGGCGGCGCGGGCGCTGTCCATTCTGGCAAACCAGCACGGGGTGCAGTTGTAGTTTCGACGTTTATTGTATTTATCCTTGTGAAGGTCAACCCTGTTTTCAGGCATGTGACTGTAAAAAAGATCGCCGATGCAGCCGCCGCGCGGGTGCATACCAACCTTCGCAAGGTTGGCTGAACGGTAATTAACTTTATTCCTGGAGGAAGCATGTGCTGCGATACGGTCATAGCCACCCCTGAAGTCACCGCCGACGGTGTGATGCTGTTTGGCAAGAACTCGGACCGCGATGCGAACGAGGCGCAGTACCTGGAGCATGTCCCTGCGCAGACGCACGCCGCAGGCTCCCCCTTGAAATGCACCTACATCGAAATCCCACAGGTCGAGCGGACGAACGCCGTGCTGCTCTCGCGTCCGTTCTGGATTTGGGGCGCGGAGATGGGAGCGAACGAGCACGGCCTGGTGATCGGCAACGAGGCCATCTTCTCGAAGGTGTCTGCGCAAAAGGAGCCTGCCCTGCTGGGCATGGATCTGCTGCGCCTGGCGCTTGAACGCGCCGCCACCGCCCGTGAGGCCGTGGACGTGATCACCGGTCTGCTGGAGAAATACGGCCAGGGCGGGGGGTGTTCCTTCTTCCACCCGTTCTATTATCACAACAGCTTCCTGATGGCCGATCCGCGTGAAGCCTGGGTGTTGGAAAGCGTCGACCGTCACTGGGCGGCGAAGCGGGTGCGCGGTGTGTACGCCATCTCCAACGTGCTGACCCTGGGCAATGATTTCGACCTGGCCTCGCTCGAACTGGTGTCCTTTGCGGCGCAAAAGGGCTGGTGCAAGGGCCGCGCGGATTTCGATTTTTCGCGCTGCTACTCGGACCTGCTCTACACCCAATTCAGCGACAGCCGCTCGCGGCGTTCGTGTTCCCTGCGCAACCTGAATGCCAACAAGGGCCTCCTGACCATCCGTCACGTGCTGGACAACCTGCGCGATCACGGCGAGGCGGGCGGGGACTGGCGTCCCGACCGCGGGATCATGGGCGCGAACGTGTGCATGCACGAGGGCTGGGGCCCGATCCGCTCCAGCCAGTCGACGGCCTCGCTGGCGGCCCATCTCGACCCGCGCCTGCCGACCTTTTTTGCGACAGGCACCTCCGCGCCCTGCACGGGCATTTTCAAACCCGTGTGGCTGGATGCGGGCCTGCCCGACCTGGGACCTGAGCCGACCCAGCATTACGACGCGAACACCCTGTTCTGGCGGCACGAGGAATTGCACCGCGCCGTCCTGAAGGATTACCCCACCCGCATCGAGGCCTATCGGCGCGAACGCGATGCGCTGGAGGCCGAGTTCCTGCACCTGGCGCTGAGCGGGACGCAGGGCGACCCGTCGAAGCGGGGGCAACTCTCGGTCCAGTGTTTCGAACGGGCCGACCAGGCCGAGGCGGAGTGGTTGAAACGAGTCCAGGCGCTGCCCATCCAGAAATCCGCCCACTTCCTGCACCGCGGCGCGTGGAAAAAATTTTCCCGCGAAGCCAGGATGCCTGGGGCATAGACGAACCGCTTTGACCACAGGTTGAAACCGACTTTTTTGAACGGAGCAAATACAAGCATGTATGATTACATTACCGGCCAGGAGACCTATCAGTTCGTGGTGAATACGTACCAGCATAGGGCCTTCATCGCTTTGTACACGCGCCTGGTGCTGTTCCTGCGCCGAAAGAAGATGATCCTGATCTTTGGCATGAGCCGCAGCGGAACCAGTATGTTGGCCGAATTCCTGGCAATGGGCCGATCTTCGATCTATTTGCACGAGCCTGATTCGGAACTGATGAAGAAGTATTACACCAAGGATCACCCCTTTCGACAGATGCTTTTTTGGAATTTCGTCAATGCGGATGAGCAGAAGGCGTTCAAGGTCCATTTGTTGAACTGCATCCTGCTGCGCTCGGCGCTCAAGTCAGACAGGGCCACCCGTGTCATCTGCATCAAGCCGATTGCCCTGCTGAACGTGATGCCCGAGATCATCCAGGCGCGGAACATCAAGGTTCTTTACATTTCCCGTCATCCAGCGGGACGCAGTGAGAGCATTCTGCGCCAGTTGCAGCATGACGTGGGCGTGCAGTCGATTCCGCTGGAGAAGGTGGAAGAGTTGGGGCGGGACTGGGGCAAGGCCAACCGCCAGGCCCAGGAATGGTTCACCAGCCATCCGCGCTGGCGCTGGGTGATCTTCGAGAATTTGGCCAACGATCCGCTGGGGGAATTCAAAAAATTGTATGCCGACCTGGGCCTGGCCTGGGAGGATGGCATCGAGCAGGCCATCCGCCAGAAGACCACGGGCGAGGACGGCGACTTTTACGAGACCAAGCGCGACGCCAGCAAGCAGGCCGACAAGTGGC